>NZ_CP169555.1:623868-935802 GCF_041951745.1 Aeromicrobium sp. CTD01-1L150
CCGCCGGCCCCAGGTGCAGGAACGGTTGACCACCCAGGTCGCCGACGCGCTCATCGAGGTGCTCCAGCCGCGCGGTGTCATCGTCGTGGTCGAGGCCGAGCACCTGTGCATGACGATGCGTGGCGTCCGCAAGGGTGGTGCCAGCACCATCACCAGCGCCGTGCGTGGCCAGCTGCGCGACCCCGCCACCCGCGCCGAGGCGATGGGTCTCATCACTGCCGGCAGGAACCGCGCGTGAGCGGTACCTTCCGCCACCCGGAGCCCGGCACCCCCGCTGTGCCGTCTGGCCGCCCGGAGCCCGGCACCCCCGCTGTGCCGTTTGGCCGCCCGGAGCCCGGCACCCCCGCCGTGTCGTCTGGCCGCCCGGGGCCCGGCACCCCCGCCGTGCTCCAGCCCATCGGGCGCTGCCGGGTGATGGGCGTCGTCAACGTGACGCCCGACTCCTTCTCCGACGGCGGTCACTGGATCGACCCCCAGACGGCGGTGGAGCATGGACTGGAGCTCATCGAGCGTGGTGCCGACCTCGTCGACGTCGGCGGGGAGTCCACCCGTCCGGGCGCTGTGCGCATCGACGTCGAGGAGGAGCTGGCGCGTGTCCTGCCGGTCGTGCGAGGCCTGGCCGGCCAGGGTGTGGACGTCTCGGTCGACACGATGCGGGCGCGCGTGGCGGCGGAGTCGTTGGACGCTGGTGCCGCAGTCGTCAACGACGTGTCCGGTGGCCGAGCCGATCCGCAGATGGTCCCACTCGTGGCTCGGACGGCTGCTCCGGTGGTGCTCATGCACTGGCGCGGGCACTCTGATCGGATGCAGGACCTCACCCAGTACGGCGACGTCGTGACCGACGTCGTGGCCGAGCTGCGTGAGCAGGTGCAGCGGGCGCTCGAGGCCGGTGTGGCGCCGGAGCGGATCGTCGTGGATCCCGGGCTGGGCTTCTCCAAGACCGGCGAGCAGAACTGGTCCGTGCTGGCCGACCTGCCGGCGTTCATGGAGCTCGGGCACCCGTTGCTCGTGGCGGCCAGCCGTAAGCGATTCCTCGGAGAGCTCCTGGCGGGGGTGCCGGGCTCCGGGCGGCCAGACGGTACAGCGGGGGTGCCGGGCTCCGGGCGGCCAGACGGTACAGCAGGGGTGCCGGACTCCGGGCGGCACGGGGGGCTGGCGACTGCCGACGGCGACGGGAACCGGCCCGTGGACGACCGTGAGGATGCCACCGCTGCCATCACCACCTTGGCCGCTGCTGCGGGAGCGTGGTGCGTGCGTGTGCACGACCCGCGTCCGTCGGCCGACGCGGTGCGCGTCGTCGCCCGTCTGGCCTGGGAGAAGGGTGGTTCCGCAGATGAGTGACGTGCTCGCCCGCCACCGCGCCTTCTACGATGCCGTGGAGACCGGCGACCTGGAGCTGATGGAGTCCTTGTGGGCCGATGCGCCCACGACGTCCTGCGTCCACCCCGGCGCCGAGCCGCTGACCGGCACCGAGTCCGTCCTGCGTTCGTGGGCGATGCTCATGGCCAACGTCGGCTACATCCAGTTCTTCCTCACCGACGTCGCCGTGAGCGTCCTGCCGGGCGCTCCCAGCGCTGTGGGGCAGGCCGGCGAGGGGGCGGGGGACGCAGTCGAGGGAGACGTCGCCGTGGTCACCTGCACCGAGAACATCCTGTCCGGTGAGGGCGTGGAGTCCGCGGACTCCTTCTCCGGCGGCAAGGCGGTCTGCACCAGTGTCCTGGTGCGCTCGGACGCCGGTGCCCCGTGGAAGTTCTGGTCGCGGCACGCCTCGCCGGTCCTCGAGGTCGTCGAGGACGAGGGAGACGAGTGATGGGCGGGTCGAGCGCGAGCGGTGCCGGGCCGGGGGCGGCCGAAGGCACCGGCGGGGGTGCCGGGCCGGGGGCGGCCGAAGGCACCGGCGGGGGTGCCGGGCCGGGGGCGGCAGAAGGCGCAGACCGGATCGAGCTGAAGGGTATCCGTGCCCGCGGTCATCACGGCGTCTTCGAGCACGAGCGACGTGACGGGCAGGAGTTCGTCGCCGATGTCACCATCGGTCTGGACCTCTCGGCCGCCGGCCGGGACGACGACCTCTCTGCCACTGTGGACTATGGCGTGCTGGCGCAGCAGATCCACGACGTCATTGTCGGTCCACCGATGGACCTCGTTGAGTCCGTTGCACTCCGTATGGTGGACTTGTGCCTGTCGCACCCGCCCGTGAAGTGGGCGAGCGTGACGGTGCACAAGCCCGAAGCGCCCATCACGGTGGCGTTCGACAATGTCAGCGTGACCACAGAGCGGAGCAAGCAGTGACCGAATCGCCCACGCCGTACGTGCTCGACGCAGACACCATGACCGGTGGCATGCGTCCCATCCGGCAGGCGGTCATCGCCATCGGCTCGAACCTCGGCGATCGACTCAACCGTCTGCAGGGTGCCGTCGCGGCGCTCGAGGACACTCCGGAAGTCACCATCGTCGCGGTCTCCTCGGTCTATGAGACCGAGCCTGTCAAGGCGCCCGAGGGCTCCGGCAAGTTCCTCAACGCCGTCGTCCTCATCGACACCACGCTGACGGTGCACACCATGCTGGATCGTGCCCTGGCCATCGAGGATGCGTTCGGACGTGAGCGTCCCGAGGCCAACGGGCCCCGGACGCTCGACGTCGATCTCATCGTCGTGGGAGATCGCATCGCCGACGACGAGACGCTGCAGCTGCCGCACCCGCGGGCGCACGAGCGGGGGTTCGTGCTCGTGCCGTGGCTGGAGATCGATCCTGAGGGCGAGATCCCGGGCAAGGGGTTCGTCGCCGATCTCATCGGCGACGTCGACACCTCCGGCGTCGAGCGTCGCGGGGACCTCGAGATCATGCTCTGACCGAGCCATCCTGTGAGACACGTCCGCCACACCTCGGCACTGCACGTGGCGGTCGCTGTCGCGGTCGGTCTGGTGGTCGGTACGTCCGTCCCGGAGATCGCAGTGCGCACCGGCCATGTGGCGCCGCGTCCCGGCTGGGTGGCGGCGCTCGCGCTGGGCGCCCTGGCGTTCGGCCTCGGCTGGACGGCCCGCGGCACCTGGCGCAACCTGCGTGAGGACAAGCGGCAGATGAACAGCGAGCTCGGCATCCGGCTGCTCGCGCTGGCCAAGGCGTCGGCGATCGTCGGTTCGCTGTTCCTCGGCGGCTACCTGGGCTACGCCTTGATGTACCTCGACGCCATGGACACCGTCCTGGGCCGTGAGCGGGTCCTGCAGTCGGCTCTGGCGGCTCTGGCGGCCCTGGCGGTCGTCGTCATGGCCCTCTGGCTGGAGCGCACATTGCGGCTGCCTGAAGATGACGACCCGCCCCCGGGCGCCTCACCCACGACCTGAGTCCCCCGATGTGTGAGCCTGGGCCCCCACTCGCCCCGCGGTTGGGGGCCCAGGCTCACGAACCGGGTGGCAGGAGCGCCGGACAGCCGGGCTGCGGGCGACATCTGGCGCGGCCCGGTCTGGCTCCTGGAGGTCGCGTGTGACCTCTCGCACGTGGGCGTCTGCGACGGGGGATCGGGAGATAGACTGACGACGTCAGATTGTCTGGTACCCGTCATGGGACTGGAACGAGAGGACATCCATCATGAAGCGTCCTGCTGTGGGCGTGATCGGGGCCGGCCGTGTCGGCTCGGTCGTCGCGGCGCGCCTACGTGCCGCCGGCCACGAGATCGTCGGTGTCAGTGCCCGGTCCGACGCCTCGCGTCTGCGCGCCGCCACGATGCTGCCCGATGTCCCGGTTCTCGACCCGGCCGATGTTGCCCGACGCAGCGAGGTCTTGGTGCTGGCTGTGCCCGATGACGCTCTGGTCGCTCTGTCGGAGCAGCTTGCCGGTGCCGACGCCGTGCGTCCGGGCACCGTCGTGGCCCACACCAGCGGTCGCCATGGTCTGGGTGCCCTGGAGGCGCTGACCCGCCGCGGTGCCCGGCCTCTGGCGTTGCACCCGGCCATGACCTTCACCGGCGGCACGGCCGACCTGGAGCGGACCTGCGTGTGGGGGCTCACCGCCGCCGACACCGATCGCGACCTCGCGGCGGACCTGGTGCAGACGCTGGGTGGCACTGTCCTGTGGGTCGACGAGGCCGACCGGGTTCGCTACCACGCGGCGCTCGCCCACGGAGCCAATCACCTCACCACCCTCGTCGCCCAGTCCCTGGAGCTGCTGCGGGGGATCGGGCATCCGGCGGAGGGCACGACCGACGCCGGCATGGCTGCCGAGGTCCTCCGCCCGCTGCTGGAAGCCGCCCTCGCCAACGCTCTGGAGCTGGGCGATGCCGCCCTCACCGGCCCCGTGGCCCGCGGTGACGTCACCACCGTGCGTGCCCACGTGGAGGCCCTTGCCGAGGCGCCCGCCTCCACCCAGGACGCCTACGAGGCGCTCGCGCAAGCCACGGCCGGGCGCGCCGAGGCCGACGGTCGTCTGTCGGCCGAGGCCGCCGACGCGGTCCGCGAGGCCACAGGCGGGGGTGCCGGGCTCCGGGCGGCGGATGGCAGTGCCGGGGGTGCCGGGCTCCGGGCGGCGGATGGCAGTGCCGGGGGTGCCGGGCTCCGGGCGGCCGATAGCCACGCCCGTGCCCAGGACGTGAGCGGCTGACATGCCTACTGTGGTCCGCACCGCAGCCGAGCTCACGAACCTGGGTGGGCCGGTCGCGCTCGTCCCCACGATGGGCGCGCTGCACGACGGCCACGTGCAGCTGATGAAGCATGCCCGGCCGCTCGCCGACACGCTCGTGGCGTCGATCTTCGTCAACCCCACGCAGTTCGCGCCCGGTGAGGACTTCGAGGCGTACCCGCGCACCTTCGACGCCGATCTGCAGCGATGCGAGGAGGCCGGCGTCGACGTGGTCTTCGCCCCCACCCTGGAGACGATGTACCCCCACGGTCCCGATGCCGGGGTCACCGTGGATGCCGGGCCGCTCGGCAGTGTCCTGGAGGGAGAGCAGCGGCCGACGCACTTTCGGGGCGTGCTCACCGTCGTGGCCAAGCTGTTCGGCCTGGTGCGTCCCGACGTCGCCGTCTTCGGTGAGAAGGACTACCAGCAGCTCGTGCTCATCCGGCAGATGGCTGCCGAGCTGTGCCTGGGCGTCGACGTCGTCGGCTGCCCGATCGTGCGAGAGGCTGACGGGCTCGCCATGAGCTCACGCAACGTCTATCTCGGCGCCGAGGAGCGGCAGCGTGCCACGGCGCTGTCGAGGGCGCTCGATGCCGGTGTGGCAGCGGCCTCGCAGGGCATCGACGCCGTCGTGACGGCCGCCCGTTCCGTGCTCGAGGCCGAAGGGATCGCTCCCGACTACCTGGCCCTCACCGACCCGGACCTCGGCGCGCCCGTGCCGGGGCAGGAGGCCAGGCTGCTCGTCGCCGCACGCGTCGGCACACCTCGCCTGCTCGACAACACCGGTCTCGTCCCCCACATGAGCGGACATAGTCCCGACTCTGCGAACTCAGCCAGCGAAGGAGCCTGACCCATGCTGCGCACCATGATGACCTCCAAGATCCACCGCGCCACCGTGACGCAGGCCGACCTGCACTACGTCGGCTCGGTCACCGTCGACGCCGACCTGCTGGACGCTGCGAACCTGCTGGCCGGCGAGCTCGTGCACATCGTCGACATCGACAACGGTGCACGGCTGGAGACATACACGATCGCCGGCGAGCGCGGTTCGGGCGTCATCGGCATCAACGGCGCCGCTGCCCGCCTCGTGCACCCCGGTGACCTCGTGATCCTCATCGCCTACGGACAGATGGAGGACGCCGAGGCCCGCACGTTCGAGCCCAGTGTGGTCTTCGTCGACTCCGAGAACCACGTCATCGGCACCGGTTCGGACCCGGCCGAGGTGCTGCCTGGCACCCACGGGGGTGACCTGGTCCGCGGCGACGTGACTGCGGGGGCACAGGCCGCACCGGTCGCTCCCAACCCTCTCGTCCTGCGGTCCTGACGCGATGAGCCTCCTGACGCTTGACGTCGGCAACAGCCGCTCGGTCATCGGGGTCTTCGAGGGCTCGACGCTCCTGGAGCACTGGACCGTGTCGTCCGACGTCGCTCGCACGGCCGACGAGTGGTACCTGCTGGCGCACGGGTTCGTCCGCTCCGCCGGGCTGGGGGACGTCGAGGCGGTGGCGATGTGCTGCACCGTGCCGTCGATCCAGCTGGAGCTGCGGGCGATGCTGGATCGGTACTTCTCCGCCCTGCCGGTCTCCGTCGTCGGCCCGGGGGTGAAGACCGGCGTCGCCATCCAGACCGACAACCCACGTGAGGTGGGTGCGGACCGCATCGTCAACGCCCTGGCGGCCGCAGAGCTCTACGGTGGGCCGGCGATCGTCGTCGACATGAACGGCACCGCGACGATCTTCGACGTGCTCGATGAGCAGAACCGCTACCTCGGGGGCGCGATCGCGCCGGCCGTGGAGCTGTCCCTGGACGCGCTGGCGCGCCACGGGGCGCAGCTGCGGGCCGTGGAGCTGGCCCAGCCGCGTGGCGTCATCGGCAAGAACACCGTCGAGGCGGTCCAGGCGGGAGCGGTGTACGGGTTCGCCGGTCTGGTCGACGGCATCGTCGACCGGGTCATCGAGACACTCGGTGCGGAGCCGGACGACGTCGCCGTCATCGCGACCGGCTCGTACGCCGACGTCATCTTGGACCATTGCTCCAGCATCACCGCGAGGGACCCGTGGTTGACGCTCACCGGTCTGCGCCTGGTGCACGAGAAGAACCACACCTGACGTCGACTCCGCCGATCGGAGGTTGATCTCCAGCCGATCGGTGGATGCCCGGGAGGGAGCCGGTGCGCGACGCTTGAGTCATGTCAGTCATCGAGGTGCGCGACCTGCGCAAGACCTACGGGTCCACCGTTGCGGTGGACCGCCTGTCCTTGGACGTCGCTGACGGCGAGGTCGTCGGGGTGCTCGGTCCCAACGGGTCCGGGAAGACGACGACCGTCGAGTGCATCGCCGGACTGCGTCGTCCCGATGCCGGTTCCGTGCGCGTCGACGGGCTCGATCCCGTGGCCGATCGCCGCGCCGTGACGACGTTCGTCGGTGTCCAGCTGCAGCAGGCCGGGCTCCAGGCCAAGCTCACGGCACGTGAGGCGTTGGAGCTGTATGCGTCGTTCTACGACGAGCCCGCCGACGGTCTCGCCCTGGCCGAGCGTCTTGGCATCGGTGACAAGCTCGGCACCCGCTACGACAACCTCTCCGGCGGCCAGAAGCAGCGTCTGGCCGTTGCCCTCGCCCTCATCGGGCGGCCCCGCGTCGCGTTGCTCGATGAGCTGACCACCGGGTTGGACCCGCGCTCGCGCCGCGGTGTGTGGGAGGTCGTGGAGGAGGCCCGCGCGGACGGCACGACGATCATCCTCGTCACCCACTTCATGGAGGAGGCGCAGCACCTGTGTGACCGGCTGGTGCTCATCTCGGAGGGCCGGATCGTGGCGGAGGGTACGCCGCGCGAGATCATCGGCCAGACCGGCGCCCCGACGACCATGAGCTTCACGCCGTCCTCGCCGGTGCCGCACGAGGTGTTCGCCGCCATCGACGGCGTCAGCGACGTCCGCTCCCGCGAGGGCGACCGGGTGGAGCTCAACCTCACCGACTCCGCCGTGCTGGAGGTCCTGGAGCACCTGCGCACACGGGGCGTCCGGCCCAATCGTCTGAGGGTCGAGGACTCGACGCTCGACGATGCCTTCCTCGACCTGACGGCCGAACCCGCGAACATCGACTCCCTGGACCACACGGAAGCCGAGGTGTCCTGATCATGACCTCCACCCCCACTCGATCCAGCGGCCACTCCACCGCCGGCACGGTGCTGCGCACCGAGTTCAAGCTGTTCACGCGGGAGCCGGCGGCGCTGTTCTGGATCGTCGTCTTTCCCCCTTTGCTGCTGGGGATCCTCGGCCTGATTCCTGACTTCCGAGAGGTGGGCGAGGACGGCGTCTCGGTCATCTCGTTGTACGTCTCGATCATGCCCATGGTGGCCATGCTGTTCGCGGCCGTCGCGACGATGCCCACCGTGGTGGCGGCCTACCGCGAGCAGCGGGTGCTGCGGCGGCTGTCCACCACCCCGGCCCGGCCCCGGGACCTGCTCCTGGCCCAGTACGTCCTGCACGGCGCGGCGGCACTGCTCGGCAGCATCCTCGCCATCGTGGTCGCGATCGTCGCCTTCGACGTCACGCTGCCGCAGAACATGGTGGGCTTCATCGGCGTGATGCTGATCGTGCTGGCTGCGAGTCTCGCGATCGGCGGACTGGTCACGGGTCTTGCGCCGACTGCCAAGATCGCCACCACCTTGGGGACGGTGCTGCTCTTCCCCCTGATGTTCACCGCCGGTCTGTGGCTGCCCGTCTCGGCGATGCCGGACCTGCTCGGCGACATCGTCACCTGGACGCCGTTCGGTGCCGCGGCGCTGGCGCTCGACGCCACGGTCCAGGGTGACTGGCCGTCACTGGTCCACGTCCTCGTGGTCGCCGGCTGGGCGGTCGTCACCGGCGCTCTCGCTGCGCGGTACTTCCGGTGGGAGTGAACGGGGAGGGGACGTGAGCGATCTCGCCGGCCGTATCGACAGTCAGTGGGAGACCGCCTTTCGATACGGACCGTACTTCCTGATGGCGGTCAGCGTCGTGGCCGCGGCCTGGACGGCCGAGCTCGTCGACCAGGGCGACCGCTACGGCCTGATCACCGGTCTGTGCATCGCGGCGGTCGTGCTGCACCGCGTCTGCGTCGACCGGCGATGGAACCATCCGCTCGACGACTGGCTCGGGGCGTCCTACCTGGTCCTGCGCATCGTGATCGCGTTCATCCTGACCTGGATCAATCCGTTCTTCGCGCTCTTCGCCGTGGCCACCTACTTCGACGCCGATCTCTACCTGTCCCGGCGCTGGGCCGACGTGGCGCTGATCGTCGCTGCGGTGACCATGGCCGGCTCACAGTCCGGGGGGCTGCCGCTGGACGGCGCCGTGCAGGTGGGGGTGTTCGGTGCGCTGTTCGCCGTCAATGCTGCCCTGGTGCTGATGTTTGGTCGCATCATGCGGCAGGAGGCCGAGCTGGCGAGCGAGCGCACCAGCACGATCGATGAGCTGGAGCGGACCAACGCGCGTCTCGAGCAGGCCTTGGCCGAGAACGCCCGTCTGCAGGCTGAGCTGGTCGCTCGTGCCCGTGAGTCCGGCGTCCACGACGAGCGCGAGCGCCTCGCCCTGGAGATCCACGACACCTTGGCGCAGAGCCTCACCGGCATCGTCACCCAGCTGCGGGCTGCCGACGACGCCGTCGAGCCCGACGATGCCAGAGCGCACCGGGCTCGGGCCGGCGACCTGGCCCGTGACGCGCTCGGGGAGGCGCGCCGCTCGGTGCAGGGGCTGCTGCCGGCGCAGCTGGACGACCGACAGCTGCCCGAGGTGCTCGACCGGCTCGTCGCCGACTGGGCCGGGTCGAGCGGTGTCCGGGGAGACCTCATGGTCACTGGCGAGCCCGAGGCCGTGCACCCGGACGTCGGGGCGACGGTCCTGCGGGTGGCGCAGGAGGCGTTGACGAACGTCGCGAAGCATGCCGCCGCGTCCAGGGTCGGTGTCACGCTGTCGTACATGGATGACGAGCTGGTCCTCGACGTGCGTGACGATGGTGGTGGCTTCGACCCGTCCGGTCCTTCGGCGCCTCAACGGACCGGAGGTGTCGGCCTGCGCGGCATGCGCCAGCGTGCGGCACGCGTCGCGGGGGAGATCGTGGTCGAGTCCGAGCACGGCTTCGGCACCGCGATCTCCCTGCGTGTGCCGTACCTCAGCAAGCAGTCGACTCATGAGTGAGCCCGTCACCGTCGTCATCGTCGACGACCATCCGGTCGTTCGTGACGGGTTGCGCGGAATGTGCCAGGCCGCGCCGGACGTCGAGGTCGTGGGCGAGGCCGGTGACGGCGTCGAGGCCGTGGAGGTCGTCGCCCGTCTCGATCCCGACGTCGTGCTGATGGACCTGCGGATGCCGGGCGGGAGCGGGGTCGAGGCCATCGCGACCCTCACCGGTCGGGGGAGCAGGGCCAGGATCCTGGTCCTGACGACGTACGACACCGACCGAGACATCATGGCCGCACTCGATGCGGGCGCCACCGGCTATCTGCTCAAGGACGCCCCGCGCAGTGATCTGTTCGCGGCCATCCGGGCCGCTGCGGCGGGGGAGTCGGTGCTGTCGCCGGCCGTGGCGACACGCGTCGTGGCGCGGGCCCGTTCGTCCTCGACGGCGCTGAGCTCCCGCGAGGCCGACGTCCTCGCGCTCGTGGCCAAGGGACATTCGAACAGGGAGATCGCGCGGTCGCTGTTCGTCAGCGAGGCGACGGTGAAGACCCATCTGAGCCACCTCTACGACAAGCTCGGGGTGAAGGACCGGGCGGCAGCGGTGGCCATCGGCTACGACCGAGGACTCCTGGGTTCCTGAGTCGAGTGACTAGGCTCGTTGGAGTCCTCGCCGGGCTGCGTCGATGGGCACCTGTCGATCGACCCTCTCCGGTGTGAGTGCCTGCTCCACGACGGCGGTCGCCGCCCCGCGCAGTGCGGCATCGTCACCGAGCCGGGCAGGTTCGATCACGACGTGACGACTCGCGGCGGGGACGGCCCCGCGATAGAGCCCCTCTCGGAGTCCCGCGATGAGGTGATCCCCGCCGTCGGCGAGGTAGCCCCAGACCACGATGATGTCTGGATTGAGCAGGTTGACTGCGCCGGCCACGACCTCGCCGACGGCTCGACCTGCGGACCGTAGGGCACTCGTTGCCGCAAAGTGACCGTTGGCGGCCATGTCGGCGACGTCACGGGCGGATCGCACTGGCAGGTCGTCGTTGTTCAGCTGCTCGGCCAGCGCGGCGCCGCTGGCGACGGCGTTCAGGCACCCGCGGTTCCCGCACGCGCACGGGGCCTCACTGCCGGGCACACGGGTGTGTCCGATCTCGCCGGCGATGCCGCTTCCTCCGGTGACGGTCTTCGCGGCAACCACGATCCCGCACTCGATCACGGTCCCGACCTTCAGCCCCAGCAGTATCTCGGCTGACGGATGAAAGGAGCGGTGCTCGGCGTTGGAGAGCAGGTTCACGCCGCGGTCGACGCAGACGGGGACGTCGTACAGGTCCTCGAGCCAGGACTTCAGGGAGTGGGAGAGCCACGGCCGGGTCGATGATGCCCCGAGTCCTTCCGTCGTCTCCAGCTCGATTCGTCCCGGCAGGCCGACTCCGACGCCGACGACGTCCTCGACCGTACGCTCTGCTGCGTCGAGAAGTCGGCTGAACCCTGCCTGGAGTGCGTCGAACAGTGCCTCAGGGCCTTCCGCGAGAGCAAGGTCGTGTGTGTGCGTGGTGAGGATGTTCCCGGCCATATCTGCCAGGCCGAGACGCACGCCGCTCATCCCGACCTGGGCGGTAAGGGCGAGGCGGGAATCAGTACGGAAGGCAAAGACCGTTGCCGGGCGTCCGCGTCCCGTCGAGAAGCCTGTGCGCGGCACGATCATGCCGATGTCGGTCAGCAGGTCGACGCGGTCGGTGACGGTTGAGCGGGCGACGTTCATGGCTGTGGCGAGCTCGGAGATGGTCGTGGCTGCTCCTGTGCGGATGAGCCTGAGGACCTCGCCCGAACGAGAGGCTCGCGCGAGGGGGTCGCTGCCGGACGCGGCGGGGGGCGTGGTTGCAGTCACGGACGGAGCCGAGGGCTTTTCCATGAGGTCGACTCCCGTCAGCCAGAAAATTGTCGCGCAGGAAGACTATCTGACACCTTGACATCGGTCGACGACATATTTACGTTGATGGTCAACGAAATATGTGAGGAGCGTCACGATGAATCGACGACTGCGTACGGCCATTTGCGGAGCGGCTGTCGGTGCGCTCCTGCTCGCGGCTTGCGGTGACGGAGGTGACAGCTCGGACGGATCGTCCCTGACGATCTGGAATTACTACACCGCCGGCGGCCAGAACGACGCTCTGGAGCAGCAGAACGAGCGCTGGATCGAGGACAATCCCGACGTGGACATCGAGGTGGTCCAGATCCCCCTCGAACAGCTCCCCTCGAAGCTGTTGGCGACGGCTACCACCCAGGACGGGCCCGACATTGTTCTCGACAACGTCGTGGTCGACTTCCCCTCGCTGGCGAGTGCGGGCGTCCTCGCCGACATGACGGAGTACTGGGACGAGTATGAGGACAGCGACCAGTTCGCCGACTCGGCCGTGTGGCGGCAGGACGACAAGGTCTACAACGTCATGTCGTACACCAATCTGCTCGGTCTCTACTACAACGCGGACGCGCTCGATGAGCTCGGCATTGAACCGCCGACGACCATTGATGACTTCCAGGATGCACTTGAGGCAGTCGCGAACGACGGCCGCTACACCCCCTTGTCCATGGCGGGGGCACCAACGGTCGAGGGGGCCTGGATGTTCATGCCTCTGCTGTTGGGAGACGGCCAGGACTACTGCAACCTCGAGCAGTCCTCACTGCAGTCTGCGCTAGAGCGACTGCAGTCCTGGACCGACGAGGACATCGTGCCTCGCGAGGCGGCGAACTGGGATCAGACCGACGCCTGGCAGTCCTTCGCCACCGGGCGGTATGTCTTCGGGATCAACGGCAACTGGAACCTCGGCGATGCGCCCGACGCCTCGTTCGACGTCGGGACGGTCCGCTTCCCGGCGGGCAGCGAGGGGAGCCGGGTCTTCCCCGGCGGCGAGGGACTCGGGATCGGCGCCTTCGCCGACGATCCCGATCTGGCGTGGCGCTACATCGAGGAGGCCTGGCTGTCGGCTGACGCTAGTCTGATCAACTTCGAGGCGTCCGGGCAGATTCCGACCCGTGCCGAGCTCGCTGACGACCCGAAGGTCGTGGACGACGAGCTGGTCCAGCCCTTCGTCGAAGCAGCATCGGAGACCGCAGCGTGGCCGCTCAATGAGAAGACGGCAGACATGCAGACAGCCATCGGCAAGGCGACCAGTGCAGTCATCTCCGGCCAGGAGGAGGCAGCCGGCGCGGCCCAGACTGCCTACGACGACGTCACAGGTGCTCGTGAGGACGGCGGTGGAGGCTGCTCGTGACGTCACCGACCACGACGCCGGGTCCGTCGAGCACGTCTCCGCGTCGCGACCTGCCTCCGGTAAGCCAGGGGGTGCTGCGGCGGCGACGTGTACGGCGTCCTCGACTGGCCCCCTACCTCGTGCCCGCTGTTGCAGTCTGCGTTCTGCTGGGGGTCTACCCGCTCTTTGAGATGGTGCGGATGGCGCTCAGCGACGTCGGACCAGCCACCCTCATCGGGTCGTGGGAATTTGTGGGGCTCGCCAACATCGCCGAGGTTCTCGGATCCGACGCGTTCTGGAGCGCAGCCAAGGCCACGGCGATCTTCACCGCGGTGCTGTTGGTGGTCGACCTGGGCATCGGCTACGTCGCGGCGAGTGTGCTGGCACATCCCAGCCGACTCACGGGCGCGGTCCTGTCCCTCATGGTCTTCGTCTGGGCGCTCCCGCCGCTGGTCAGCGGCAGCGTCTGGAAGTTCCTGCTCGCCGGGGACGGACTGGTGAACGCGACGCTGAACGTGTTCGGTCTGGCCTCGGTCGACTGGTTGAGCAGCCCGAACCTTGCGCTCTGGTCGGTCAGCCTGGTGGCCGCGTGGGCCAGCCTGCCCTTCGCCATCCTCATCATCCGCGGTGGCCTGCTGGCGATCCCGCGTGATGTCCTGGAGGCGGCTGCACTCGACGGGGCCGGCCCGATCCGGCAGGCGGTGCAGATCATCATTCCACTCCTGCGCCCCACACTCGCCGTCTTGATCATCCTGATCTTCCTGTACGCGTTCCGCAGCTTCGACTTCGTCTACGTGATGACCTCCGGAGGCCCGGGGACGGTCACCACTACCCTGCCCTTCCTCGCCTACGAGGAAGCCTTCAGGACCTACTCCTTCGGCATCGGTGCGGCCGTCGCTTCGGTCTCGATGCTCGTGATCGCTCTGCTCGCAGTGCCCTATGCCTGGGGTGTCCGACGTGAGGAGCGCGCATGAACGTCGGCCGGACCCGGCGAGGCTGGAACGCGGCCTTCGCCGTGACGCTCGGGGTGGTCTACATGCTGCCGTTGCTGTGGGTGGTGCTGACGGCGCTGAAGTCGGACGCGACAGTTCAGCAGAGTCCCAACGCCATTGCTTTCGTGCCGTCCCTGGGCACGTTCACCGACATCCTGGATGTGGCGAGCTCCTCGGTCGTCACGTCACTACAGATTGCCAGCGCTGTCACGGGTCTGGTCCTTCTGGTCGCCGTGCCGGCCGCCTACGCACTCGGGCGCAAGGCGGGCCCTCGTTGGGCCCGCATGTCGGCGCTCGCTCTCGCGGGCTTCCTGGTGCTGCAGATGGTTCCCCAGCCCATGGCCGTCATCCCGCTCTACGGGATCCTCGCCGACTGGGGCTTGGTGGGGAGCCTCACGGGTCTGGTCCTTGCTGACGTTGCACTGCTGGCACCGTTTGCCATCCTGCTCATGCGTCCGTTCGTCCTCTCGATACCTGATGAGATCTATGAGGCGGCACAGCTCGACGGGGCATCCAGCATCCGAACGTTCCGCACCGTCGTGCTGCCGCTGTTGCTGAACGGGATCGCGACGGTCGGGGCCATCGTGTTCATCATCGCCTGGGGCGAGTTCATCTACGCGACGACGCTCATGACCGATCCGGCAAACCTCCCGGTCTCCGCGCTGCTGGCGCAGCAGACCTCGCTGTACTCGGTGAGCTGGAACCGGCTCATGGGCCTCGCGCTGCTCACCTCGCTGCCTCTGCTCATCGTGTTCCTCATCGCGAAGCGACGACTCGTCGAAGGACTCTCGGTCGGCGCGGTCAAGTAGCCCGCCGCCGCGCCCGCACATCCGACCCCAGCAGGAGGCAAACCCCATGCACCGACTCACCATCCTCTACGGAGACCCCACCGATCCAGCTGCCTTCGACGACTACTACGTCAGCACCCACCTTCCGATCGCCCGCAGGATGCGCGGCCTGACCGGCTGGAACCTGACGTGGACCAGCGAGCAGACCGGCGATCTCGACGTCCCGATCCACCTCGTGGTCGACCTCTACGCCGAGGACCGGGATGCGATGGACGCCATCCTTGCCTCCCCGGAAGGTCAGGCCGCGGCTGAGGATGTTGCCAACTTCGCCACCGGGGGAGTCACGTTCCTACGCGGCACCGAGGAGCTGGTGGACCTGTGAGCCACGAGACGATCGACGTCGCCGTAGTCGGCCTGGGGTTCGGCCAGGACTTCATCCCGATCTACCGAGAGCACCCCCGCGTGGGGCGCGTCGGCCTCGTCGACACCGCCCCTGAACGACTGCGGGCCGTTGGGGAACGGTTTGGGATCACCGACCGGTTCGACAGCCTCGAAGTGCTCCTGGCGACCGACGAGTGGGACGCCGTGCACCTGTTGTCCCCCGTGAGCCATCACGCACCTCAGACTCTGGCGGTCCTCGAGTCCGGCAGGCACTGCGCGTGCGCAGTGCCGATGGCCACCGAGCTCGACGACCTGCAGGCCATCATCGAGGCCCGGCAACGTCACGGGACGCGCTACATGATGATGGAGACCGCCGTCTACGCCGACGAGTTCCATCTCGTCGAACAGCTGTACCGCGACGGCGAGCTCGGACAGCTCACGAGCTACCGCGGGTTCCACGTCCAGAACCTCGACGGATACCCGCCCTATTGGCGCGGCTTCCCTCCGATGAAGTACGCCACCCACGCGCTGACACCTCTCCTGGCTCTGACCGATTCTGCGGTCGCCCACGTCGCGACACTGGGCAGTGGTCGCCTCACCGCCGATCGGGTCGGCGCGTACGACAACCCCTTCCCAACCCAGGTCGGACTGTTCAGGCTCGCCGACAGTCCCGTCGTCGCGGACGTCACGTTGTCGTTCTTCCAGACCGCGCGCCCGTACGTGGAGGGGTTCGACGTCTTCGGGGACCGGGGTGGCATCGAGTGGCCGCGACATGAGGGCGACGGCATGGCCTACCACCAGCTCCAGCCGCTCGAGGACGACCTGCCCGAGGTGGGCCTTCGTGGTCGCCGGGCGACGACCAGGACGGTGCGGCCGCCGTCTCACGAGGGGACACTGCCGGAGCCGCTGCGTCGTTTCCGCAGCGAGTTCACCGTGGAGTCCGGACAGGGCGAGACCCTCACGGTGAAGGCCGAGCACGGCGGCTCCCATCCGCACCTCGTACACGAGTTCGTCTCCAGCATCGTCGAGGACCGTGAACCCTGGATCGGCGCAGTGCGGGCAGCAACCTGGACGGCGCCAGGGATCTGCGCCCACGAGTCCAGCCTGCGTGACGGCGAGCGCCTGCAGGTCCCGGCCTATCAGTCATCAACCGACCACACCGCACGGTGAGTGCCGAAAGGAATCCCTGATGCTCAGCAAGGACCACGTGGTCGCGAAGCTCCGCCAGGAGGTCGCGGCCGGCAGACCGATCATCGGCACCGGTGCAGGAACTGGAATCTCGGCGAAGTTCGCCGAGCGGGGCGGTGCCGACCTCATCCTCATCTACAACTCCGGACGCTTCCGGATGGCGGGGCACGGCTCCAACGCAGGGCTGCTCGCACTCGGCGACGCCAACGCCATCGTGATGGAGATGGGCGAGCGCGAAGTGCTGCCCGTCGTGCGGGATACGCCGGTGATCGCCGGAGTCAACGGCACCGATCCCACCCGGCTGATGCCACAGTTCCTGGACTCCCTGCATCGCAGCGGGTTCGCTGGCGTCATCAACTTTCCCAGCCACGGCATCATCGATGGGCGCTGGCGGCAGAGCCTGGAGGCGACGGGATTCGGCTACGACCGTGAGGTGGAGATGATCCGGATCGC
Source organism: Aeromicrobium sp. CTD01-1L150 (assembly GCF_041951745.1). Lineage (GTDB taxonomy): Bacteria > Actinomycetota > Actinomycetes > Propionibacteriales > Nocardioidaceae > Aeromicrobium. The sequence goes on from NZ_CP169555.1 coordinate 640,685, forward strand.
GGCCGAACAAGGGCTGTTCACGATGGCGTACGTGTTCGATGCCGACGAATCGGAGCGGATGACTCGGGCGGGTGTCGACGTCGTCGTCGCCCACATGGGACTCACGGTGGGTGGGTCGATCGGCGCGAGCCCGGACTTCGCCCGCACGCTGGATGACAGCGTCGAGCTGATCAACGAGATCCAGAAGGCGGCCGAGGCCGTCCGCGAAGACGTCATGGTCGTCAGCCACGGCGGTCCGTTGGCCCGTCCGGAGGATCTCGCCCATGTGCTCGCGCACACCTCGACGGTGGGGTTCGTCGGTGCCTCGAGCATCGAGAGGATCCCGGTCGAGGAGCCCATCCATGACACGGTGGCCGCCTTCAAGAAGCAGCCGCTCGGACCGTCGCGATGACCTCCGGCCGTCCTGTCGTGGCGCTGATCGGTGCCTACGACACCAAGGCCGAGCCCCTCGGCCACCTGTTCACAGAGCTCGTCGGCGAGGGGTGCGCCGTCCATCGGATCGATTTCGGTACCCACAGCCAAAGTGGCGGCACCGAGACGTCCCGCGAGGACCTGTCGGCCCTGGTCAAAGCGACTGAGCTGGGGGAGGACCGCGCCGGGCACCTGGAGATGATCGGGGAGGCGGTCGGCCGCCACCTGCAGCAACTGCATGCCGACGGCGAGCTGGACGCCATCCTGCTCGCCGGGGGGTCCGGTGCCGCCACGGTCTTTGCGGCGGCGGCACCCTCGTTACCCTTCGGCGTGCCGAAGGTGCTTGTCTCGACCGTGGTCGCCGGCGACACCCGCCCGTACCTGCAGGGTCTCGACGCACTCCTCTTCTACCCGGTGGTGGACGTCGAGGGCACCAACACCATCCTGCGGTCCGTGCTGTCCAGGGCGGCGACCGCGACGGCCGCGCTGGCGCACCGCTCGCACCGGCCGGGTGGCACCGAGAGTTCACATGCCGGGAGCATCGCCACCACGATGTTCGGTATCACCACGCAGTGCGTGGCGGCGGCGCGCAGCATACTGGAACAGCGTGACCACGAGGTGATCACCTTCCACGCCAATGGCACAGGTGGCGCGGCCATGGAGCGTCTGGTGCGCGACGGCATGTGCCGGGCGGTGCTCGATGTCACCACCACCGAGCTCGCTGACCATGTCGCCGGCGGTGCGCTCTCGGCCGGGGAGTCCCGGCTGACCGCTGCCGCCGAGATGGGCATTCCGCAGGTCGTCGTCCCCGGAGCCATGGACACGGTGAACTTCGGCCCGCCTGCCTCAGTGCCAGCTGCGCATCGGGACCGGCTACTCCACGCGCACAACCCGCACGTCACGCTCATGCGCACCGACGCCGAGGAGTGCGCCGAGCTGGGCGCTCTGCTGGCGCGACGGTCGGGTGTCTCGCCGGACACCACGACGGTCGTCGTCCCCCGTGGCGGGTTCTCCGAGCTTGATCAACCGGGGAGGGCCTTCTGGGACCCGGAGGCCGACGACGCTCTCGTGGACGCGTTGCGGGGTGGGCTCGAGGACCGGGTCCGGCTGGTGGAGTCCCCTCTGCACATCAACGACCCTGGGTTCGCCGCTTTGCTGGTCGATGAGCTCTCCCGGCTGTGTGGGCAGTCATGACGGCCGTCACCTGGACCCCGTCGCCGGAGCGTGTCGCGGCGAGCCGTCTGACGTCCCTGTGCGCGCGTGCGGAGGTGGCCGACCGCGCCGGACTGGATGCCTGGTCGCGGGAGGATCCCGCGGCGTACTGGGACCTCGTGCAGGAATGGCTGGGCATTCGCTGGCAGCTGCCTCCGGAGAGCGCCGCGGACCAGCTGCACACTCCCCACGCCACACGCTGGTTCCCTGGCGGTGCGGTCAACCTCGCCGACCTGTGCATCAACCGCTGGATCGATCACGGGCACGGTCTGCGGCGCGCGATCTGCTGGAGCGAAGAGGATGGCACCACCGGCGAACTCACCGTCGACGAGCTCGCCGTCGAGGTCGCCACCGTGGCGGACGGCCTTGCAGCCCATGGTGTGGGATTCGGTGACCGGGTGGGTGTCCAACTGCCGATGGGCCGCGACGTCGCCATCGCGCATCTCGCCTTGGCCTGGCTCGGAGCAATCACCGTCCCGGTGTTCTCGGCATTCGGGCCGACGGCCGTCAGCGAACGGCTCGCCGGTTGCCGGGCCACCGCCTTGATCAGCACCGATGGCTTTGTACGGCGCGGAGCTCGCTACGACCTGCGGCCCGTGGTCGACGAGGCGCTCGCGTGTCTTCCCGAGGTCACCTTGCGTGTCACGGTAGGTCCTCTCACACACGCCAGCTCGAGTGCTGGCGAGGTCAACTGGGCCGAGGTGCGGGAGCGAGGCACGCCTGCAGGCACGCCGGTCGCGTCGTGTCCGTCGGATCATCCTCTGATGCTCGCGTACACGTCTGGAACCACTGGTCGTCCCAAGGGCGTCATGCTCAGCCACGCCGGATTTGCCGTGAAGGCCGGTAGCGATGCCGCGCTTCTCTTCGACCTCGGGCCTGGCGAGACAGCAGCATGGGTGACGGACCCAGGCTGGGTGATGCACCCGATCACCCTGTTCGGCGGGCTCGTGGCGGGCGCATCGGTCGCCCTGGTCGGGGGCGCACCGGACTTCCCGGACGCCGGTCGCATCTGGCGGGTCTGCGACGAGCTCGGTGTCAGCATGCTTGGCGTGTCCCCCACGCTGATCCGCAGCATCAAGGCAGCCGCTGGCCCGCCGACAGTGGCCCCACCGTCGCTGCGCGTCCTCGCCTCCAGCGGAGAGCCCTGGACCGAGGACGCGTATGCCTGGCTGCACCACGACGTCGGCGCGGACAAGATCCCGATCATCAACTACTCCGGCGGGACCGAGGTCTCTGGTGCGATCCTCGCCAACACGGTCGCCGAACCGATCCAGCCCTGCACGTTCGCGGGCCCCGTACCTGGGATGGGGGCTGCTGTCGTCGACGAGCAGGGTGAACCGATCGACCACGGCGACGGCGAGCTCGCGCTGTTGAACCCGTCGCCGGGGATGCCGCTCGGCTTCTGGGGTGAGCCGCAACGCTATCGACAGACCTACTGGAGCCACTGGCCCGGTCAGTGGCGTCACGGCGACTGGGTGGGCCGTGCTCGCGACGGAACTTGGCGGATCCATGGCCGAAGCGACGACACGCTGAACATCGCCGGCAAGCGTGTCGGCCCCGGCGAGGTCGAGGACGTCGTCAACTGTGTTCAGGAGGTCGTCGAGTCGGCGGCAATCGGCGTGCCCGATCCAGTCAAGGGGACGGCGCTGGTTGTCTACGCCATCTCGGCTGCGACCGACCCGGACGCGACGGCGCAGCGGATCACCGTGTCTGTTGCAGACGCTCTCGGCCCGGCGCTGCGACCGAGGTCGGTCCATCTCGTCGATGACCTGCCTCGCACCCGGAGCGGCAAGATCGTGCGCCGGTTGCTGTCGGCGGCACACATCGGCGACGGCACGGACCAGGACCTGTCGTCGCTGGCCAACCCGGAGGCCCTCGCAGCGGTGAGGAGTACCCGATGAGCCTCCACTCCCCTGCCATCGTCGGTATCGGCGAGCTGCCACCGCGACGGTCCTCGCCTGGCGTGACGACCCTGGGGATGATCACGCGGGCCGCGCGTGACGCGGCGCAGGACGCCGAGATCGCCCCGTCGGACATCGACGGACTGGTCGTCGGGGTGCAGGTCGGGGAGACGCCGCAGCACGTCGCGGTGACCGTGGCCGAGTTCCTCGGTCTGCAGCCGTCGTTCGCCGAGGTAGTCGACCTCGGAGGAGCGTCGGGAGCCGGCATGATCTGGCGTGCCGACGCCGCGATCCGCGCTGGGATGTGCACCACGGTCCTCTGCGTCCTCGGCAACAGCCGCGACCCCGAGCAGCAGCCGCGGGCCACCAATCGCAACCCGATCCGCGAGTTCGACGTCCCGGTGGGCGCCAGTGGCGCGAACACGTCCTACGCGCTGATCGCGCAACGGTATCTGCATGAGTACGGACGCACCGCCGCCGACCTGGCTCTCGTCCCGGTCGTCGAGCGAGCAAACGCGCAGCTCAACCCCGCCGCCGTCTTTCACGACGAGCCGCTCACAGTGGAGGACGTGCTCGGGTCGCCCGTGGTCAGTGACCCACTCCATCTGCTGGAGATCGTCATGCCCTGCGCAGGAGGGGCCGCGGTCATCGTCACCGACGGTGGACGGTCAAGCCCCGGTCCTCACCGTCCGATCAGGCTGAGAGGGGCCGGTGAGCTCGTCACTCACCGTGCTGTCAGCGCCGCGCCGACCCTGACGTCCTCACCGTTGCGTGCCGCGATGACGCGAGCGATCCGCCAGGCCGGAGTTCAGTCGTCGGACCTGCAGCTGCTGTCGCTCTACGACTGCTACAGCATCCTGGTGCTCATCACGCTCGAGGACCTGGGGGTGTGCGCTCCTGGACAGGCTGCCGACTGGATCCGCGACCACGACGTCAGCCACACGGGTTCGACGGCTCTGAACACCCATGGTGGACAGCTCGCGTGTGGACAGGCTGACCTCGCCGGCGGAATGGGGCACGTCATCGAGGCCGTCCGCCAGCTCCGTGGCGACGCAGGACCACGCCAGATGTCTGACGTCGAGTTGGCCCTGGTCACGGGAAACGGTGCGACGATGGGCGAGGAAGTCGCGCTCGTGTTGGAGGCCGGACCATGACACCGCTCTCGGTTCCGGCACCCCCGCCGAACCCGACGACCGCGCCGTTCTGGGACGCCCTCGCCGAGGGGCGGCTGGTGTTGCAACGATGCCGGCGATGCAATGTCCACCAGCACTACCCGGGTGAGGTCTGCCGCCGCTGCTGGTCCGGCGAGCTCGACTGGGTCGCCAGCAGGGGCCTTGGCGTGATCTGGACGTGGACCATCGTGCAGCGCCCCGGGCATCCGGCGTGGGACCAGCTCGCCCCGTACGGTGTCGTCATCGTCGAGCTCGACGAAGGTCCCCGTCTGGTGACTCTCTGGGACAACGGTCTCGATGAGCTGGCGATCGAGCGACCGGTGGAGATCGGCTCCCGACGCCTGGCCGGACATCATGTGCCCGTCTCCCTGCCGAGGGCGGACTGAACATTCATGGTCGGTTCCGAGATCGGCGCGTCACGGCAGGCAGGAACGCAGCTGGCGCTGATCGCCGCTGTCCAGGTGCTGGCGATGACGTGCTGGTTCGCCGCGACGGCCGCGGCACCGGCGATCAGCGTCGTCTGGGACCTCAGCGGTCTGCAGGCCGCCCTGCTCACCAGTTCGGTGCAGATCGGCTTCGTGACCGGGGCGCTCGGCTCGGCCTTCACGAGCCTGGCGGACCGCGTCCCGGCCCCACGACTCGTCGGGATCGGGGCACTCGTCGCCGCACTCTCCACGGTGGGCGTCGCCGCGCTGGGATCCGGGGGTGTCGGTGGCGGTTTCGCCTCCGCCCTGGTCCTGCGCTTCGCGACCGGGGCCGGGCTCGCCCTGGTCTACCCGCTCGGCATGAAGCTTGCCGTGAGCTGGTTCGCCGGTGCCCGCGGGCTCGCGGTCGCCGTCGTGGTCGGTGCGCTGACGCTGGGAAGCACCCTTCCGCACCTGTTCGCCGGGACCCTGCACGAGACCTGGCGCACGGTCATGGTGGTGGCCGCCGTCGCCGCGGTGCTGGCCTTCGCGCTCCACCCGTTCCTGCGGACCGGTCCCTTGGTCGATCCGGCGTCCCGGATCCGACCAGCCGCGGCGTGGTCGCTCGCATCACGGCGTCGTCCGCGTCTGGCGACCCTCGGCTACCTCGGGCACATGTGGGAGCTCTACGCGCTCTGGGCCTGGTTCCCGGTGTTCTTCGTCGCGAGCTGCGCCGCCTACGGCGTGAGCGTCGACCCGGCCGCGGTCGGCGTCGTGTCGTTCATGACCCTCGGTGTGTGCGGTGCCCTCGGGTGCGTCCTGGCCGGGTGGGCCGCCGACCGGGTGGGCCGGGCACGCGTGGCCGCGGTCGCGATGGTCGTCAGTGGGGCGTGCTGCCTGGCGGCGGCCTTGGCGTTCGGCGGTCCACCGGAGCTCATGATTGTCGTCGCCGCCGTCTGGGGCGCCGCAGTGATCGCGGACTCCGCCCAGTTCTCCGCCTGCCTGGGCTCGGTCGTCCCCCGCGACGAGGTCGGCACCGCGCTGACCGTGCAGACCGCTCTGGGGTTCCTGCTCACCGTGGTGACGATCCAGGCGGTCCCGGTGATCGCCGAGACGGCTGCTTGGCCGGTCGCGGTGGCTGTGCTCGCCGTCGGCCCGTTCCTGGGAGCGGTCGCGATGCTGAGGCTGGATCGCCTGTTCGTGACGAGCAGGCCCACCTGATCGTTCCTGTCCTGTTGCCCACCAGATGAAAGGAAGTGAGATCCATGACCTGGCTGCAGACCAAGCCTTCCGTCGGCGACACCGCATCGATGAGCCGGACCGTCGAGCCGGCGGACATCGAGGCGTTCACCGCGATGAGCGGGGACCACAACCCGCTGCACTACGACGTCGATGCCGCTCGACGCACCCGGTTCGGGGAGATCGTCGTCCAAGGAGGCGTCACCAGCGCAATCCTGAACGCGGTCGTCGCCGAGCAGCTCCCCGGACCCGGCTCCGTCTTCCTCGACGTCGCGTGGTCGTTCACCGCACCCGTCAGGCCTGGTGACATCATCACGGGTCGGGTCGAGGTCACGGGTGTGCGTGACGACAAGCCGATCACGACCCTGGCCACGACGGTCACGCGCGACGACGGCGTGGTGGCTCTGCGTGGCACGGCCGTCTGCTACACCATGGACCTGACGTGAGTGGGGGCACGCAGTCCGGCGGCGACGTCGTGCTGCTCGACGGGGTTCGGACCAGCGTCGGACGGATGGGTCGGCGGTGGGCCGACGTGGATGCTGTGGATCTCGGGGCCCGGGCCGTCCGCGGCCTCCTGGAGCGCACCGACGGTGCCGCGGTCGACTATGTCGCCCTGGGCAACGTCGTGCAGGCCGGCAACGGCCAGAACCCGGCGCGCGCGGCAGCGGTGCGTGGCGGGGTGGAACGCACGACCCCGGGGATCACCCTGAACGACGTCTGCCTCGCCAGCATGACGTCGCTGGAGCTCGCGGCGATGCGGACGACGAGTGGCAACGATGATGCCGTCCTGGTCGGTGGGTTCGAGTCCATGTCCCGGTCTCCCCGCGAGCCGGACGACCTGCTCGTCCGCGACGGCCTCTGGTGCAGTCTCGGCGACATCGGCATGGGGCCGCTCAGCGATGCGGAGAACGAGCGGCTGGCTATCTCCCGGGCGGACCAGGATGCGGTGGCCGCCGCGAGCCACCAGCATGCGATCGCGGCGTCGAGGGCCGGTCGGCTTGCCGAGGAGATGCTTGCCGGCGAAGAGATCGACGAGGGGATCCGCCCAGAGACGACCCTTGAGACGCTGAGCGGCCTCGCGCCTGCGTTCACCCCGGGAGGCACGATCACGGCAGCCAATGCGTCACAGATGTCCGATGCCGCCGCTGTCGGCATCGTGACGACTCGACGGCGGGCGCGTGAGCTGGGCATGGGTCCCTTGGTCGAGATCGTCGACAGCGCGACGGTGGCAGGACCCACGTCCAGTCTGCACGAGCAGCCAGCGGTGGCTGCCGAGCAGCTGTTGCGCAGGAACGGTCTGCCGGCCGGGGCTGTCGACCTGTGGGAGATCAACGAGGCGTTCGCCGGCGTCGTCCTGGCGTCGCAGCGAGCGCTGGGGATTGCCTTGGAGCGTGTCAACGTCAACGGCGGCGCCATCGCCCTCGGACATCCCCTCGGTGCCAGCGGGATGCGCCTGACCCTCACGCTCGCCCACGAAATGCGACGACGAGCAGTCCAGTGGGGCATTGCCACCATCTGCGGTGGCGGGGGCCAGGCGAGGGCCATCCTCCTTCGAGGAATCTGACGTGAGTGACACGGGCAGGCAGGATCCGATGGATCCGGACGTCATCGTCATCGGTGCAGGCATGGCAGGTCTGGCAGCCACGCGGTACCTGCAGTCGGAAGGGTTCTCGGTCAGGACGCTGGAGGCGCACTCCGACCTCGGCGGCCAATGGAACCGCACGAACCCCCGCAGTGGGGTGTGGCCACAGATGCGGACCAACACCGCGGCCTTCCTCACCCGGCTTTCAGACGTCACCTACCCCGACTCAACGGCTGTCTTCCCGCGCAACGACGAGGTCCTGGCCACCTTGCACGACTACGCCAGACGTACCGGGATCGAGTCCGCCCTGACCTTCGATGCCTATGTCACCGCCGTCATGATCGACAGTGAGGGCTACCGCGTCCAGTGGACGCACCATGGTCGTGAACGGGAGACGATGGTCGGCCGGGTCGTGGTCGCGACGGGCCGGTACAACTGCCCTGCTGCGCCGCCCATCCCGGATCTCGACAGGTTCGAGGGGGTCGGCGGCCTCACCCATGCCTTCGACTACGAGGGGCCGCAACAGTTCGACGGCATGCGCGTGATCGTGTGCGGTGGCTCCATCTCCGCACTGGAGATCGCCGGCGATCTCGCGATGGGCCGGGCACGGGAGGTCCATCTCGCCCAACGACGCCAGCGGTTCGTGATGCCCAAGATGGTGACCGGAACGCCCATCGAGTCGTTCGTGTTCACCCGGGCCGAGGCGCAGGCGCTGGTCGGCGCCTCCGCGGAGTCGGTTCGTGCCGCCACGACCGATCGGGTACTGCACCTAGCGGGCAACCCGCGCGACTACGGCGCCCCCGAACCGCACCCCGACGTGGCTCTCGCAGGTATCGCCGGGAGTCCGCACTACCTCAACCTCGTCGCGGAGGACCGCCTCTCGATCCATCCCTGGATCAGGGCCGTCGAGGGGGACACCATCACCTTCACCGACGGCACCCAGGCTGGGGTCGACGCCATCGTCGCCGCCACCGGGTTCGCGTTGGATCTGCCATTCCTCGACCATCGCATCCAGGAGGTCGTCGGTTGCGACCGTGAGACGCTTGAACTGGCTGACTTCACGTTCCACCCCGAGCTGCCGGGACTCGCGTTCGCTGGTCTGTGGCCCCAGCTCGGTCCGTATGCGGTGCCGCTGGAGCAGCAGGCACGCTGGATCGCCTACTCATGGAGCGGGCGCATCCCGCCCCCCACGGAGGAGGCGCTCCGTCAGGGGGTGCGCCTCGCTGCCTGCGAGCAGCATCAGCACGGCTACCGCGAGCAGCACGAGATGGCGCTGCGTTTCGCACGGCTGGCAGGTGTCGACCCCGACACGAACCACGACCCGTTCCTGCGCGAGATCCTGCCGCGCTCGGCGATGACGGCCGACGTCTTCCGGATCACGGGCCCCGATGCCGACCCGGATGCGCGGCAGCGGGTGATCGACGATTTCTGGCGTTACGCGGCACCCGCAGCGCACCGTGAGGTCTTCGAGGTGGTCGATGCCGACGGTACCGATCAGTGTCCATGAGACGCGGCCGAGACCTGTCCGAGAGCTCAGCCCAGCCGTTCACCCGATCCGCTGGCGAACACGTGCAGCGAGTCGGCCGACGCGGGAGCCAAGGTCAGCAGGTCCCCCTTGGCAGGTGGCCGGCGCCAGTCGACGCGAGCGACGATCGTGTGCTCGGCGCCCTCGTGCCGCGTGCGTCCGTAGATGTAGGCGTCGGAACCGAGCTCCTCGACCACGTCCACCTCGACGCTGATGCCACCCTGGGACGAGACCAGCTCCTCGGGGCGCACCCCGAGGGTCACGTGATCGGCGTCGGCGCCGGCCAGGATGTCGCGCTCGACCGGGGCGACGACGCCACCGAAGTGGACGCCGCCATCGACGACCGGCACCTCCAGCAGGTTCATGCTGGGTGATCCCATGAACCCGGCGACGAACAGGTTGGCCGGCCGGTCGTAGATCGCGCGAGGCGTGGCGCACTGCTGGAGCACGCCACGGTCGAGCACGGCGACGCGGTCGCCCATCGTCATCGCCTCCACCTGGTCGTGCGTGACGTAGACGGTGGTGGTGTCGAGTCTGCGCTGCAGCTGTGCGATCTGGGTCCGGGTCTGGACGCGTAGCTTGGCGTCCAGGTTCGACAAGGGCTCGTCCATGCAGAAGACCTGAGGCTGCCGGACGATGGCGCGACCCATGGCGACCCGTTGACGCTGTCCGCCGGACAAAGCCTTGGGTTTGCGATCGAGGTACGACTCGATCTCGAGCAGTCGAGCTGCATCGAGGACTCGGTCCGCGATGGTCGCCCTGTCGGCACCGGCGATCTTCAGCGCGAAGCCCATGTTGTCGGCGACGGTCATGTGGGGGTACAGGGCGTAGTTCTGGAACACCATCGCGATGTCACGGTCCTTGGGGGCCTGATCGGTGATGTCATCGTCGCCGATGAAGATGCGCCCGTCGTCCACCTCCTCCAAGCCGGCAAGCATGCGCAAGGAGGTGCTCTTGCCGCATCCGGACGGCCCTACGAGGACGAGGAACTCGCCGTCCTCGACCTCCAGACTCAAGGAGTCGACCGCGGGATGATCAGAGTCGGGAAATCGGCGCGTGGCGCCGTCGAACGTGACACGAGACATGTCGATCCAGCCCTTCACCGGCAGGTACGTGCCGGACGATCCGTTGTGATGGGACGTGGATCACCCTAGATCATGCATGTGGTGACCGCGAGGCCTGTTGACGTCGGACCGTGGCTGTGGGCCACGGCCTGGACGCGTGGGCGCGGCCGATGGTCACGACGTGCGGTGGCCGAAGAACGGGATCGCCGGTGCCTTCAGGACCGAGCCACGCAGGCCCAGCACCAGCCCGGCCAGGCTGAGGACGACGTGGACCAGGGTCACGACCGCCCACAGCGTGATGGCGTAGCTGAGTGGGTGGAGGCCCTCGATCGGGTCGTCGCGGGTGATCAGGTACAGCACGACGAAGTGGCCGGTGATGAGGACGATCGTCACCAGCAGGTACGTCAGTCCCCAGTTGGCGGCACGGCGGCCGTTCTCCGCGGTGACCTCGTCCTTGTCGCGCAGGCTGCGACCGACGATCACCATGACCACGGCGGCGATCACCGAAGAGACGAACGGGACGCACAGGAAGACCAGCAGTCCCAGGCCCCACGGGAGGGCCCCCAGGCCCGAGGACGGCGTCGGTGCGGGCCTTGGAGGCGGCGTGCTCATGGACGAAACCTAGTGCTGTCGCGCGCCGGAGCCGCCCTCGGGTCAGGCAGCGGGAGGACGGGGAGTCTGTGGCCAGGTGGACTCGAGCGCGGCGATGAGGGACCGGGCGTCGAACTCGCCCTCGTGCCGGTGCCCGTTGACGAAGAACGTGGGGGTGCCGCTGACGTCCATGATGTCGGCGTCGTCGAGATCGTCCTGGATGCGGCGCTCGATGTGCTCGGAGTCCATCTCCTCCTCGAACCGCTGGAGGTCCAGGCCCAGCTCGTCGGCGTACCGCAGGAGGTCGAGGCGCTCCAGCTGGTCCTGGTGGGCCCACAGGACGCTGACATAGTCGAACAGCCGGCCCTGCAGGTCGGCGGCCTCCGCTGCCTTGGCCGCCAGCTCAGCGTGCGGGTGGACGCCCTCGAGCGGCAGGTGCCGCCAGACCCACACGAGGTCGTCGCCGAAGTGCGCACGGACCTCGTCGATGGACCCCGTGACACGACTGCAGAACGGACACTCGAAGTCGCCGTACTCCACGAGGACGAGGGGCGCGTCCGCGGCTCCCTTGTAGTGGTCGCGCGTCGGGTCGAAGGGTCGCAGCAGCGTCTGGCCGGGCGGAGTGAGCGGCCGCCGGCGGTCCAGGGCCCCGAGCGCCGCCCACCCGATCAGGAAGGAGAGCAGGGAGGCAGCCAGGACGCCGACCCGGGCCTCGTCCCGGGCGGCGGGGTCGTCGATGGCGATGCCGACGATGAGCAGGGAGATCGTGAAGCCGATGCCGGTCAGCGCCGCCCCACCGGCGACCCGGCCGATGGTCAGGCCCGGGGCCAGGACACCGATCCCGCTGCGTTGCACCGCCACGGTCGCGAGCGTGACGCCGAGCAGCTTGCCGCCGGCGAGACCGGCCACGATGCCCCATGTCAGGGACGATCCGGCCGCACGCTCCAGCGTCTCGGCGTCGAGCGTGACCCCGGCGTTGGCGAGGGCGAAGACCGGCAGGACGACGAACGCGATGTACGGCGCGAAGGACCGCTGGAGTCGTTCGTTGATCGAGATGGAGTCGCGCAGCTGGCGACCCGCCGCGGCGGCGTACTGCGGGTTGGGGGACTGTCGGAACGCCCGTGTGAGCTCCACGACCCGCTCGACGTCGTGGCGTCGTGGTTCGGCCACCGGGATGAGCAGGGCGACGGCCACACCGGCGAGCGTCGCGTGGACCCCGGCCTCGTGCAGGCCGAACCACACCACGACGGCCAGCATGGCGTACAGCGGGCCGCGTCCGGAGCGCAGTCGCCGGACGAGAGCGATGAGGGCCAGTGCGAGCAGGGCGACGGCGAGAGGCCGCAGGTTCAGGTCGTCGGTGTAGAAGAGCGCGATGGCGCTGAGCGCTCCGATGTCGTCGACGACGGCCAGCGTCAGCAGGAAGATGCGGAGCCGGGACGGATGGGCCGGGCCGATGACGGCCAGGGCCCCGACGAGGAAGGCGGTGTCGGTGGAGATGACGATGCCCCAGGCGTGTGCCTGGCCGGAGTCGCGGGCGACGACCAGGAAGATCAGGGCGGGGATCACCAGACCGGCGACGGCGGCTGCCGCGGGCACGACGGCACGCGAGCGGTCGGTGAGCTCGCCGATGGTCAGCTCACGCTTGACCTCCAGCCCGACGGCGAAGAAGAAGAACGCCATGACGGCGTCGTTCACCAGGCCGTGAAGGTCCAGCCCGATCGACCAGTCGCCGATGTCGATGCGGGCCTCGGTGGCCCAGAAGGCGTCGTACCCGCTGCCGAGGTTGGCCCACAGGATGGCGGCCAGGGTTGCGCCGAGCAGGAGCAGGGCGCCGACCTGCTCGGTCTCCGCGCCGGCGAGTGCACCACGCAGCCGGCCGGCGGGGCGGCTCTGGTCGGTCACGGCAGCATCCTCGCGCAGTCTCGATGGTCAGCGGAAGCCCGCCGACGATGACCAACGTCGTGTCGGACCCCAGGTATTCCGGCCGCCTGTCTGGAGCAGGGCGCCCGGAAGACGGGCTCAGCTCCAGTCGTGCTGCGCGCAGTGTCGAGCGAAGGCCCGCAGTGTGTCTGCTGCCTTCTCCCGCGTGCTGCCGCTGAAGTTCTGGGCCACCCAGTCGTCGGTGGTCGCGAGGACCTGCCTCACCTGGGGTTCCGACAGGCGGCTGACCGGGCCGACGGCCCGTCCGAACATGATGAGGACCAGCGCGTCCTGTCCGGGCTCGGCGGACTGGAAGTGCTCCACCGCCTGTCGCACCGTGGGGTTCGTGAGTCGGTGGGTCGGTGCGGACTCGGGGTCGTCGTGGGCGACCTGCGGGTCGGGTCGCGTGACGGTGGGCCGCGGCGACGTGGTCCGCCGGCGGCGGGGAGCGTCGGGGGGTGACGGCGTCGGATCCACGGTGATGCGGCGTGCTGCGGACTGGTACGCCGGCGGTAGTGGTGTGGAGTGCTCGAGGTAGGCGGTGACACCGTCGCAGTCACAGTCGCGGCAGACCACGACCTGGCGACGGCCCACGATCGAGACCTGGTTGCCACGCGGGGTGGTGGTGATGAGCTGGGGGATGGTCAGGAGCTCGGTGCCGCCGCAGGACGCGCAGCCGCGGGCACCGCGGGCCCACCGGTGTCCACAGGTCTGGCAGTGCAGCTCGATCTCGGCATCGGCGGTCCGGCCGGTGATCTCGGTCGAGCCGCACTGCTCGCAGGTGGGTGTCATTGGTTCCATCAGCCTCCTGGCTCCGCACCCATTGTGCCTGCGTCAGGCACGGCCCACGGGTCGCTAGAGTGACCCGCACGCAATCGAGCGGAGGCGGACGTGGACCAACGGATGAAGATCGGTGAGGTCGCCGATCGCGTCGGACTCAGCCTGCGCACGATCCGCTTCTACGAGGAGGCGGGGCTCGTCACGCCCGATGCCCGCAGCGCCGGCGGGTTTCGTCTGTACACCGACGCAGCGGTCGAGCGGCTCAAGCTCATCAGGACGATGAAGCCGCTCGACTTCACGGTCGAGGAGATCTCCGACGTCCTGAACAGCCTGGACACCGTGACGTCGGCACGAACCACCCCCGCCGAGCGCCGCGAGGCCTCGGAGCACCTGGCGGCCGTGTGCGACCTCATCGACGAGCGGGTGCCCCGACTCCTGGAGCGCGCCGAGCGTGGGCGTGAGCTGGGGCGGATGCTCCGGGGCTTTCGCGACCAGCCCGAGGAGTGAGACCGCCCCGAGACGTGGACGGCTCAGTGTCCGGCGCCCAGGTGTCCGGCAAGGCGGCGGTGCCGGTCCAGGCTGGCCTCGTTGAGCCCCTGGATGTCGACGGTCTTGCCCTTGGCGGCGTACTTGGTCTCGATGGCATCGAGCGCGGCGACGGTCGAGGCGTCCCAGATGTGTGACTCGGACATGTCGATGACGACCGTGTCGGGGTCGTCGGCGTAGTCGAACTGGTAGACGAGGTCGTTGCTGGAGGCGAAGAACAGCTCGCCCTCGACCTTGTACACCCGCACGCCCGGGTCGGACTGCTCGACTCGGACCACCTGGGTGAAGTGGGCCACGCGCCGGGCGAACATCACCATGGCCACGATGACGCCGACGACCACACCGATGGCGAGGTTGTGCGTGGCGACGACGACCGCCACGGTGGAGACCATCACGAAGGTCTCGCTCTTGGGCATCCGTCGCAGCGTGGACGGGTGGATGCTGTGCCAGTCGAACGTCGCGACGGAGACCACGATCATCACGGCCACGAGGGCGGCCATGGGGATGATGGCGACGAGGTCCCCCATGCCGACGACGAGCACGAGCAGGAACACGCCGGCCAGGAACGTCGAGATGCGCGTGCGGGCGCCCGAGGCCTTCACGTTGATCATCGTCTGGCCGATCATGGCGCAGCCGCCCATGCCACCGAAAAAGCCGGAGGCGATGTTGGCGATGCCCTGACCGCGACCCTCGCGGGACTTGTCGGAGTGGGTGTCGGTGATGTCGTCGACGAGCTTGGCCGTCATGAGCGACTCCATCAGGCCGACGAGGGCCAGCCCGAGGGCGTAGGGCGCGATGATCTGCAGCGTCTCGAGGGTGAGCGGGACGTTGGGGACCAGGAGGTACGGCAGGCTGTCGGGCAGCTCGCCCTCGTCGCCGACGTCGGGCACGGTCAGGGCGAAGGCCACGGTGACGATCGTCAGGACGACCAGGGCGACCAGCGGGGCCGGCACGACCTTGGTGACCTTGGGCAGGGCGACCATGATGGCCAGACCGCCGGCGATCATCGGGTAGACCAGCCACGGCACGTCGACCATGTGCGGCACCTGTGCGAGGAAGATCAGGATGGCCAGGGAGTTGACGAAGCCGACCATGACCGAGCGCGGGATGAACCGCATCAGCCGGGCCACACCCAGCAGGGCGAGCGTCACCTGGAAGATCCCGCCGAGGATGACGGTGGCGAGCAGGTAGTCGAGTCCGTGCTCGCGGGCCACGGGAGCGATGACGAGCGCGATGGCGCCGGTCGCCGCGGTGATCATCGCGGGCCGGCCGCCGGTGAAGGCGATCACCACGGCCATGATGAAGGAGGAGAAGAGCCCGACGCGGGGGTCGACTCCGGCGATGATCGAGAACGCGATCGCCTCGGGGATGAGGGCGATGGCGACCACGAGCCCGGCGAGCACCTCGGTGCGCAGGAGTCGGGGGGAGGTCAGGGCGGACCGGACGCTGTGACGGGCGTCCGCCTCGCGCACGGGGGCAGGAGAAGACATGCGGCTCCGTTCGAGCAGGAGTGGGAAAAGAAGGAAATGGGGGCGCAGGCACACGAGAGCCGCGAGGCGGCTGGTTGCCCGATGTCGGATGCGCGATCCGAGGCCTCGCGGCGCTCTCTCACTCTATCGTTCGGTGAGGGTTGATCTCCACTTCTCCGGCTCGTTTCGAGGTGAAGGTGGTGAAGGTCACCTCCGCCGGCCCGGGTTCACGGGGTGATCTGGGCGGCCGTCAGGCGTGGGTGTTGCTCGAGACGATCCTCGTGTCGGCGGCCAGCTGACGCGGGCCGGAAGCGTCGAAGGTGACGGCCATGCCGGCGGCGAGCTGCAGGTCGGTCGCGCGGATGGTGTGCTCGGTGTCGACGTGATGAACGTCCAGGTCGCCGTCGGCCCGTGGCAGCAGGAGCGCGCGGGTGCCGGGCGCGAGTTGGAGCTCTTCGTCGCTGTCAACCCCGTGCACGGTCATCGTGGGGTGGGTCGCGTCACCGGTCGTGACGGTGACCTGCGTCTTGGCGACGTCGTGCACTACGACGAGGTCGGTCCCGGGAATCAGGGTGGTCTCCAGCAGGGCCGACTCGCTCGCAGACGCACGGTGCTCGCGGCGTGTGAGCACGTCCGCGCCGAGCAGCGTGCCGAGCTCAGCGGCCCGCACGCACCCGGAGTCTGAGCAGTCGACGAGGAGGAGACGTCCAGGGATCGTCGGCTCTCTGGTGCGATGCAGCAGTGCCAGGACCGCGATCTCGCTGGAGACCTCGAGGTCGATGAGCTGCTGTTGCACGGCGCGGGCGCGGTTGCGGCTGGCCCCGGAGAACCCCCGGAGCACGACGATCTCGCGCTCAGCCCGGGCGAGCTGTGCTGCGACCTCGGCGACGAGGCTCGTCGTCATGGTGGACTCAGACACGTCGTACCTCTGGTAGGTGGCGCCACAAGTCGTCCAGAGACCTGAACCAGCGGTCGGGCAGGGTGGTGAGGGTGTCGACGACCTCCGGATCCGCTCCCCGATCGTGGGCGTGCCGCACGAGAGTGTCGCGGTGCAGGGCCCGGTGCGGACCGCCGAAGGCGCCGAGCAGGGCCGTGACGATCTCGAGACGGTGGACCGTCATGCGTCCTCAGCCTGCCTCACGTCGAAGCGGTTGCGGTGCAGTGTGAGGCGGCAGCGCAACCAGAACCAGCGTCCGTCCACGTCCGTTGCGCGGCGCCGAACCTCGGCCACCTCGTTCACGTCGTAGCGCGCGACCTCCTGCCACTGGTTCTCGACGCGGCTGTCGAGGTAGACGACTGTGTCATCGCGGACGACGCGATCGGCCAGGACGTCGTGCTTGCTCATGTCCGTCAGGTGTATCCGGAACGTCTTCATGGGTCCTCCTGACGCCAAACTCTACCCTAGGGTGAGAGTTGTTCTTCGTGCAGTGGTGCTCCCAGAGCCAGGAGCAGGGCCAGGAGGCCGTAGGCTCCGAGCAGTGCGAAGGCGGGCGCGTAGCCGAGTGCCTGGGTGCGTGCGAAGGCCGGTAGCACCGGTGCCACCGCGGCCGCCGTGATCATGGACGACTGGGCCGTGCTCTGCAGGCGCCCCAGCCCTCCGAGGCCATAGGTGCGCGCCCAGATGGTGCCGTTGACGACCGAGGTCGCTCCCATGCCCAGCCCCAGTACCGCAAAGGAGATGTAGGCGACGATCGGGGTGTGAAACAGCAGCAGGAGTGGTGCCACTGTGACGGCGGCTGACGTCAGCACCAGGGCGCCGCGGTTGGACAGCCGGTCCAGCACGGCGCCGGCGGCCACGGTGCCCACGGCCGAGGTGCCGCCGAGGACGCTCAGGCAGGTGCCCGCCTGCAGGAACGTCAGCCCCTGGTCGGACAGGATGGATGTGGCGTGGAAGGTCAACGCGGTGGCGATGAGCGGGGGCGCGGCGAGGATGACGAGCAGGCGGGCGGCGCCCCGGCTGGGGACGATGACCATCCGACGGCCGACGGCCAGCGGGGTGACGCCTCGGTCGGCGATCTCCACCGCGCCGGTCTCCACCGCGCCGGACTCCTCCGGGGCCTTCTCGCTCCGTGGCAGGCGGACCAGCAGGCCCAACGGGAGCACCACGACGAGCAGCGCTACGGCGATAACGCGGTAGGTCACGCGCCAGTCGGTGGCAAGGATGAGGGCGGCTACGACGGGAGGGAGGGCCACGGAGGCCACGGTGAGCCCGAGGGAGGCCGACGCCACCGCCCAGGCACGTCGTCGGCGGGCGGCGCGGGTGGCGATCAGGGTGCCGACGAGGGTGAAGGCGCCCTGGCCGAAGGTCCGTAGGAACGCCATCGCGAAGAATGCCGTGGCTGCCCCGACGGCCGACCCCGCCAGCAGGCAGGCGCCTGCGAGAGCCGTGGCGGCCAGGAGCCAGAGTCGCCGGATCGGCGTCCTGTCGACCATCCTGCCGATCACCAGCATGGAGACTGCTGAGATGACTGTGCCGGCGGCGTACAGCGCCGAGAACGTCTCGCGCCGCAGCCCGGTGTCGTCGAGGAGGTCGTCGACGAAGACCGAGATCAGGAATGACTGTCCCGGCGAGGAGGCGAAGAAGGCCACCGCGGCCAGCAGGACCAGACCCGATCCCGGTCGCGTGGCCCCCGGTGACTGGGGTGCCGAGGCCGAGCCGTCCACGGTGGCCAGCGTACGGCTGCCGTGGCCCTCGCGGCGCAGCGCCCGCACTGGCCGGGCGCCGCGCATCGCTGCGGGGTTGATGCGGTCGTCCCGTCTCCTCGGGCACTCTCCAGCAACGTTAGGGTCGTGGGATGGACATCGCGCGAGAGGCTGCCAGGCGGCGGACGTTCGCCATCATCTCGCACCCCGACGCCGGCAAGTCGACGTTGACCGAGGCGCTGGCCCTGCACACGCAGATGATCGGCGAGGCCGGCGTGACCCACGGCAAGGCGGGACGGCGCGCCACGGTCTCAGACTGGATGGAGATGGAGAGGGCCCGTGGCATCTCGATCTCCTCCACCGCGCTGCAGATGGAGTTCGGCGATCACGTCATCAACGTCGTGGACACCCCGGGCCACGCGGACTTCTCCGAGGACACCTACCGGGTGCTCGCCGCCGTCGACGTGGCGGTCATGGTGCTGGATGCGGCCAAGGGCCTGGAGCCGCAGACGTTGAAGCTGTTCGATGTCTGCCGTCGCAGCGGCATCCCGGTGGTCACCGTCGTCAACAAGTGGGACCGTCCCGGTCTGGACCCGCTGGAGCTCCTGGACCAGGTGCAGCAACGACTGGGCATCGTGCCGACGCCCGTCACGTGGCCCATCGGCATCGCCGGGGACTTTCGTGGGGCGCTGGATCGCCGCACCGGTCGCACCCTGCTCTATGAGCGCACTGCCGGTGGCGCCACCATGGCCGGCGAGCGGGTTCTCACCGACGAGGAGGCGCGTGAGCTGATCGGGCAGGACTGGCAGACGGCGGTGGAGGGGAGCGAGCTGCTTGATGCCGACGGCCTGGTGCACGACCAGGACCAGTTCCTTCAGGGCCGCACCACCCCGGTGCTGTTCGCTGCCAGTCTGCTGAACTTCGGGGTGGCGCAGTTGCTCGACGTCCTGGTCGACATCGCGCCGCCAGCTGGCGACCGGCCCGATGCGGCCGGCGTGCGCCGGCCGGTGGATGCGCCGTTCAGTGCCTACGTCTTCAAGGTCCAGGCCGGGATGGACCGTGCGCACCGGGACCATGTCGCCTTCGCCCGAGTCTGCTCGGGGATCTTCGAGCGCGGCGAGGTGGTGGAGCACGCCGCGACCGGCAGGCCTTTCGCCACGAAGTACGCGCAGAGCATGTTCGGGCGGGCCCGCACCTCGGCCGACGTCGCGTGGCCGGGCGACATCATCGGGCTGGTCAACGCCTCGGGCCTGCGGATCGGGGATACGCTGCGAGCGCCCGGGGAGCGGGTCGAGTTCCCTGCCGTCGCCAAGTTCGCCCCGGAGCACTTCGCGGTCATCCGGTCGGTCGACACTGGGCGCTACAAGCAGTTCCGTCGCGGCATCGAGCAGCTGGACCGTGAAGGGGTGGCGCAGGTGCTGAGGTCAGACGCCCGGGGTGATCAGGCGCCCGTCCTCGCCGCGGTCGGGCCGATGCAGTTCGAGGTGGTGCAGGACCGTCTGCGGCAGGAGTTCCGGGCTGAGACGCGGCTGGAGCCGCTGCCCTACTCGCTGGCGAGAGAGGTGGCGGTCGCTGACGTGCCGACGTTGGCCGGACGCTCGGGTGTGGAGACCTTCGAGCGTAGCGACGGCGTCGCCTTGGCGCTGTTCGGCGACCGCTGGGTGCTGCGCTCGGTGGAGCGCGCCCATCCGGAGCTCGTGCTCGGTGTCCTGGCGGCCGACGTCGAGCT
Organism: Aeromicrobium sp. CTD01-1L150; assembly: GCF_041951745.1. Classification (GTDB taxonomy): domain Bacteria; phylum Actinomycetota; class Actinomycetes; order Propionibacteriales; family Nocardioidaceae; genus Aeromicrobium. The sequence continues at coordinate 660,873 of NZ_CP169555.1, forward strand.
GTGAGACCGCATCACGCTGTGAGACCGGCGGGGACGGCGTTCTCCGTGGCGCCGACGTGTCAGCGGCCGGTGGGCGATGGCGTGCCGAGTGCGGCTGCGAGCTCTTCGAGCGCCCCTGGGGCGAGAGCGTAGAAGGACCACGTGCCTCGTCTGGCGCGGGTGAGCAGCCCGGCATCCACGAGCACCTTGAGGTGGTGGGAGACGGTGCCCTGGGACAGGCCGATGGGCTCGGTGAGGTTGCACACGCATGCCTCGCTCTCTGGCTGGGCTGCGATGATCGACAGCAGGCGCAGCCGGGTCGGGTCCCCGAGAGCCTTGAACCGCGCGGCCAGGTCGGCGGCGGCCTCGGCCCCCATGCCCTCGACCGGGCCGGCGGCGCGACAGACGAGGTCGACGGTGGGCAGCGAGCTGGTCATGGGCTCCAGTATGCCTGCTGCATTGACAACTGTCGATGAATGCGATTCGCTTCTTGCATCGACAATGATCAATGAAGTCCTGTCCCGGATGAACACTTGAGGAGACACGTGAGCGACACGGTGCGTGAGGCCGCCGACGGACGACCCGAGGACGCGGTCGTGGCCCGGCTGTCCCGTCTTGACCAGTTCCTCCCAGTGTGGATCCTGCTGGCGATGGCGCTCGGCCTGCTGCTCGGCCGGGCCTGGCCCCGGCTCACGGAGGCGCTGGACTCCTTCACCGTCGGCTCGGTCTCCGTGCCGATCGCCATCGGGCTGCTGGTGATGATGTACCCAGTCCTGGCCAAGGTCCGCTACAGCGAGACCGGTCGCGTCACCGATGACCGGCGTCTGCTGGCGGCATCGCTGGCGCTCAACTGGCTGGTCGGCCCGGCACTGATGTTCGCCCTGGCCTGGCTGCTCGTGCCGGACCTGCCGGAGTACCGCACCGGCCTGATCATCGTCGGCCTCGCCCGCTGCATCGCGATGGTGCTGATCTGGAACGACCTCGCCTGCGGCGACCGGGAGGCGGCCGCAGTGCTGGTGGCCATCAACTCCGTCTTCCAGGTGTTCGCCTTCGCCGCGCTCGGCTGGTTCTACCTACAGACGCTGCCGGGCTGGCTGGGGCTGGAGACCACCAGTGCGGAGTTCTCGATCTGGACGATCACGGCCAGTGTCCTGGTCTTCCTCGGCATCCCGCTCCTGGCAGGCTTCCTGACCCGGGTCGTCGGCGAGCGCGCCAAGGGCCGCGAGTGGTACGAGGAGACCTTCCTGCCGCGGCTGGGTCCGTGGGCCCTGTACGGCCTGCTGTTCACCATCGTCCTGCTGTTCGCCCTGCAGGGGGAGGCGATCATCAACAACCCGCTCGACGTCGTGCGGATCGCGATCCCGCTGCTGGCCTACTTTGCGATCACCTTCGGGCTCGGCATGGTGCTCGGTCGACAGCTCCGGCTGGGCTACGCCAAGAGCGCCACGCTCGCCTTCACCGCCGCCGGAAACAACTTCGAGCTGGCGATCGCCGTCGCCATCGGCACGTTCGGCATCACGTCCGGACAGGCACTCGCCGGTGTCGTCGGTCCTCTCATCGAGGTCCCGGTGCTCGTCGGCCTGGTCTACGTGGCCCTGTGGGCCCGCAGGTTCTTCCCCTCGACGCAAGGACCCTCGACACAGGGAGCCGCCACATGACCCCGTCCGCTTCGTCGTCCGTCGACCCGGCAGGGCTCCTGGACGAGCTCTCCTATGACTTCGACGGCGTCTTCGCGCCCGATGAGGTTGCCGACGCCATCGACCAGGCGCGTCAGGCGCTCGAGCCGGGCGCGACGGTGAGCACCTTCCTGCCGGTCCTCATCAAGCGCTACGCCCGCGAGCTGCTCGTGGCCTCGGCCCAGGCCGATGGCCTGGTCGCCAAGCCCGTGCCGGAGCTGTTGTTCGTCTGCGTGCACAACGCCGGCCGTTCCCAGCTTGCTGCGGCTCTGGCTGCCCATCTGGCACCCGGCAAGGTGCACGTCCGCTCGGCGGGGTCGCGGCCGAGCGGCGAGCTCAACCCGGTCGTCGTCGAGGCCCTCGCTGAGCGCGGCATCGAGCTGACCGAGGCCTATCCCAAGCCGTTGGCCGAGACGGTCGTGCACGCCGCTGACGTGATCATCACGATGGGCTGCGGCGATGAGTGCCCGTACTTTCCCGGTAAACGTTACGAGGACTGGGACGTCGCCGACCCCGATGGAGCCTCGCTCGAGAGCGTGCGCGACATTCGTGACGACATCCAGGCCCGCATCACCGTGCTGCTGCGCGACCTCGACCTCTGACCATCAGAAAGGCCCACCATGAGTGAGACCCGACCCACCGTCCTGTTCGTCTGTGTGCACAACGCTGGGCGGTCCCAGATGGCGGCAGGCTTCCTGCGCGAGCTCTCCGACGGCAGCGTCGAGGTCCTCTCGGCGGGGTCCATGCCCGGCAGCCAGGTCAACCCGGTCGCCGTCGAGGCCATGGCGGAGATCGGCATCGACATCGCCGGTGAGCAGCCCAAGAAGCTCTCGGAGGACGCTGTGCGGGTCTCCGACGTGGTCATCACGATGGGCTGCGGCGATGAGTGTCCGTTCTTCCCGGGCAAGCGGTACGAGGACTGGGAGCTGACCGATCCTGCCGGACAGGGCCTGGAGGTGGTCCGCGGGGTCCGCGACGAGATCCGCACCCGGGTCGAGGCTCTTCTCGCGTGGCTGGACGTCGAGGTGCTCGAGGGCTGAGCCGTGCAACGGACGTGACCCCGAGCCCATGCCGACGCCCCGGGCTCCGGGGAGGCTTCACTACACTCGCCTCTCGTGAGCGACGTGAGAAAGCGGTCGCCGGGCTGTCAGTGGAGATCCCGCGTCGCGGCCAAGGTCGCCCAACGCCTCTGGGCGACAATGGGAGTATCTACCCGCCCGAGACTGACGGCTCATTCCGAGCTTGGCCCGCGGCAGAACTGAACGCTGACGCGCGTTGGCTGCGGTATCGTCGCTGGTCAGCAAGCCTGTTCCCCGCGCTCGCGGGGATGATCCCGACACGGAGCCGAAGCGGCAGATCGATGAGACCTGTTCCCCGCGCTCGCGGGGATGATCCCCTCCATCCCTGGGAGTCGTTCGGTCATGATCCCTGTTCCCCGCGCTCGCGGGGATGATCCTGTCCAGGCCCAGCGCAGTGGCGATCAAGTCGACTGTTCCCCGCGCTCGCGGGGATGATCCCTACGTCGCCATCCGCGAAGGCGCCCAGGCCGCCTGTTCCCCGCGCTCGCGGGGATGATCCCGGAAGTGGTGATGCGTGGTCCGCGCTTGCCCGCTGTTCCCCGCGCTCGCGGGGATGATCCTGGGGGTGTCCGTGTCCGGCTCGTGCGGGACGCCTGTTCCCCGCGCTCGCGGGGATGATCCCGAGAGAAAGGGTCTGACGGCAGATGAGGTCCTCTGTTCCCCGCGCTCGCGGGGATGATCCGGCCGTCATCGGCGCACGGGTTCAGGCATTCGCCTGTTCCCCGCGCTCGCGGGGATGATCCCAAGGAGTTCGTCGACTCCCGCTATGCCTACGTCTGTTCCCCGCGCTCGCGGGGATGATCCGTACGCGATGTTGGCCAGCGAGCCGGGCGCGCCCTGTTCCCCGCGCTCGCGGGGATGATCCGACCGACACCTTCGCCACCCTGCCCGCCGAAGACTGTTCCCCGCGCTCGCGGGGATGATCCGGCACTATGCGGGCTGACGTCGGCGACTGGATCCTGTTCCCCGCGCTCGCGGGGATGATCCCGGACCTGGGTGAAGTCACCCACGAGCGCCCTGCTGTTCCCCGCGCTCGCGGGGATGATCCGTTCGAGCGTGGCCTCAGGAAGGCCAATCGCGCCTGTTCCCCGCGCTCGCGGGGATGATCCCAGGATCACCACGCCGATGGTCGATTGGAGACCCTGTTCCCCGCGCTCGCGGGGATGATCCCCTCGATCCGGTGCGGACGTTCCTGGCTGAGTCCTGTTCCCCGCGCTCGCGGGGATGATCCCGATTCGAAGGGACGAAGCCAGCCGAACATGTGGCTGTTCCCCGCGCTCGCGGGGATGATCCCCGGAACACGAAGCGCCGCCGCATCCTTGGCCGCTGTTCCCCGCGCTCGCGGGGATGATCCTCCGGTTCGAGTCGACCAACGGCGACGAGCAGGCCTGTTCCCCGCGCTCGCGGGGATGATCCCCTCACGGTTGCCGACCTCGACCGTCTCGGTCACTGTTCCCCGCGCTCGCGGGGATGATCCGGAGCCGCTGCAGCGCCTCGACCGCCTCGTCGCCTGTTCCCCGCGCTCGCGGGGATGATCCGGAGCCGCTGCAGCGCCTCGACCGCCTCGTCGCCTGTTCCCCGCGCTCGCGGGGATGATCCTGGTGTGACGATTGCCTGACGGGGGCCGGGTTCCTGTTCCCCGCGCTCGCGGGGATGATCCGCACCCCCACCCTGCCGGAGCAGAGTGGGGGTGCTGTTCCCCGCGCTCGCGGGGATGATCCCATGGCGAACATCCCCGCACGGCGGAAGGCTGCCTGTTCCCCGCGCTCGCGGGGATGATCCCTCTTCCTGCATGAGCTGGGAGGCCACAGCCTGCTGTTCCCCGCGCTCGCGGGGATGATCCGTCAACGAACTCGTGATTACGGCCGGTGGTTGTCTGTTCCCCGCGCTCGCGGGGATGATCCTGTCATGCCGTGATCGATGGTGAAGACGGCGCCCTGTTCCCCGCGCTCGCGGGGATGATCCGTACCGGGGCAAGCAGATGCCGCCCTCCCGTGACTGTTCCCCGCGCTCGCGGGGATGATCCGAAGATGGGGCGGGTGCTTGTCCCGCTTGAGAACCTGTTCCCCGCGCTCGCGGGGATGATCCACGACCCCGATATTGCCAAGGCTGCCGTCGACTGTTCCCCGCGCTCGCGGGGATGATCCCTCGCACAGGTCCGCTACTGGGGCGACCCGGCGCCTGTTCCCCGCGCTCGCGGGGATGATCCTGTCATGCGTCGCACCCGAGGCGATCACGGGATCTGTTCCCCGCGCTCGCGGGGATGATCCCTGGATGAACGGCGAGCACGTCATCACGGAGTCCTGTTCCCCGCGCTCGCGGGGATGATCCCCTCGGGTCTGGCATCAAGGCGGCCAAGATGCGCTGTTCCCCGCGCTCGCGGGGATGATCCCGGGGGTACAGCGCCAAGTCGGGCCTGCGAGACTGTTCCCCGCGCTCGCGGGGATGATCCCTCGGGCGGACTCGTCTCGCACCAGCACCGCTCCTGTTCCCCGCGCTCGCGGGGATGATCCCTCGGGCGGACTCGTCTCGCACCAGCACCGCTCCTGTTCCCCGCGCTCGCGGGGATGATCCCAGTCCGGTGAAGATGCCGCCGCCCTCGGTGCCCTGTTCCCCGCGCTCGCGGGGATGATCCCCCCTCCATCCGCGCCCACCACATCCACCACTGCTGTTCCCCGCGCTCGCGGGGATGATCCCCCCTCCATCCGCGCCCACCACATCCACCACTGCTGTTCCCCGCGCTCGCGGGGATGATCCCTCTGGCGCTCCCATCGTCCTCGTCGCATACGGCTGTTCCCCGCGCTCGCGGGGATGATCCCCACGAGTGGCTGGCGGCGATCAATGCGGGACTCTGTTCCCCGCGCTCGCGGGGATGATCCGTGCCGAGGATGCGAGGGGCCGGTCGCAATGGCCTGTTCCCCGCGCTCGCGGGGATGATCCCTCTGCATGGGTGAGGATCTGCATCTCGGCGCGCTGTTCCCCGCGCTCGCGGGGATGATCCGTCTGCAGCTGTCCGGGCGGTCCCTTGCAAGACCTGTTCCCCGCGCTCGCGGGGATGATCCCCCACTGTCTCGAGGCCCGCTCGGCGCGAGGTGCTTTTTCCCGCGCTCGCGGGGATGATCCCAACACGCGACCGCTCACCACGGTCGAGCTCGCCTGTTCCCCGCGCTCGCGGGGATGATCCCCCACTGTCTCGAGGCCCGCTCGGCGCGAGGTGCTTTTTCCCGCGCTCGCGGGGATGATCCACGGGGCCCATCCGCGCGCCTTGTAGTGAGACACCGTTCCCCGTGTCCGCGGGGATGCCCCGCTGATTCGGGCAGTCCGTAGAGCCGGGTGGGTGGGTTATCCAGTTCACGTCCGTGGCGAATGTGGTGAGGTCAGAGTGAGGCTCAGCCTGGCTCACCCCAAGTTATGTTCGACACTACCTTAGTTTTGTCATACAATACTTCAGTGAGGGTCAAGTTCGCGCAGAGCACGCGCAAGCACCGCATTGCCAAGGGCCGCGCGTTCTACGTGATCGACAACAACGAGCCCGTCACGCGAATCAACACTCGTGGCGAGGTCGAGTATGAGTGGGTCGGCACAGACGAGCGAGGGCTCGAGCTGGAAGTGGTTGGAGCACAGATCGATGACGACCTGATCCTCGTCTTCCACGTGATGCCCACCAACTACAGGAGGAACCGATGAGCAAGTACACCGATGCCGGATATGTTGACCTTGACCGCGAGGTCGTCCGCGACAAGCGGGGCGAGCGGATCACCGAGTCTGACGCCGAGGCCCGCAGCGCCGAGGTCATCGAGCGCAACAAGGGTGGTCGGCCGTCGCTGACCGGCTCCAAGTCGCGTACTCCTGCGCTGGCGGTTCGAGTTCCCGACGAGGTACGGGACAAGCTCTCAGCCCGAGCCGAGCGCGAGGGAAAGTCCCTGTCGCAGGTTGTGCGGGAGACACTAGAGGCGTCGGTCTGACGTGACGAAGGCCGCTGCTCCACCTGGCAAGACGCGGCCCATTTGCGGATGCGGTCGGGCAGGCGACTGCGTTGTCCTCATCACCCACGCCGTTGACCACCATCGTCTCAGCTACCTGTGTCACCCTCCTTGCAACACAGCGGCTCGGTGCAGATGACGCCGTCGGTCTCCATGCCGCAGCCACCCCGGTACGTGCGCTCGATCACGTACAGCGCCGTGGCGTCGACTTGGCACAGTTGAGCTGGTTCCTGATCCACGCCCTCTCGGCCAGGATCTGCTCCAGTGGACGAGGCAGGTGCGGCACACAATCTTGTCCTTCTCCGCGCCCGCGGAGTTGTCCAGCCGCGAAGGCTGTCCGTCCCGGTCGGTCACGCCTTCTATGCGACGGGGATGACCCTGTCGCCACCGCGACGAAGGTCAGCGTCCGCCGAAGCGTCGTCGCTTTGCCGCGGCACTCCAACCGCGATGGGACGGGGCCGATGGCGCGTCGGGATCACCGGGCCGCCGCATGAGCGTGACGCCATCCAGATCCACGGGCTCCCACTGGTGACGGCACACCTTGAATTCAAGCCTTTGCTCGTTGCGGGCGGTGTACACCATGATGGCGCGGCCAGTGCCGCTCAATGAGACGATCCTGGCCCAGAGTCGTTCACGTAGTCGGGCTGTCACGAAGCCTACGTACACGCCAGGACTGATTTCCATCAGCCACCGGGTCAGATCGCCACGCAGCTTCTCGGGGACGACGCTCAGCACGACGACGGTCACCAGTCGACCTCGTAGTTCTGCCCGCCCTCGACCACACGGTCAGCTCCGTCCCAGATGTTGACGACGTTCGACGTCCAGATCGCATCGTCATCGACGTCCTCCTCGGGCAGTAGAAGCGTCCGGACGTCCTTGACGCAGCGCACCAGCAACCTGCCGTCACGCAAGGAGTCGCGCACCGCATGCCGCGTCGCGGCGGGGATGTCATCGTGCAGGCTCTCGTCGGCGGCCACATTGAATGCGGCGGGAATGGTGATTTCGGACTTGTAGAGGTCGGCGATGTCGTAGACGAATGAGCGTTCATGACCGGTGTGGACAAACCCGAGTCCTGGTGAACAACCCAGCGCCACGATGACGGCGTGCACCACGCCGTACAGTGACGTGTTCGCTGCGGACAGCGCCTGGTTGACCACGGACCCGCTGGCGAAGTCTTCGACGTTGTACTGTCGCCGTTCCCATCGAACCCCCGTACGCTCGGCATGCATCCGGTAGATGCGCTTGACCCGCGCACCCTCTCGGCCACGCAGCTGTTGCATGGTGAGTGATTCAATGCCTTCCTCTTGAGGGAAGCGCATGGCGTACATGGAGCGGGCCACTCGTAGCCGCGCTGACTGGTTCGTCACGAGCGCTGCTTGGGCATCCAGTAGACGTGACGACTGCGACAGGCCCCGCCCGTGGGCGTAGTAGCGGACACCTTGCTCGCCCACCCAGACGGCCGTTGACCCCGACTCCGCCAGGAGCACCATGGCTTGGTGGCTGACGCGGGAGCCGGGCCCGAGCAACAGCGTGCCGAGTGAGGCGGCCGGGATGTGCACGGTCCCGCGCTCGTCGGTCGCGGTGATCGCGTTGCTCTCGCGGTGAACGACACATCGCTCGAGGTAGATGAAGCTCAGTCGATCCTGGGCGCGGGTCAGCTCGCCGAGGCTGGGAGGAGGGGCGCCGGGGATCTCCCTCATGGCGCAGGCTGGGCGAGCGTCAACAGTCCGCAACCGTAGGCCTTGGCGCGACCAACCCCTTGGATGAGCGCCTTCTGCAGCCGTGCTGGATCGCTGACCTCCAGCACTCCGTCGTAGCGGGCATGCGCGATCGTCACCCGCCGCCCGTGGCCTTGCGCCGCGCTACGACGATCGAAGACGTGTCGGCCTTGTTCGGTGATCTCGATGTTCGGTCGGTCATCGGTCCCATGGGGGAACGCCACCCCCAGACTCTCGGCGCGGCCGGTCAGCCAGGCGAGCTGATCCTTCGGCAACAGGGGGATGGTCTGGGTCCGGTCGTTCTCGCGCCGTCGGATCACGGGGTTGGCACGCAGCCGGAAGGCCCATCGTTGCCCGGCAGCGAGGCGATCGAGGAACGGACCGTACGCCTTCGCCTCCCAAGTGGCATCGGGACGAGCAGGCCACCCCGCCTGCTCGACGAGACTCGTCATGTCGGGGTGCTCAGTGCTGACGACGAACAGACTGACGTCGTGGCGTTCCCGGGCATCGACGCGCCAGAGAACTCGACCGGCATCCGTCGGGGGGAAACCATGGAGGACCGCGGCGTGCATGCGCTGGGGAGACGAAAGCAGCCGTGTCGTGCCGGGTCTGCCCGCGTTGAGCGCCATCTTTGTCATGTACATGTCAGGCCTCCAGGAGGTCCATCGGATCGTGCGCCTCGTCGCGTCCGAAGGGGTTTGTGACCGTTGCAGGATGGACGTCGACGACGGTCCGCCAGCCGTAGGAGCGATGTTCGGGGTCGAAGCTCAACGGCACGTCGCGAACGGTCGCACCACTTTCACCGGGCTCCGCGTCACGTACCACGCGTAACGCCACGCGCGTTGATGAGTGTCGTCGTTGGTGCCTGTCTGAGGCGTGCCACTTCTCGCTGGTGAGGACAGAGTTCATCGTCCCCTCGCGGAGCCCCAACGTCACCGGTCCCGCCGGTGGGCACGAACGGCGACCGAGGTAGAGCGGGAACCGCGGCTGCCGCAAGGCCGCGTCGAGGGTCTGGAGCAGTCCGGCGTCAGGACTCTCCACCGCGGCGACGAACAATGCGTCGCTCAGGTAGTAGCGCCAGGTCAGCATCGAGTGCTTGGCGCCCCGCGCTCGCGCGGTCTGATAGTCCGACATCAGCTGCCCCGGCTGGTCGACGCGCACCCCGAATCTCAGATGCAGGAGATCCTCGAGAGAGTCGGTGCGCCGGCGTCCCTGGGCGGCTGCCAGCAGCCCCAAGACCCCGCTGCGGGTCGGTTGCTCGTCGGTGTCGCGCCGGGCGAAGCGGCTCGATGATCCCCACGCCTGCAACGGTCCGGCGAGCTTGAGCAGGAGAACTGTCACGACGGCTCCAAGGTGTCGCGCAGCGCGGTGGTCACAGCCTCGGCCAGGCTGGCTACGTCGTTGACATCGGTGCCGATCGTGTGAAGAGAAGCCGCGTCGTCGTGGGCGGTGACGATCCATGACTGCAGACCCGGCGGCCGCCCGTACGCGACGTCGATCTGCTGTGCGTGAGTGGCGAGCGCCGATGAAGCTCGCCGGAGCCGGGACTCACTTGTGGTGCGTTCGACCGGGTCCTCGAAGGCACCGACGAGATTCACCGGTTGGTCCGGACGCAGCGTGGCGACGACGGCGTGCGGAAGGGTCCGGTGGGCGAACGTGTTCTGCTTGCCGGTCGGCATGCTGCGAATGAAAGCGTGCAGGAACGCGCTGCAGGCTTCGACCGTGGCAGCGGGGTCGCCCAGGTTCGCCAGCAGCGCGGGCACGTTCATGGTGGCGTAGCGGTACAGCATCGAGGAGTTGAACTCGACCGTGCCGATCATGCCCGCTCCGGCATGCTCTCCGGTGGCGTGGTCGTCGACGGCGGTGAAGTAGTCGAACTCCGTTGAGACGCTGTGCACGCTGATCGCATGAGCCACCTGAGCTGCTGCGTCGACCCGCAGATCCGTGAGGTCGGCGACCATACGGCCGAACAGTGCGATGTCGACGGAGTGATCGGCCTGCGCGACGTCGGACACCTCTCGTTTGCCGGGCTCGGTTCCTGCACCGGCATGCCGGACGGCCAGCTCAGCGAGATTCGCGATCTGCAGGTTGCTCAGGAAGATCAGGTAGCTCGACTCGGCGCTGCCCTCTGGCGAAGCGTCGTCCTTCTTGCGTTTGGGCTTCTCGACCTTCACGCCCAGTGCCTTGAGGAGTTGCTGGGCATGAGTCTCGGCCTGCTCATCTCCGAGCGAGGGCTCGAGCTCGGTGATCCGCGACGCGATCTTGTCGACATGTCGTTTGGTTCGCGCGGCGAGCTGCGAGGTATCGAGCCGGGTGCCAAAGTCTGACCGGATGGCCCGCTTCCAGGCTTGGCTGGACACGCGTGCTCGGCGCACGCCGCCGTAGGTCGCCTCCTTGGGACTTCCGTTCTCATCACGATTCACGTTGCTGGGAGGGACGGACTGCAGGACGTGCAGGTCGAGGTAGGGGCTCATACGGGTCTCCTTGGTCGGGGTTCGGGGGTGGGACGTTGTCGGGGATGGTGCGGTAGTAGTCGCGTCCCCAAGCCAGACGGACTGACGGGGCGCGGCTGGGGTCTCGTAGGCCGACGAGATCGTCGGTCAGGCGTCCGTAGTCGAGGGCGACGCTCTCGGAGCGCAGCTGCCCGACGATGCTGCGCGCGTGGTGCACGATCTCGTCCGGGCCAGATGACGTGGCGAGGGCTTCGAAGCGGCGCTGGATTGGACGGCTGCCCTCGTCGTCCTCGCCTCCCTGGAGGTCGGCGAGCCTGCGTACCACGTGCCCGAAGGAGCGATTGGCGACGTGCATGCCGTCGTTGCGGTGGGACTGCTGGTGGGTGGCGAACAACGTGAGAGCGACGTGGGCGGCCCACTCCTCGGTGGACCACTCGCTGCCCGTGCCGAAGTGCTCCGCCCCGATCACCCGGAGGGTCTCGGCCCACGCCTGGGGATCCTCGCCCGGCCCGGTGCCTGTGGCACGACGCAAACGTGCCAGGGAGGCCACAGCATGGCGGTCGTCATGGCGGTACTGGTGCTGGAGTGATCTCACTCGGGCGGCCACGACCTCGGCCAGCGACGAGAGAGTGCGTCGGGATCCGGGCTCGTGGGGGCGGGGTGCTGCTGGAGAGGTCTGGGTCATGCGGACTCCTGAGGTGCGTCGACGTGCGGATAGAGCCGGGAGAGACGGGTGCGAAACCAGGCTTCTGCGCGGGGGGCGTTGATGCGTCTGCCATCTACTCGGCGCCCAGCCCAGGCATGCGGTCCGGCGGTGTTGACGGCGTCGTCGGCGAGCCGGATCAGGATGCGCCTGACGGTTCGATCCCACTCAAGCCGCGTGTCCGCGGTGCTCTCGTCGACGCCCGCGAGCCTTACCAGCCATGCCCGGAACGGTCCGTCGAGCGCGCTGAAGGCCAGCGACTGGGCTTCGGTGCGTGCCGAGGCGGGATCGTCCTCACCTCGTGCCACGGCGATGTTGATGCTCAGGCGGACGAACTGCTCGACTGCGTCGTCGATGCGGCTGATCTCGTCCAGGACCCTGCTCCGCAGCCCACTGTCGGTATCGTGCAGGGCCCGCACGGGGAGGGACAGCTCGTCGTCGATGAGGTCTCGCACGACGGCGCTTTGGCTGACGTAGTGGATGCCGATGGAACGGACACGAGGGATGTAGCGGTCGTCAAGCACCTTCGCCTCGGCCTGGCGATCGAGCCAACGCAACGTGCCCGGACGTGGCGCGTCGACGTCGCGGACGGTGTCGGTCAGCATGCCCTCCAGGCCGCGCCACGTTGAACGCCCCGGCTGGTGGGCGCGGGGCATCGTGACGTGCGAAAGGCCGTAGCGCTTGGCCTGAGCCGGGCTGTCACGCCACACCGACATGGGTTCCAGGTCGTGCAGACCCAAGGCAGAGAAGCGGTCGCCGTTGCACACCAGCACGCCGGTGACCTGCCGACCGTCGGTGGCGAGTCGGATGCGACGCGCTTGCCAGGTGTAGAGCGTGGCTTGCCCGGCCGGACGGTGCGGCCTCTCGTTCGTAGCAGGCTCAGGGTGTCGCGGACCTGCGCCGTCAGCGACCGTTAGCTCCCACGTGGGCAGGTCGACGTCCGACTCGTTCTCGTCCCCGGTGGAGACATCGACGCCTTCCTGAGGGACAAGATTGAGCAGCAGCGTCTGCAGCTGGTTCTCACCCTCGACGAGAACACCCCCCAGGTGTCCTGCCGCTCCGACACCAATCGGGTAGCCCCTGCCTCCCTTGACCCGTGGGTCACCGACGGCTCCGCTCTTGATCCCCGAGACATCGAACGCGTGGCAGTGCACGAGCCAACGCGCAGCCTCGGCGAACGGGAGGCTCTCCAGCGAGGCGGGGGAACGAGTCGTTAGGAAAGGGGCCCTCTCTCCGGGTGCATCGCCGACGAGACCTGTCAGGGAACCGGTCCGGCCCTTGGCGGTGGCCAGATCAGCCACTTGGTAGAACGGGCGCTCGGGATCAAAGAGGTCGAACCGATGCCGCCATGACCGTAGGTAGCGTGTGACGTCGTCGAGCGGGAGCCTCTGCTGACGCCACGACTGCTGCCAGGTCGTCTCGGTCACCAGGCTTGCCCGGTAGACGATCGCCAGCAGGAGCCGATTCAGTGCGAAGACCTGCGTCGGGAGGTCGCCATGGAGGTGGTCGAGGTCGGCTGCCTGCTCGAACACCTCGAGCAGTGAGAGCTCGGTGACTGAACCGTCCCGCCGTTGCGCGAGGATCCACGGTTCGTCGACGAGGTTGAACGAGGTCTGACTGCTCATGGCAAGCTCTTTTCGTCCGTTGTGGTGACGCTCAGACCCCGGGTCTTGTCGTAGTGGAGTACGAACGGTCCTATCGAGCATTGGCTCTTCTCATCGAGCACCACGATCAGTTGTTCGCGGAGCCATGGCGAGGTCTGCCAGGCGGTGAAGTAGTTCTGTTCCAGAGCCGCGATCGTCCGGTCGATCTGCCACGGCTGCGTGAGTGCCGGTGGCAGCGTCAGGGTGGCCGCGCTCGTGAGGCGAGCGGTCTCGGGGTCTGGTGCCTGTTCCGTGGACAGAGAAGATTCCGTGGGCTCTGCGGCCCAGCGGTGTAGGAGGCCTTCGCCGTCGCGGGTCAGGACCACCACCTCGAGCGACTCACGACCGTCGCGGACCGCTGCCCTTCCGCGAGCCTCGGACTTGCGATCCACTGCCCCCGCGTCGTGCCAGCCGGTCAGGTCGGGCTCCGTAGGAGGAGGAATGAGGTGGTCACCCGCGCGTCGCTGCCGCTGCGCGACGCGTTCTCGCGCTTGTGTCCCTGCCTGCTCCGACGCCTCTTCCCAGCCTGACGGCACCAGAGGGTCCTCGGCGTAGGCATCCTGGACCAGTGTGGGGACGTCGTCGGGCAGAACCACGTGTGGTCTGTCGAGGACGGCCATCGATCGCAGCAGCGAGTCGAGTCCGTAGATGGCAGTGCTCCCGTCGTCCGGGCTCGGGGGAGTGCTCGACCAGTCCACTCCGGTGAGGATCAGACGCGGGCGCTCAAGGCCGATCGGACGGTCGCGGGTGTGCCGATGGAGTCGGCCTGAACGCTGCAGCAGCAGGTCGACGGGTGCGACATCGCTGACCATGAGGTCGAAGTCGACGTCCAGCGACTGCTCCACCACCTGGGTGGCTACCACGACGTGCCGATCAGGACGATCAGCTCCGGGCCCCGCAGGCCCGAAGCGACGGACTGCCGCCTGGTCGCGGACGAGACGGTCGGTGGCGATGAACCTGGAGTGCATGAGCGAGACGTCGTCGCCGAATGATTCACGTAGGTGCTCCCACGTCTGCTGGGCGCGCACGACGGTGTTGCGGATGACGACCGCACACCCTCCGTTCCTGAGCGCCTCGCGCAACAATGCCGAGAGCGTCGTGAGCCCATCGTCCAACCTCTCGATGTCGAGGATGGAGGTGCGACTCCCTGCGCTGACCTGCCGCATCGCCGGCGACGCCGACGTGGTCGCGGTGAGCAACGGGTAGCCCCGTTCACTCTGGACCGGCGTATATGGAGTGGGGCCGGAGCCACCGCGCCGGGCGACTGCGGGGCGGAACGTCCCTCGGCCGCGGTCGTAGGCCCGTGCCATCGCCGCGCGCCTGGCGCCGGGAAGCGTGGCGGATAACAGGATCACCGGAACTCTGTGCGCCCCGAGCCATTCCAGTGCACGGTCCAGGAAGACCGCCATGTACTCATCGGCAGCATGCACCTCGTCGATCACGACCACCTTGCCGGCCAGAGCGAGGTGTCGGAGCACGACGTGCTTGCCGCGCAACGCTGCCATGAGCACCTGATCGATCGTGCCGACCACGAAGTCCGCCAACAGCCCCTTCTTGCGCCCGGAGAGCCAGGCGTGTGCGATGGCCGCGCCTTCCGAGAGCGGCTCACCGTCGTTCGCCACGCCCGTCACACGCCCACGGGCGAGGGACCGGAACTCGTCGTTGAGACCGGCCTTGCTGTGGGCGAGGTGAATCGAGACGTGCTCAGGGCCGAGGCCGGGAAGGAGGTCCACCCAGCGTCTGAGCCGGGTGAAGATGGCGTCGCTGGTCGTCATCGAGGGAAGGGCGAAGAAGACACCGTTGAGACCCAGCCGCGCGCACAGCGACTCGGCCGCCATCAGTGCCGCCTCGGTCTTTCCCTCACCCATAGCGGCCTCGACGACGAACAGTCCTGGCTCGTCGACGTCCGTGACGAGTTCCAGCAGCTCCCGTTGCACGGGCCGAGCGCGAGCGGTGTCTGGCAGGTCGAACCGTTGGCCCAGGAGCTGATCAGCGGTGCCCTCGAACGTCGATGACGTCCATCCCGGTGGCAGCATCAGGTGCTCCCAAGCGGGCGAGGCGCGAGCCGACACCGACCGGTGGTCGACGTCGTAGGCGAAAAGGTCCGCGTTGCTGGCGATCCAGTCCGCCATGATCACGAAGCCACTGAGGACCGCCTGGATGGAGGCGTTGACGGTGCTGCGTGACCAACGCTCAAGGTGATGGGTCGCCCTGCTGCGCCTGGCCATGTCATCCATCAGTGTCTGTCGGACAGCTGCCCACGTTGCATCGCCGAGCAGCTCCGGGTCGATGCGTTGGAGCTGGCCGGCCGTCGGCACCGTCCCGTGGTGTCCGCCGATCACGCAACCGATCGAGCGTGCCTGCAGACGGTTCCAGTCGTGCTGCTCGACCAACCAGCCCTCCACGGCGACTTGACCGGCGAGGCCGTGAGGCAGGTGCGACCGGCGATGCCTGATCGCCGGATGGACCGACAGCCCGGCGTCGTGCAGGCGGTCGAGCAGGTGGGTCGGCCCGACGCTCTCGAAGGCGGGCGTCGCCTTCGCGACGTCGTGCACGCCTGCGAGGAAGACGGCGAGCGCTCGTGCGGCGTCCGCCCCGCCGACCGAGCGGGCGATGAGGTCCTTGACCGCGGGCGCCAGCCAACGGTCCCACAGCAGCTCAGCAACATCGGCGGCGTCGTTCAGGTGCTGGGGGAGGTTCAGCCAGCCGTCGTCATCAGGTGAGGTCTTGGCCCAGATGAGGTGTGGGAGCGCGACGCTCATGAGCGTCGACAATTGAGGCGGGATGAAGTGCTTTGGCGCTCGTCCGGTCGGAGCTCGTCATCCTGGTCCTGCGTGGACATGAGCCTCCTCGGCGCGGTACTAGGAACCTAGAGCAATTTGTTGACGCCGTCATCGAAATGGAGAAGGCGCTTCGCCGGACGTTCGACGACGGTCCCGCGACGACCGGCCCGGTGACACGCTGGCGCTGACGTCCGACACACCACCTAGACTCGATTTCCGTGACCGACTCAGACCAGAGCCCTCCCGACGACCTGCCCGAGCAGCTGCGGATCCGGCGCGAGAAGCGCGAGCAGATCATCGGCGCCGGCGGCGACCCCTACCCGGTGGTCGTTGATCGCACCCACACGTTGCGGGCGGTCGTCGACGCCTATGACGCCGAGGCGCTGGGGCCGGACCACCACAGCGGCGATGTCGTGTCGGTGGCCGGGCGCGTCATCTTCCGCCGCGGCCAGGGCAAGCTCATCTTCGTCTCGCTGCGCGACGGCGAGGGCACCTCGCTGCAGGCCATGATTTCGCTCGACGGCGTCGGGCCCGACCGCCTGGACGACTTCAAGCACCAGGTCGACATCGGTGACCACGTGGCGGTCACCGGAGAGGTCATCACCTCACGGCGCGGCGAGCTGAGCGTCCTGGCGTCCTCGTGGCAGCTGGCCGCCAAGACCCTGCGTCCCCTGCCCAACGAGCACACGCCGCTCTCGGACGAGGCGCGCGCGCGGATGCGGTACGTCGACCTCATCGTGCGCCCTGAGGCTCGTGAGAACGTCCGCGTCAAGGCCAAGGTGCTGCAGTCGATGCGGCGCACCCTGGACGAGCGCGACTACGTCGAGGTCGAGACGCCCGTCCTGCAACACACCAACGGAGGTGCGGCGGCCCGCCCGTTCGCGACGCACGTCAACGCCTTCGACGAGGACGCCCTGCTGCGGATCGCGCTCGAGCTGCACCTCAAGCGGGCGCTCGTGGGCGGCATCGACCGGGTCTATGAGATCGGCAAGACCTTCCGCAACGAGGGCGTCGACAACACCCACAACCCCGAGTTCATGATGCTCGAGGTCTACGAGGCCTACGGCTCCTACGACACGATGGCCGAGCTGGTCCGCGAGCTGGTCCTGCAGGCGGCCCGCGCCGTCGGCAAGACGGTCGTGAGAGGCCGCGACGGGTCCGACATCGACCTCGAGCGGCCGTGGCGCCGCGCGACGGTGCACGAGCTGGTGTCCGAGGCGGTCCGCCGCACCATCACCGTCGAGACGCCGTTGGCCGAGCTCGTCGCGCTGGCCGGCAAGCACGACGTCCCCCTGCGTGAGCACTGGGGCGAGGGCGAGGTCGTCCTGGAGCTCTTCGAGAAGCTCGTCGAGCACACGCTCATCCAGCCGACGTTCGTGTGCGACTACCCCGAGGCGGTGCGCCCGCTCGCCAAGAAGCACCGCACCACGCCTGGCCTGGTGGAGGCGTGGGACCTCATCATCAACGGCGTCGAGCTGGCGCCGGCGTACTCCGAGCTCAACGACCCCGTCATCCAGCGCGAGCGGCTCCAGGACCAGGCGCGCCTCGCCGCGGCCGGCGACCCCGAGGCGATGGACGTCGACGAGGACTTCCTGCGCGCACTGGAGTTCGGGATGCCGCCGGCCGGTGGGATGGGAGTCGGCGTCGACCGGCTCGTCATGCTGCTGCAGGGCACCGGCATCCGCGAGACGATCCTCTTCCCGATCTCCCGCAAGGAGTAGACGCCCGCCCGCCCGCCCGCTCGTGGTCGCTCCTACCCCGGCTCGTGGGCCGAGATCCTCCGCATCAGCGACGGATGGACGGTCGCCTCCGTCGACAGCACCGCCCAATCGAACCCAGGCACGTCATTCCGCCGATGACGAGCCTCCCGAGACCACAACTCCACTCATCTCCGTAAGTACAAATGAATACTTGTGCTACGGTCAGGGTAACCGACCGAGGAGGCTCGCGATGAGTGCTGAGACTGCAGCAGACCTCGATCTGGCGCTGCGCGCGCTTGCAGACGCGAACCGGCGTGCGATCCTGCGGGTGATCCGCTCGGCACCGCAACCGGTGGGAGCGATCGCCGAAGAGGTCGGGTTGTCGCAGCAGACGACCTCGCACCATCTCGGGGTGCTCCGCAAGGCGGGCCTCGCTGTCGGCGCTCGCGAGGGCACGCGCCATCTGTTCGCGGTCGACACCGATGGCATCGCAGCAGTGCGGTCATACCTCGACGACTTCTGGCCAGGAAAACTTGCCGACCTGAAAACCGCGATCGAGTCGCAGGGGGCTCAGGATCGTGGCTGAGTTCCGAGACTCGATCAGCATCGACGCATCGCCTGAGACGGTGTTCGAGTATCTGATCACCAACGAGGGTATGACGGCGTGGATGGGGCAGCATGCCGACCTCGATCCGACACCCGGCGGCAGGTTCGCGGTCGACATCGCAGGTCATCCCGTGCGGGGCGAGTATCTCCATGTCGACCGCCCGAATCGCGTGGTGGTCTCCTGGGGCTTCGCGAGGAGCGCCCATCTGCCCGCGGGCGCCTCGACGGTCGAGTTCCGACTCACTCCGACCAGTAGCGGCACCCGAGTCGATCTCTGCCATCGTGATCTGCCCGACACCGAAGTGCGTGGTCACGCCGATGGGTGGGCGAACTTCCTGCCCCGCCTGGCCGTCGTCGGGGCAGGTGGTGATGCCGGGCCGGACGGCTGGCAGCCACTCCCAGACTGAACGAGCACAACCGCCACCCGTGGCGCGAACACAGGAGAACCTCATGGCACAGGACAACGCCTACGACATCGTGAAGAAGTACCACCACGCCTGGACGGGCGGTGACATCGGAACCGCGATGAGCCATGTCGCGGACGACGTCACGTGCCGCGCCCCCGGTGTCGATCTCACCGGCAAGGACGCCTATCAAGAGTTCATCGGCGGATTCGCTCCCATGCTCACCGGCATCGGCGACATCGCCGAGTTCACCGACGGGAATCGCATCGCGCTGTTCTACTACCCCCAGACCAGCGCGACCTCCACAACCCCGGCCGCCGAGCTCTTCACCGTCAGGGACGGGAAGATCGCAGAGAGTGTGCTGATCTTCGACCGGCTCTCCTACGGTCCGCCCGAGCAGGGCTGAGGCGGGATGGCGCGATGACTCCCGGGCAGGCTGCGCTCATCGAACGTCTCCGTGCGCTCCTCGCTGACGAACCGGTGGTGCGTGAGGTATCGATGTTCGGTGGCAGATCAGTCATGGTCAACGAGAAGATGATCGTCAGCGCCCTGAAAGACGGTGGCCTGCTGGTGCGCGTCGATGCCGACCGGCACGGCGAGCTCCTTGGCGGGCCGGGAGCGGTGCAGGCGGAGATGGGGCCGGGTCGTGACATGGGGCCGGGTTGGATCGAGGTCGAACCCGAGGCGATCAGTGACGATGAGCAGCTGTCCTCCTGGCTCGGGATCGCGATGGAGTACAACCGCGCAGTGACTGGCGGCCACCCGTGAACACTTTCCCAGGCTTCCCGCCGGGTCTGTTCGAGTTCTTCGCAGATCTCAGGTCGGACAACTCGAAGACGTTCTGGCAGGCCAACAAGCAACGGTGGGAGCGCGACGTGCGCGCCCCCATGGGCTCGCTGGTCGGGCAGCTCTCCGACGAGTTCGGGCCGTTGCGGATGTTCCGACCGAACCGCGACGTGCGATTCTCCAAGGACAAGTCGCCCTACAAGCTCTGGACTGGCGCAACCAGTGAATCCCAGGCGGTCGGCGGCATCGGCTACTACCTGGAGGTCTCCGCCCACGGCATTGTCACCGGGTACGGGGCGATGCTCATGGCCCCCGACCAGCTGCGCCGTTTCCGCGTCGCCATCGATGACGAAGTGAGCGGCACCGAGTTCGAGCAACTGATGGACACCCTCGCCGCGAGCTCCCTCCCGGTATCCCACGGAGCTGAGGAGCCGCTCAAGACGGCGCCGCGCGGCTACTCGATGGATCATCCACGCATCCAGTGCCTGAGGTGGAAGGGTGTCGCCATCGTTCAGGAATGGACGACAGCCGACTGGATGTGCACACCTGAAGCAGGGAACGCGATCCGGGGCGTCTGGCAGGGGGCGGCACCACTCAGGACCTGGCTTGAGACCCACATTGGTATGGGACGCTCCGGCCACACATGATGGCCGGCGCTCCCGCGCCCCCGGGGAGGGGCACCCCGGACGGCGTGCAGCCATGACGGCTCGCCCGTCGTGATGGGGCGCAGGACACTAGGAGCTCGTCGTCAGATCACGCCGCGTGAACACGGCAAGCCCCGTCCCGATGAGCCCGGCGGCGACCAGGGCCAGACCGACGAGCGGCCACAGCGCGAGGTCGTCCAGGGGCAGGCGCGCCACGTGCTCGAACGGCGACAGCCACAGGATGGCTCGGGGCGGGTCGAACAAGGGCCCCAGGTACCCGATGAACATCGCGAAGACCAGCACGACCCAGGCGGCGTTCGCCAGACGTGGCCGGATGCCGAACCCGAGTGCGGCCAGACCGATGACGACCCCGAGCGCCGGAAGGTAGGCCAGGTGTGCGGTGAAGAGGTCGGTGAACGTCCCTGCGTCACCGATCGTCAGCGCCGCCGCAGCGCTGATACCCAGCGCTGAGGCGAGCACCACCGCCGTCGCCCCGATCGCTGCTGCGGCCAGTCCGGCGCCCATCCAGGTTGCACGGCCGGTCGCCGTCGACAGCACGGCTTCGGTGCGCCCGGCCAGTTCCTCGCTGGTCAGGCGATGGACCGCGGCGATGGCGTAGGCGCCCGCCAGGCTGACGTTGAAGAACACCATGACGGACATGAAGCCGTCCAGCAGCTGGTGTGCGTCTCCACCCATCACCGCGACGATGTCGTCCGGCAGGTCGTCGAAGGAGGACTGCACCGCATCGGCGAGCGAGCCGTAGAGCAGCCCGGCGACCAGCAGGGCGCAGGCCCAGCCGACGATGGCGCCGCGCTCGAGGCGCAGTGCCAGGGCCCAGGCGCTCGACAGTCGCGGCCCGGCCTCGCTCGGGCCACGCCGGGCCGCGACCAGACCTGCCCCGACGTCGCGACGAGACTGCAGGACCGTCCCCGCGACGACCCCGGCAATGGCCACGCCCACGCAGAGCAGGAGGGGCCAAGCGCGCGGCTCGACGAAGACCCGTGTCTGCTGGGCCCACGCGAAGGGCGACAGCCAGGACACGACACTTCCCTGGTCCTGCAGGACGTCACCGACACCGCGCAGGATCATTGCCAGGCCGATCAGTGCTGACGCCAGGCCCGCTGCTGTTCGCGCATGCTCGGTCACCTGGACCGCGACGGCCGTGATGCCGGCGAACGCGAGGCCCACTGCCGCCACGCTCGCTCCGAACAGCCATGATCCGCCCGCCGGGAACTGGGTGGACAGCGCCAGGGCGGTCAGCGCGCCGAGGGCCAGGTTCGCCACGAGGGCGAGGATCCCGACCGAGGCGAGCGCACTGTGCCGGCCGGCGACCGCGGCGCGGACCAGCTCGGTGCGCCCGGACTCCTCCTCGGCCCGGGTGTGCCGGATGACCAGGAGCACGTTCATGAACGCCGCGCCGAGCAGGATGTACAGGCCGTAGACGGCTGCGAAGGTGCTGGGGTAGCTCGGGTCGTCCATGCCGTATCCGGGACCGCTCATGATGGTCCCGGCAGGACCGTCGAGGAAGGACACCACGGTCTGCAGGTCCGACCTCGAGGGATAGGCGATCTGGAGGGCGGCCGTGAAGTACCACGCGAGGCCGGCGATCGAGCCGATCCACACCGGCAGCTTGATGCGGTCGCGGCGCGCGGCCAGGCGCAGCAGCGCGCCGGCTCCTGTCGACGTGCTCATGGTGAGACCTCCTCGCCGGTGTCTCCGTAGTGGCGCATGAACAGCTCCTCCAGAGAGGGCGGATTGCTCACCAGGGTCTCGATCTCCAGTGCCGCCAGGGCCTTCATGACCTCGCTGGCGTGCTCGCCGTCGAGCGCGAACTCGACGACGCCGTCGTGCTGGACGAAGTCGTGGACCCCAGCGCGCTCGGCGATGCCGGATGCGTCCAGAGCCGTGCGTGCTGTGACAGAGCTGCGGGTGAGGTGCCGCAGGTCATCGAGCCGTCCCGACTGGACCGCGACCCCGGACCGGATGATGGTGACGGTGTCGCACAGCTTCTCCACCTCGGCGAGGATGTGGCTGGAGAGCAGCACCGTGCGACCCTCGCCCTTCATCTCGGCGATGCAGTCCTGGAACACCGCCTCCATGAGCGGGTCGAGCCCTGAGGTTGGCTCGTCGAGGATGAACAGCTCGACGTCGGCGGCGAGCGCCGAGATGAGGGCGACCTTCTGGCGGTTCCCCTTGGAGTAGGTGCGGCCCTTCTTGCTCGGGTCCAGCTCGAAGCGCTCGATCAGCTCGTCGCGCCGGGTCAGGTTGACGTTGCGGCGAAGCCGGTTGAGGACGTCGATGGCCTGGCCTCCGGTCAGGTTGGGCCACAGCGTGACGTCACCGGGAACGTAGGCGAGTCGCTCGTGCAGGGCGACCGCGTCGTGCCAGGGATCGGCGCCGAGCACCCGGGTGGTGCCTCCGTCGGCCCGGAGCAGTCCGAGCAGGACGCGGATGGTGGTGGACTTCCCGGCGCCGTTCGGGCCGAGGAACGCGGCGACCTCGCCGGGCTGGACCTCGAGGTCCAGCGCGTCGAGTGCGGTGAAGGCGCCGAACTTCTTGGTCAGGGCGGAGACTTCGATGACAGCAGGCATGGTGAACAACCCTTTCGGGTGGCAGTGAGGAGCGGCGTCGCGCTCCGTGAGCGAGGGGACTCCGATGAGAGCCGTGGTGTGGTCAGGGGCCGGGGACGTCAGGGTCGCCGCCGGGCGGGTCCTTCAGGTACAGCAGGTAGGTGTCGAGCATCTCCCGATCGGTCAGGAGGCCCTGCGTGTAGAGCTCGAGGGTGGGAAGTGTCACCCGTTCGGTGTAGGCGCGCCACGCCGTCACCGCGTCGTCCTCGTCGGAGAGTGCGTAGTCCAGCAGCATGCCTCCGAGGCCTGTGACCGCCAGGTAGCGGGCGCGCGCTCGGGCATCGACGCTGGGCTTGATCGTTCCGGTCTCCACTCCGTGGTCCAGGTGGGTCTCGGTGCTGGCGACGATCCGATCGAGGAACGCCCGAGCCGTCGGGCCTCCAGCGGTGAGTGCCCGGACCATGTACTGCACGAGCGGCGCGAGCTCATCGAGACCGGCCAGCTGCTCGAGCAGGTGCTTGCCGGGCTCGGCCACCTCGACCCGCTCGGCCTGGAGGTTGTCTATGAGCTGGAGCACGTGCTCGTCGCATGCGGCCCGGAGCTGGTGCTTTGCTCCGAAATGGTGACGGATCAGGCCCAGCGAGACCCCTGCCTCATCGGCGATGGTGCGCAGTCCGACGTCGAACCCGTCCCGCCCGAACAGGTCGATCGCAGTCTCGCGAATACGCGAGGCCGCTGTGGGATCGCCATCCTGGACCGTGTGCACGGACATCACACTATACGCACGTATAGTCTCCGGCAAGGGGGCTGGCCCCGTCGGTCCGTCCGGGGTCGTGGTGGGGCGTTGGTGCCTCACCGGTACCGTGTGTCCCTGGTGAGCCGGGAAGTCTGGTCGGCATCACGTCGTCGACCCACGGAATGTGCATGAGAGTCATCCCCCGCCACGTCGAGCCCCGATGAACCTCATTCTTCTCGTTGTCACCACCGCAGCGCTCGTCGCCGTCACTCCGGTGATCACCCGCGCGGCCGGCACACGGTCAGGGTGGATCCTCGCGGCGGTGCTGGCTGCGTGCACGGGTTGGCTGGTCGTCCTGTGGGCCGAGGCTCCCGGCCGGCAGGACCAGGCCTCCTGGATCCCTTCCCTGGACGTGGTGTTCCGACTGCAGCTCGACGGACTGGGTCTGCTCTTCGGGGTGCTGGTCCTCGGAGTCGGCGCGCTCGTCATGCTCTACAGCGCGGCCTACGTCACCCAGCCGCGACCCACGAGCTTCTACACCCTCATGGTGCTGTTCGCCGCATCCATGCTGGTGCTCGTCCTGGCTGACGACCTCGTCGTCATGTTCGTGGCGTGGGAGCTCACGACCCTGTGCTCGTACCTGCTCATCCTGAGGTCCGGACCGACCGCGGGTCCGCCGGCCACCCGCACCCTGCTGGTGACCGTCGCGGGTGGTCTGTGCCTGCTCGCGGCCGTGGGCCTGATCGTCGTTCACACCGGCACCACCCAGCTGTCCGTGGCCCTGGCAGACGACGCCTGGACCGACGACCCGAAGTTCGCCACGGCGACGGCGGTGCTCGTGGCTCTCGCGGCATTCACCAAGTCCGCGCAGTTCCCCTTCCACGCGTGGCTCCCCGATGCCATGGTGGCTCCCGCCCCCGTCAGCGCCTACCTGCACGCGGCAGCGATGGTGAAGGCCGGGATCTACCTGCTGCTCAGGTTCGCCGAAGCGGCCTCGCACGCTCCCATCTGGCCGGTCCTGCTCATGACGATCGGCATCGTGACGGCGATCATGGGTGCGGTCTTCGCCCTGCAGCGCACCGACATCAAGGAGCTGCTGGCCTACTCGACCGTCAGCCAGCTCGGGCTGCTCGTGGCCACGATCGGCGTCGGTACCGAGGCCGCGCTGCTGGCGGCCTGCCTGCACGTCGTGGCGCACGCCCTGTTCAAGGCATCGGGATTCATGTACGTCGGCCTGGTGGAGCGACGGGCAGGGACGCGCGACATCAGGGAGCTCCACGGACTGGCCAGGGCCATGCCGTGGACGTCGGCCATGCTGGTGCTGGCCGCGCTGAGTATGGCCGGGGTCCCTCCGTTGCTCGGCTTCGCCAGCAAGGAGCTGGTGCTCGACTCGGCTCTGGAGAGGTTCTGGCCCGCGGCACTCGGGCTGGCCTTGGCGTCGGTGTTCACCGTGGCCTACAGCGCGCGGCTCATCGTGCACACCCTGCCCGGCGCGCCGATGAGGATCGCACCGCTGCGCGGATCGGTCTCGATGGTGCTCGCGGTGGCGTCGGCGGCCGTGGTCGGAGGGATGCTCGGCCCCGGCGTGGCCGCCCTCGACGGCCTGGTCCGTCCGGCTGCCGCTGCAGCAGGCAGCATCCCCGTGGACGACGTGGCCCACCTCCACCTGTGGCACGGGGTCAACGTCGCTCTGATGCTCTCGGTCGTGGTCCTGACGCTGGGTGGCGTGCTCGTGCTGGCCCGACGCCGGGTGGACGGCGTCCTGGGGCGGCCGTTGTTCCCCGGCTCGGGAGTTGCTGCCGTCTCGTGGCTGCAGCAGGCGGCCATCGACGGCGGACGCCGCGTGGGCGACCTGACGCGTACGGACTCACCGGCATTCCACCTCGCCGTCCCGATCGTCCTCGTGGCCGGGGTCGGTCTCGCCAGCATCGGCTTGGTGGGTCCCGACGACCTCACGGTCCCCGGCTCGCACCCGGTCGACGCCATCCTCCTGCTGCTCGTCGTGGTCGGGACGGCCGCGGTGATCGCCTCCCGTACCCGGATCGGCGCCGTGATCGCGCTCGGAATCGTCGGACTCGCGGTCGCTCTGTGGTTCTACGCCCTCGGCGCCGCCGACGTCGCCCTGACGCAGCTGCTCGTGGAGATCCTCACCGTCGTCATCATCGTCATGGTGCTGCGTCACCTGCCGCGGACCTTCCGTGCACGATCGTCACGGCACCGGTGGGCCTCGGGCGTGACCGCCGTGGTCGCCGGGGTCACGGCGACCCTCGCGACACTGGCGCTCACCGGCCATCGCGAGATCTCCGCGGCGGGGGAGTACTACCTGCGCGAGGCCGAGAAGGAGACCGGGGGCACCAACGTGGTGAACACGATCCTGGTGGACTTCCGTGCACTGGACACGTTCGGTGAGCTGGTCGTGCTGGCCGTGGCCGGGCTGGCCATGGCGGCCCTGCTGTCGGCCCGCGGCATGGTCGGTGGCGGTGAACCGCACGTCGTGCACACGGCCCTGGACGACCCCGGGCAGAACGCCGTGTTCATGCAGACGCTCTCACGGGTCGTCGTACCGCTCATGGCGGGAGGATCCCTGTACGCCCTGTGGCGCGGCCACGACGCACCGGGGGGTGGGTTCATCTCGGCGCTCATCGGCGCGGCAGCGGTGTGCATGCTCTACCTCGCTGCGTCCTCGGACCGCTGGACGCATCGTCGGCTGCCGTTCCTGGCCATCGCCGGCTCCGGTGTGCTGCTCTCCGCCGTCGTGGGCCTCGTCGGTCTCGTGGACGGCTCCTACCTCAGACCGATCGGTCTGGACCTGCTGGGGTACAAGCTCTCCAGCGCCCTGATCTTCGATCTCGGCGTCTACCTGGCCGTCTTCGGGGTCATCCTCGCTGCCGTGTCCCTCCTAGGCGGGGGCTCCAGCCCGGACGAGGACTCCACGGGCGATCCCGCCGACGAGACGGACACCCCCTTGGTCCCGTCGGGGCAGGAGGTCGGCCGATGATCCTCGCCCTCACCATCGGCGTGCTGACCGCCGGTGCTCTCTACCTGATGCTCGACGGCACCTTCCTGCGAGTCGTGCTGGGGTTCGTGGTGCTGAGCCACGCGGCGAACCTGCTGCTGTTCGCCGCCGGAGGCACCGACCGGCGGGCCGAGCCCCTGGGCAGCAGCCTGGACCCGGCCACCGTCGCGGACGCGCTGCCGCAGGCCTTCGTCCTGACGGCGATCGTCATCGCCTTCTCCATCACCGTCTACATGTTGGTGCTCTCGGTCGCCGGCGGAGAATCGCAGACCGATGAGGAGACATCATGACCGATGCCGTCCTTCCCCTGCTCGTGGGTGTGCCGCTGGGCCTGGCCGGACTGACCGCGATGGCGCGCCGGGAGGCCCGCTGGACGTTGCCGGTGATGTTTGTGACGTTGCTGGCCGTGTGGGCGGTCTCCATCGGCCTGGTCGCCCAGACCCGCGACGGCTCGACCATGGGCCACTCCGTGGGTGCCTGGCCGGCGGGGATCGCCATCCCCTTCGTGGCCGACCAGCTCTCGTCGCTGATGCTGGTGGTGACCGGACTCCTGGCGTTGGTGTGCAGCTGGTTCGCGGTGGTCGCCGGGACCGGCCGGGTCCACCTGTTCGCCCCCTTCGTGCTGGTGCTGGTCGCGGGCGTCAACGGCGCCCTGCTGACGGCCGACCTCTTCAACCTCTTCGTGTTCATCGAGGTCATGCTGCTGCCGTCCTACGGACTGCTGATCCTCGCGGCACGTCGTCGAGGGAGCGAGCAGTCCGTGCGGGGGTCCCGGCTCTACGTCACCTTCAACCTGCTCGTGTCCACCGTCTTCCTCGCCGGCGTCGGACTCGTGTACGGCATCGCCGGCACCGTCAACATCGCTGAGCTGGCGGGCGCGGCCCGGGACTCCGCCGGTGTGGCGGTTGCGGCCGGCACGTGCCTGGTGGCGCTGTCGATGAAGGCCGCCACGTTCCCGGCCTACGGGTGGCTCGCCCGCGCCTACCCGTCCACCTCGCCCGCGGTCACAGCACTGTTCTCCGGGCTGCACACCAAGGTCGCTATCTACGCCATCTACCGGATCTACGCCGTCGTCTTCGACGGGGACACGCGGTGGCTCTGGATCGGCCTGGTGGTCTTCACCGTGACGATGGTGGTGGGGGTCCTCGGTGCGGTGGGGGAGCAGACGACCCGCTCCATCCTGGCGTTCCACATGGTCAGCCAGATCGGGTACATCCTGCTCGGCGTGGCGATCTTCACCGCCGCCGGGCTCGCGGCGGGACTGTTCTACCTGCTGCACCACATGATCGTGAAGGCCTCGCTGTTCCTGTCCGCCGGAGCCGTGGAGGTACGCCACGGCTCCGCGCGGCTCGACGCCGTCGCGGCCGTCGGCCGCCGCGAGCCCCTGCTGGCGGCGGCGTTCGCGATGTCGGCCCTCTCGCTCGCCGGTCTGCCGCCGTTCTCCGGGTTCGTGGCCAAGCTGAGCATCATCCTGGCTTCCTTCGAGGCCGGACACGTCGTGGTGGCGACCGTCGCGATCATCGTCAGCCTCCTGACGTTGCTGTCGATGCTGAAGATCTGGGACGCGGTGTTCGCCTCCCCGGAGCCCGACGGCGGGTCGTCGTCGACCGGTGCGGGTCAGGGGACGGCCGTCGTCCCGCGGGTCGGTCTCGCGCTGACCGCTCCGGGCCTCGTGCTGGCCCTGGTCACCCTGTGTCTGGGACTCGGCGCGGAGGGTCTGCTCTCCCTCACCCAGGTGGCGGCCGAGGGCCTGCTCGACACGTCCGGCTACGTGGACGCCGTGCTGGGCGGTGGTGCGTGATGAGCAGGATGACGGTGCTGTGGCGCCTGCCGATGTTCGCGGTGTGGTTCGCCATGGAGGTGATCCACTCCAGTGGCCGGGTGCTGCTCGACATCGTGACTCCCGGGTCGATGACCACCCCGCGCGTGGTGTGCCTGGATGCGAGGTCGCGGACCGACGCCGAGCTGACGCTCATCGCCGCGCTCATCACGCTGACGCCGGGAACACTGACTCTCGGGACCCGGGGCATCGGTGACCGGCGGGTCCTTCTGGTCCACTCGATGTACCACGCGAACACCGACGAGGCTCTGGAGGACCTGCACGACATGGAGGACAGGATGCTGCGCGCCCTTGCCGTGGGTGAGCGACCGTGATCGGGGTGGACGTCGCCATCGTCGGCATCACCCTCGCCGTCCTGCTCGCGGTGTGGCGCATCGTCGTCGGTCCCACCCCGGCTGACCGAGCCGTGGCGGCCGATCTTCTCTCCTTCTCGGTGGTCGCGCTGATCGCCCTGGTCGGGGTGCGGGCGCAGAGCACCGCGACGCTCGACCTCGTGCTCGTCGCGACCCTCGTGGCGTTCCTGGCCGCGGTCTCGCTCGCGCGGGCCCTGACCCGGGGGTGGCGATGATGGTTCTGGACGTGCTTGGTCAGGTGCTGGTGGTCATCGGCGCGCTGGTGTTCGTCGTGGCCGCGATCGGCCTGATCACCCTGTTCGACCCGTACACCCGGACCTCGGCCGTCGCCACGGCCGCCGGCGTCGGCGTCTCACTCGTGGTGACCGGCGTCGTGCTGCTGGATCCCTCGCTCCCCACGGTGGTCAAGGCGGTGTTCGCGATCCTGCTCCAGCTCGCCACCTCGGCGATCGGGGGCATGGCGATCGCCCGTTCGGCCGTGCTGTCCGGGCACACCTTTGAGCATGGCACCGACACCGTCGCACTGGACGTGCTGCACGACGACGAGGAGTAGCGGTGGTCCGGCCGCCCGTCGAGCCGGCCGATGTCCTGTCCGGGTAGTGACGTCCGGTCAGCGGCGCGCGAGGCGCACCAGGAGCCCCATCGCGACGAGGCCGGCGCCGACCGCCACCGAGACGGGCGGCAGGTTGACCGCCAGCACGACGCAGCCTGCCAGGCCCACCGCATGCACGGCACGGGGCCACTGACGTGCTTCACGCGGCTGGAACATGGCCGAGAGGTTGGTCACCGCGTAGTACAGCAGCACGCAGAAGGAGCTGAAGCCGATCGCCTCGCGCACGTCCATGACCGCCGTGACGACCAGCACGAGCCCGCCGATCACCAGCTGGGCGCGCACGGGCACACGGTGGCGGGGATGCACGTGAGCCAGGGGCCCGGGGAGGTCGCGCTCGCGTGCCATCGCCATGACGGTGCGGCCGACGCCCGCCAACAGGGCCAGCAGGGCTCCCAGGCATGCGGCGACGGCCGCAACCCGCACGAGCGGCACCGCCCAGCTGGCGCCGGAGACCTCGATGGCTGCCGCGACGGGGTCGGGGTGCTCGGGCAGACGGTCGCCGAGGAGCCAGGTCACGAGCACCGCCAGTGCCGCGTACAGGGCCAGGGCACAGGCCAGGCTCACCAAGATGGCGCGTCCGAGCTGCTCGGGTCGCTCCACCTCCTCGGCCAGCGTGGCGATCCTCGCGTATCCGGCAAAGGCGAAGAACAGCAGTCCGGCGGCCTGCAGGACGCTCGACGGGCGCAGGTCCGCGGCCAGCGGTGTGCTGGCTGCCTGACCGGAGGTGACACCGGCCAGCAGGGCGACGGTGAGGCAGGCCAGCACCACCGCGAGCAGGATGTGCGACAGCCGTACCGTCCGCACCACGCCGACGGAGCAGGCGATGGTGAGCGCGACGATGGCCCCGGCCGCCACGCCACGCTGCCAGACCTGCGATGCTCCGGGCAGGACGTACGCGGCGAACGTCATGGCCATGGCCGCGCACGAGGCCGTCTTCCCGATGCTGAACGCCCACCCGGCGGTGAACCCCCACCACGGCCCCATCACCTCTCGCGCGAACGTGTAGGTGCCACCGGAGGACGGGTGGCTCATGGCCAGCTGCGCCGACGCGGTGGCGTTGCAGAAGGCCACGCCGCCCGCCAGGAGCAGGCCGACCAGCATCGCCGAGCCCGCTGCGGCTGCTGCGGGGGCGAAGACCGCGAACATCCCGGCCCCGATCATGGCCGTCAGTCCGACGAGGACGGCATCAGGCGTCCGCACGACCCGTCGTAGGGGGCCGGACTGGCTCATCGTGACGTCCCGGGATGTAGGTCAGACGACGGACACGCCTCATCGTAGCGGCCGGGCTGCGTCGGTGGCTGGTTGACTGATCGGATGAGCCGACCGCTCGTCATTGCCCACCGGGGAGTCCCGGGGCAGCGCCTGGAGCACACCCGGCCGTCCTACGAGCTGGCGATCGAGCAGGGGGCCGACCACATCGAGCCTGACGTGGTGGTCACCCGCGACGGTGTGCTCGTGGTGCGCCACGAGAACGAGATCGGCCACACCACCGACGTCGGGACACGTGCGGAGTTCGCCGATCGACGCACCACCAAGGTCATCGACGGCGTGGCGTTCTCCGGCTGGTTCACCGAGGACTTCACCCTCTCGGAGCTGAAGTCACTGCGCTGCCGCGAGCGCCTGCCACTGCTGCGTGAGCACAACACCCTCCTCAACGACGTCGAGCCGATCCTCACGTTCGACGAGGTGCTGACGATCGCCCGGGCAGCAGGGCGCACGGTGGGCGTGTACGTCGAGACCAAGCACCCCACGTACTTCCGTGAGCGGGGGCTCGACCTGGACGACCGGGTGCTCGACGCCCTCGAACGCTTCGGCCTCAACCGGGCGGACGCCGACGTCCCCGTCATCGTGCAGTCCGCTGAGACGAGGAACCTCAGGGAGCTGCGTCCCCGCACGCCGCTGCCGCTCGTGCAGCTGATGGACCGGACCGGGGCCCCGTGGGACCTGGTGGCGGCGGGTGACCCGCGCACCTACTCGGACCTGGAGGCACCGCAGGAGCTGGCCGCCATCGCGGAGTACGCCGACGGCATCGGTCCGCACAAGACGCAGGTGATCGGGCGGGACGGCGGGCACCGGCTCACCGAGTCCACCGCGCTGGTGGACGACGCCCACACGGCGGGCCTGTTCGTACACGTCTGGACGCTGCGCAACGAGAACAACTTCCTGCCGGCGGACCACCGCATCGGCCGGGAGAAGGCCGTCCACGGTGACGCAGAGTCGGAGTACCTGGCGTACTTCGATGCCGGGGTGGACGGCGTCTTCTCCGACTTCAGCCGGACGGCGGTGCGGGCGCGGGACCGCTGGCTGGCGGAGCGGCCGGCGGGCCCTCGGGCATGACCACCCAGGCGAACAGGTAGATCAGCAGCGTCGTGGCGGCGAGGAACGCGCCGATCACCACGACGAGACGGATGAGCGTGACGTCCAGGCCGGTGTACTCGGCCACGCCGCCGCAGACGCCGCCGATCCACCGGTGCTCCGTGCTGCGGACGAGCCTCTTGTCAGCCATCGTCATGCCTTCGTGTGCTCAGGAACAGCACGGTAGGACGCGATGGCCTGGGTTGCCTGATGGTTCATGCGCTGGCGCTCGCTCACGCGGCCGGCGGCTGGTGGGTGATGGTCTGCACGCCGGGTGGTTGCTGCTTGGGCATCAGCACCCACAGCAGCACGTAGACGATGACCACCGAGCCGAAGCCCAGGATGGTCAGGACGGCGGCCAGGAGCCGGATCAGGTTCGGGTTGGATCCGGTGTAGGCGGCGATGCCACCGCAGACGCCGGCGATCCAAGCGTCATCGGTGCTGCGGGCAAGCTTCTTGGACATAGGGGCTCCTCAGGAGGATCGGGCGTCGGGGATGAAGATCCACGCCACCAGGTAGAACAGGATGAGGGATCCGAGACCGAGCAGCGTGGCTGCCACGATGATCAGGCGGACGACGGTGACGTCGGCCCCGGTGTACTCGGCGATGCCGCCGCAGACGCCGCCGATCCAGCGCTGCTCAGCGCTGCGGCGGAGCTTCGTCGTGCTCATCGGGAACCTCCCCAGTGTCGTCGTGCCCGAGGTCAGCGTGTCCAGTGTCGTCGAGTCCCTCGTCGCGCCCCGCGTGGTCGGCGTCATTGAGGTCTGGTTCGAGCATCTCACCCTCCTGGTCGGACGGCGAGGACGTCACCGGGACGGCGGGCTGCTGTGGGCGTCGGGACACCACGATGGTGCCGATGATCCCGAGCACCCCGAGGACGATGAGCGTCGCAGCGGCGGCTACCCCCGCGGTGTCGACGTCGAGGACGTCGAGCTCCAGGGCGGTCCAGCCCGCGGCGACGGCGGCGAAGGCGAGGCCGAAGACGGCGCTGCCCCAGCGGAACGGATGGCGGTTCATCGTCGCATCACCGTGACCTGGCCCATGGACTGGTCGGCGTCGAGGGTGAGGACAGGCCCATCGGGTACGGAGCGTTCCTTGACGTCGATGCCGGTGCCGTTGTGGATGGTGTCGAGGAAGTCGACACCACCGGCGAGCACGTCGGCGTTGAGAGCGACCTCGAGGCCGTCTGGGATGATGACCATCGTCTCGCCGAGACCGTGCTTGAGGGTGATCGTGCGGCCCTCCAGCTGGGAGGGGTCGTCGACCCGGGTGAGGTCGAGGGTCAGTCGACCCATGCCGACCGTGTAGTCCGACTCGACCTCGGCGACCGTCGCCGGCTCGAACCGGACGTCCCCGGCTCGCAGGGACGGAACGAGGACACCCACGGCCAGCGCGGCGACGAGCAGCACTCCGACGGGGATCAGCGGGCCGGCGTTGCCCACCACGGTCCCGAGCACCAGTGCCGCGGCCGTGATGCCGAGAGCGATCACGATGTAGGCCGTCCAGCGCAGGTCGGCGCCGGCCAGGTAGACCGCGGCGAGCGAGATCGCGATCACCGAGAACGTCAGCACGGTGAGGGCCCAGGAGAACGGACGACGCTGGCGCGGAGGCGGTGGCGCAGGGGGCGGTGCTGGGGGTCGGTGGTCGGCCGGCGGGACCGGCCCGGCGGCCGCGCCGTCGGCGGTCTCCTCCGACGGCGTGGTCCATGCCGTGCCCTGCGCAGCGCCAGGTTCTGCCGACATGGTGGCCGTCCCGGGTGCGGGGGGTGCTGTGGTCCTCGCCCTGCGGGGGCGGACCACGAAGAACCAGTAGGCGGCGGCGAGCGGGATCCCGACCCAGACGGCGACGACGATCACGGGCCAGTAGAGGAAGCCCAGCCCGGTGTCACCGACGACGGCCATCAAGGCGACGATCCCGGCGATCAGCAGGCCGGTGTTGCGGACCTGCCGCTCCGAGGCGCCGAGGTCGAACCAGTCAGCGACGATGCTGCGGGGTGCGTCGTCGGCAGGGATCAGCAGCCAGGCCGCGAGATAGATGATGAGGCCGGCCAGTCCGGCCAGGCACAGGACCGCAAGGACGACGCGGATGATGATGGGGTCGATGCCGAGGTGGCGGCCGGCGCCGCTGCAGACGCCTGCGATGAGCCGGTCGTCGCTCGAGCGACGCATCTCGGCGACGGTGCGGGCGCGACGCGGCTCGTGCGCGCCATGCGGGTCGGTGCCTGCGGCGGGACCCGGATCGGTGGTGTTCATGGCTCCATCCTCGTCGTCGAACCGCGGTGGGACCATCGGGAACGACCCTGAACCTCCCCCGGGACTCTTGGAGGGTCGGCTCCTGCATGAATCAGGGGTCCTCTCGGTGGCGCACGCTCGTGCGCGCGTGTGACGATCACGGAGTGAGCGAGATCCGACGTGCGTACCGTCCGGCCGAGCACCGCCTCGTCGGCGGTGTCGCCACCGGGCTCGCCGAGCACCTGGGTGTGCCCGTGCTGTGGGTGCGGGTGGCGTTCGTCGTGGCGACGTGGATCAACGGAGCGGGCGTCCTGGCCTACCTCGCCCTGTGGCGGCTGTTGCCCCTGCGCACCCCCGAGCAAGGGCCCGGGCTGGACGCCGCGACGCGTCGAGGCGCACGCCCGGGTGGCCGTCCCGGTGTGGTGGAGATCGTGCAGACGGTGGCGATGCTCGCGCTCGGGGTCGGCGTCCTGGTCCTGCTGGCCGTGACCGGTCTGGGGCCATCGGGCAACATCCTGTTCCCGCTCCTCATCGCCGTGGTCGGGGTCGCTCTCGTGTGGCGTCAGATCGACGACGCCACCTGGGGCTCCTGGCTGCGGGAGACCCGTGGGTGGGCCTTCGCCGCCCGGGTCGTCGGCGGGGTCGTGCTGGTCGGCACGGCGGGTCTGTACCTGCTGACCATGGAGCGAGGCTTCGGTGCCCTGCGCGACCTCGGGGCGGCCCTCGGCATCGCGATCATCGGGTTGCTGCTCATCCTCGGGCCCTGGATCATCTCCCTCGTCACCGACCTCGGGACGGAGCGTCGTGAGCGGATCCGTTCGCAGGAGCGTGCCGACGTCGCGGCCCACCTGCACGACTCGGTCCTGCAGACGCTGGCCCTGCTGCAGAAGAACTCAGCCGATCCTGCCACCGTCGCCACCCTCGCCCGTCGCCAGGAACGTGAGCTGCGGGCCTGGCTGTACGGCGACGAGGCCGACCACGGCGACTCCCTCGCCGCGGCCCTGCGGTCCGCCGCCGACGAGGTGGAGCAGGCGCACCGGGTTCCGGTGGAGCTCGTCCTCGTCGGTGACGTCGCGCTCGACGACGATCTCGTCGCCCTCGTCAGGGCGGCGCGTGAGGCCATGGTCAATGCCGCCAAGCACGCCGGAGTCGACCGCATCGACGTCTACGCGGAGGCCACCGGCGGGAGCGCCGGGCCGGGGGCGGCCACGAGCCGGGGCGGGCGGGCCGAGGTGTTCGTCCGCGACCGCGGCGTCGGTTTCGACCCCGCGACGATCGCCGACGACCGCATGGGCGTGCGTGGTTCGATCGTCGAGCGGGTGGAGCGACACGGCGGAGATGCCACGGTGCTGAGCGAGCCCGGTGACGGCACCGAGGTGCGGTTGTCCATGCCGGTGCGGCAGGCTGCCACCCACGACCATCGACCACAGGAGGCCCCACGATGACTGATCCCGGTGCGAGGGAGGACCCCCGTCTGTCCGTGGTGATCGTCGACGACCACGCCATGTTCCGTACCGGCGTACGCGCCGAGCTGGAACGTGGCGCTGGCGTCCGGGTCGCAGGGGAGGCCGAGGACGTCGAGACGGCGGTCGCGGTGATCAGTGAGACGACACCTGACGTCGTCCTGCTCGACGTCCACATGCCCGGCGGTGGTGGCGCCGAGGTGATGCGTCGGATCGCCCACGACGGACCGGCCACGACGTTCCTGGCGTTGTCGGTGAGCGATGCCGCCGAGGACGTCATCGGCATCATCCGGGCCGGCGCGCGCGGCTATGTCACCAAGAGCATCTCCGGACCGGAACTCATCGATGCCCTGGGCCGGGTGGCCGGTGGCGATGCCGTGTTCAGCCCCCGCCTCGCGGGGTTCGTGCTCGACGCGTTCGCGGGGACGATCGAGGTGGCGCAGGTCGATGAGGACCTGGATCGCCTCACCGAGCGTGAGCGCGAGGTGATGCGGCTCATCGCCCGTGGCTACGCGTACAAGGAGGTGGCCAAGGAGCTGTTCATCTCCGTCAAGACCGTCGAGACCCACGTCTCCAGCGTCCTGCGCAAGCTGCAGCTCTCCAGCCGTCACGAGCTCACCAAGTGGGCCAGTGACCGCCGGCTGATCTGAGCCCACACGCCCGACCCTGCGGCCCGCTGGCGTGAAGGTCACTCGGCGTACTGTGGGTGCCCGGCGGGTCGATAGACCTGGACCGTCACGCCGCCGGGGGTGGCGTGGTGCTCCAGGAGCTCGAGCGCGGAGTCTGGTCCGGTGGCGGGGAAGAGCCGTGTGCCCTGGCCGACCACCACCGGGTAGGTCAGCAGGACCATCTCGTCGATGAGGCGGTGCGCGAGGAGCCAGCGGACCAACGCACCGCTGCCGTGCACCTGCAGCTCGCCGGCCTGCGTGGCCAACAGATCGCCGACGGCCGTCGTGTCGTCGCCCGCGAGCACCGTCGTGCCCGTCCACGTGGCCTCGCCGAGCGTCGCCGAGACCACGTACTTGGGTCGGGTGTTCAGCGCGACCGAGATCGGGTTGTCGCCTTGGGCCGTCCCCCAGGAGCCGGACCCCCACGACCCGGCGAAGATCTCATAGGTCCGCCGTCCGAACAGGAAGGCGTCGGCACGTTGATACATCCGGTTGACGAGCGCCTCGGCCTCGTCGTCGAACAGCGGCAGTGCCCACCCGCCGCGGTCGAACCCGTCCCGAGGGTCCTCGAGCGGACCACCGAGTCCCTGCATGACCCCGTCGACGGAGACGTGGGTGACGGTCGTGAGCTTCACTGCGGCTCCTCCACCTGGGTCCTCGGCATGCTAGTGAGGAGCCCGCTCGTGCCGCAAGGGTCGTCGGCCCGGGATTCCGCGCGTACGGGTGCATCGACAGACCCGTGGTCATCTTGTCGAAGCCGTTCCTGGCGCCGCGCACGGCGATACCGACGAGATCGCGGTCGTCGCGATCCATGGTCGCGACGACCGCGCGGTTGTCGTCGTCGTTCCCGGTCGAGAACATCTCCCGGGCGTCGACGGCCAGCGAGTACCCGCGACCAACCGCCTTGCGATGCCCCACGACGCCCTTGGCCAGGACATCCGCCGCCCTGCTGGTGCTCGCGGCGACTCGCCGACTACCTGGAGCTGCGTCGGTCCGGCGTGCTGTCGACGGTGCTGGAGCGCCTCGACGCCGTCGATGTGGCCGACCGACGCCGAACCGAGCGCTGAACGCAGCGTCGGACCCGCCCCCGAGGTCGAGGGCGGGTCCGACGGTGTCTCCTAGCTGATCTCGGCGCGGCGGATCCGCCACAGCCCGAAAGCCAGTGGCAGCGCCAGCCAGACCAGACCGGTGACGCCGAGGTGGGCCCACTGGGTGGCATCCTCGGGAAGCCGCTCGTAGAGCATGTTCTGGTTCCACCCGAAGTCGACCCAGGTGACGACGTCCTGGTACCACTCCTGGGTGGAGTACAGCAGACCGCTCAAGGTGGGGATCAGCCCCCAGTACACGAAGTACGCCACGATGGCGGCGGCCGAGCTGCGCAGCAGGACACCGAGCATGAATCCGATGGTCATGCCCAGCACCTGAGCCAGCACAAGACTCGAGATCTGGCTGATCGTGATGTCCCAGACCGGGTCGGTGCCACGCAGCATGGGGCCGATGAGCGCCCCGAGTGCTCCGACGGACAGGGCGACCACCATCGAGACGACCGCGATGAGCAGCGCCCCCACGGCCTTGGCAGCGATCGTGCGCCCTCGCCGGGGGACGAGGGTGAACGTGCCGAGCCCCGTGCGTTGGCTCCACTCGCTCGTCACGGACAGGATCGCCACGATGGGCAGGAGCACCGCCATCGGGATGCCGATGGCACCCCCGAACGTGCCGTACTCCAGCGCCTCCTCCGGTGCCCACACCACGACGGCGGTGGTGGCGAGGACGGCCAGGATGCCGATGCTCGCGAGGAGCCAGAAGCCTGCCCGGGTGTCGAAGTTCTTGCGCAGCTCGACGGCCACGACACGGCGGAACGGGATCGGTTGGGGTACGGGTCGCGACGCGCGCCCGGGAGGCGCCGACGGTGTCGGCGGGGCGGTGGTGGTCAGGGTGGTCATGCTGCTGCTCCTTCGGAGTGGCTGGCGTGCTGGCCGGCGGGCGGGTCAGTGGTCTGGGCTGACTCGCGCTGCGTCGCGGCGGTGAGCTCGAGGAACATCTCCTCCAGCCCCGCACCGTCGGCGGTCCGCAGCTCGGTGAGGTGGATGGAGGCTGCGAGCGTCACCCGGCCCACCAGGTCGGGGTCGGCATCGACGCGGAAGGTGTCGTCGGTGCGGGTGTGCTCCAGCCCGGCGGCCGACAGGGCCCCGCCCAGTGCCTCGGGATCGCTGCTGCGCACGACGGTGCCCGCCGACGCGAGCAGCTCGGCCTTGGTGCCGCGCGCGACGATGCGGCCATGGCCGATGACCACCAGGTCATCGGCCACCACCTCGATCTCGTGCAGCAGGTGCGACGACAGCAGCACGGTGGCGCCGTCGTCGGCGTAGGAGCGCAGCAGGTCACGCATCCAGCGGATGCCGGCCGGGTCGAGGCCGTTGGCGGGCTCGTCCAGGATCAGCACGTCGGGGTGCCCCAGCAGCGAGGCGGCCAGGCCGAGGCGCTGGCGCATCCCGAGCGAGTACTGCCGCACCCGCCGCTCGGACTCCGCGACCGTCAGCCCGACGAGGTCGAGCATCTCATCGACGCGGGTGTCGGGCAGTCCCATCGTCTGAGCCGCCACCCCGAGGACCTCGCGGCCCGTGCGGCCGGCGTGCTGGGCGGAGGCATCCAGCAGGACCCCCACCTCCAGGCCGGGGTTGGGAAGGTCGGAGAAGTGTCGTCCGGCCACGGTGGCGGACCCGGACGTGGCCGGGGTCAGGCCGGTGAGGACGCGCATGGTCGTGGACTTGCCGGCGCCGTTGGGGCCCAGGAAGCCCGTCACCCGGC
The DNA here is from genome assembly GCF_041951745.1 of Aeromicrobium sp. CTD01-1L150. GTDB lineage: Bacteria > Actinomycetota > Actinomycetes > Propionibacteriales > Nocardioidaceae > Aeromicrobium. The sequence goes on from NZ_CP169555.1 coordinate 699,683, forward strand.
CCGGTTCTGCGGTGAAGGAGACGTCATCGACGGCGGTGAACCGTCCGTACGTCTTGCTGAGGGACTCGATGGAGATCATGGCGTCAGCCTCGCGTGCGGAGCTCCACGCCACATCGGGGACGACGCTGGTGCTGCCCCTGAACCTGCCCTGAGACGACGTAGGGGTCGTAGACTCTGGCCATGCAGCGTGACCGTGCCACCCTCGTGACCGCCGGGGCGTTGACCGTCTTCGGAGCGTTCCAGACCGCACTGGCCGCCGGTGCTCCGTGGGGGCGCCTCGCCTACGGAGGACAGCGGGAAGGACCCCTGCCGGCTGGGCTGCGGCGCACCAGCGCCGGCGCCGCCGTGGCGTTCGGCGTGGGTGCCGGGCTGCTGGTGCGCGAGACGCGCCGTCCCCGGGTGCGTCGTCGTGCCCTCACCGGCCTGTGCGGTGCCATGGCCGTCGGCACGGTGATGAACGGGATCAGCCGTTCACCCGCTGAGCGTGTGTGGTCGCCGCTGTGCGCCGTCAGCGCGGTGGCCGCATGGCGGGCCCGGCCGCCGGCGGACTGACCGAGCCCGCCCTGCACGTTCACCCGTCCGCAAGGAAACTGCTTTAGCCTCGGGTGATGAGCGAGCGCCAGCGAGTGACAACTCAGTACACCTCATGCGGTCACGTTCCTCTGCTTGTTCTTCGTGAGGACGTGACCGCATGAGCGAACCACACCTCATCGTGCTCTTCGGGGCCACGGGCGACCTCGCACGGCGCAAGCTGCTGCCGGGCATCCTGCACCTGCTGCGCAGCAACCTGGTGGCCGACGCGCGCATCATCGGTGTCTCGATGGACGACTTCGACGACGACTCCTTCCGTTCCTTCATCGAGGAGGCGTGTCGGGAGTTCGGCCGGCCGGTGCCGCAGGGGGAGTGGGCGGAGTTCGCGCCCAAGCTGCGCTACGTCAACGTCGGCGACGGGCCGCCGGCGCTCGCATCCCTCGCAGCCGAGCTCGAGGAGCAGCTGGGCGGCGACGTGCGTCGCCTGCACTACCTGAGCGTCCCTCCCCAGGCGGCCCTCGACGTCGTGCACACCTTGGCCGAGGCCGACCTGGTGGAGCGGTCGCGGATCATCATGGAGAAGCCTTTCGGGACCGACCTGGCGTCGGCGCGGGCGCTCAACGCCGAGATCCACGCGGTCTTCGCCGAGGACCAGATCTTCCGCATCGACCACTTCCTCGGCAAGGAGGCGGCGCTCAACATCCTCGCCTTCCGCTTCGCCAACGGACTCTTCGAGCCGATCTGGAACCGCACGTTCATCGACCACGTGCAGATCGACGTCCCCGAGACGCTCTCGGTGGAAGGTCGTTCAGGGTTCTACGAGGGCACCGGCGCGTTCAAGGACATGGTGGTGACGCACCTGTTCCAGGTCCTCGCGTTCATGGCCATGGAGCCGCCGACGTCGCTGGACTCCGACTCCATCAGCGAGGAGAAGAACAAGGTCTTCCGCTCGATGCTGCCGCTGGACCCGTCGTGCGTCGTGCGGGGGCAGTACCAGGGCTACCGCGACGAGGAGGGTGTCTCGGTGGACTCCGAGACGGAGACGTTCGTGGCGCTCAAGGCCGAGATCGACAACTGGCGCTGGGCCGGCGTGCCGTTCTACCTGCGCACCGGCAAGCAGATGGCCGAGGGTGCGCGCATCATCTCCATCGCCTTCCGGGAACCGCCCAAGTCGATGTTCCCCACCGGGTCCGGGGTGGGCCGTTCGGGTCCGGACCACCTGACGTTCGACCTCGCCGACTCCTCGCGCATGTCGTTGTCGTTCTACGGCAAGCGGCCCGGCCCTGGGATGACGCTGGACAAGCTGTCCATGCAGTTCGCGATGCAGGAGACCGACCGTGCCGGCGACGTCCTGGAGGCGTACGAGCGGCTCATCCTCGACGCGATGAAGGGGGAGCGGACCCTGTTCACGACGGCCGAGGGCATCGAGCGCCTGTGGGAGGTCTCCGAGCCCCTGCTCGCCGACGCGCCGCCGGTGCGTCCCTACCCGCCCGGGACGTGGGGGCCCAACGCCGTGCACCAGCTCATCGCGCCCAAGGCGTGGCGGCTGCCGTTCGAGCGCACCTGGCGCAAACCCAACCCGAGTGGCGAGTAGCTAGACCCTGGCTGGCTCCAGGTAGCCGAGGACGAGCCGGACCAGCTCGGACACGAACACGTCGCGAGCGATGGGCGGGGCGTCCAGCACGTAGCGGACGGTGAGCTGCTCGACGGTGCGCACGAGGAGCCACGCCGCGACGGGTGACTCCACGTCGCGACCGGGCGGCTGCGCGCTGAGGTAGGTGCTGACCAGCTCGGTGACCCGCTCCTCCAGCGCCGCCAGTCTCGCGCGGTGGTGCACCGACGGCAGGCCCTCGACCACGACCCTCAGGAAGGCGGCGTTCTCCTCCAGCGCGGTCAGCAGCGCCTCGATGCTCCCGCGCACCATGGATTCGCCCTTGGCGCCGGTGTTGGCAGTGAAGGAGGCGGTGATGCGGGCCGCCAGCTCCTCGGAGTAGTGCTCGACGACTGCGGCGACGACGGCTTCCTTGCCGTCGAAGTACTGGTACAACGAACCGGGGCTGATGCCGGCCTGCCGGGCGATGCGGTTGGTGGAGGCAGCGTCGTGGCCTTGGGTCAGCAGCACCTCGTGCGCCGCCTCGACGATGCGCTCGACCATGCGTCGTGAGCGTTCCTGCTGCGGCGTCTTGCGGGGGCCGGACGGCGGGGGCATGACGCGAATTGTATGCGAGTTATCGCTCGTGTCAGGCTCGAGGGCATGAGCCTTCAGCAGACGAGTCCAGAGGTCGCGGTCCCGAGCCGGTTCCGTGCGGACGAGGAACGCGGCGCCCGGCTCGGTCGGCCGTTGCGCCTGATCACTCGGCTGGGCGAGCCAGACGAGGAGCTGATGGACCGGCTCGCCGCCGGGTTCATGGCCGTCGACGAGCCCGGCGCCCGGCTCGCGCGTGCCTTGCGGGCACCGAGCGACGACCCCGGCAAGGTCACCATGCGTCAGCTCCGCCAGGCCCTGGCCGACGGGATCGAGTCGGTCGAGGACGCTCCTACGGCGTTGAAGGACTTCTTCACCACCGTGCAGGACACCCCTGACTGGGTGGACCACGACCTCATCGACCAGGGGGCGGCGGTCATCCGACGCTTCGGCCGCAATGCCGCCGACGTCCTGCTACAGCTCTCGCTCATCGGCGGGTACCGGTTCGGTGGCCCGCCCGACCTGCTCGTCGCCACGGGCGGCCTGGTGGGTGATGCGACGCTGCGGCGCCTGGGGGAGACCCAGCAGTGGACGGTGGCGGTGGCCCAGGACGGGGCGCTGCGCCCAGGTGGCGAGGGCGTGCGCCTGACGCTGCACGTGCGGGCGATGCACGCGCTCGTCAACGAGACCTTCGCCGGGCCCGGTGGCCAGCAACGGTGGGACATCGGGCGCTGGGGGATGCCGATCAACCAGAGTGACCAGGCCGCCACGCTCGGGCTGTTCAGCGGCGTCCTGCTCCTCGGGTGCCGTGCGCTGGGCGTCCGCGTGACCCGGGAGGACTCGCGGGCCGTCATGCACCTGTGGCGCTACGTCGGCTGGCTCATGGGCGTCGACGAGCAGTGGCTGGTGGAGACCGAGGCCGAGCAGCACCGGCTCAACTACCACGTGCTGCTCGCCCAGGCCGGCCCCACGGACGCCGGTGCAGCGCTCTCGCAGTCGATCATCGAGGCACAGCGGCGGCTGCACGTGCGGCGTCCGGTACGGCTGCGTCGCCGGTACGCCGAGGAACGACTCCTCAGCATGCTGACCATCTTCCTCGGCCCCACCAGCATGCGTGAGCTGGGTCTGCCGATGCGCCCGCCGTGGGCCACCCCGCTCGTGATCGCCGCCAACGTCGTCCGCTACCACGTCCTTGGACGCACGGCGTTCGGCCGCCGTGTGCTCGAGGCGTGGGGGGATCGCGTGCAGCGCGAGGTGCTGCGCCGGCACTTCGGCCCGGAGGCCGCAGAGGTCGGCCAGCTCACCGACCGGGGTCGCGCGTCAGGTGGATGACCGGGAACGGTCGCCCGAAGGCATCGTGCATGTGCGTGCGCAGTCGACGAAAGCCATGGGACTCATAGAAACCCAGGCCGTGGGAGTTGCCCGCGTACACCTCGACGCTCGTCGGGCCGTCCGCCCCCAGGTGGCCCAGCAGCAGAGAGCCGATGCCCTGGCCGTGCGACGTGGGTTCGACGTACAGCAGCTCGACGTGTCGTTCGCGCGCCCCGAGGAGGCCGAGCGGCACTCCGGCGCCGTCCTCGGCCACCCACACGTCCATGGACGGCAGCAGCCCGTCCCGCACGATGGCGTGGACGTCGGCGAAGTCGTCGTCGGACATGAAGCCGTGGCTGGTGCGCGCGGAGCGCTCCCAGAGATCGGTGAGGGCGTCGAAGTCGCGCTCGCCGGCACGCCGGATCCGCACGGGTTCGTTCTTTGCCGCCCGTGGCCGAGCACCCCCGCGGGGCTGCTCGTCGGCCGCCCGTGGCCCGGCACCCCCGCCGGGCTGCTCGTCGGCCGCCCGTGGCGCGGCACCCCCGCGGGGCTGCTCGTCGGCCGCCCGTGGCCCGGCACCCCCGCCGGTCACCGTCCCCACTCCTGCTCCACCAGGCGGACAGCCTCCTCGCGCGAGAGGCCGATGCGTCGTGCGGCGGCCACGTAGCCGCGGGCGGCGCTGGTGGCGTCGACGTCGGTCAGCAACCGGGAGGCGATGAAGGTGCCACGTCGCCCCTGCGTCTGGATGACGCCGTCACTCTCCAGCTCGCGGTAGGCCCGGGCGACGGTGCCCGCGGCCAGCCCGAGGTCGGCGGCGAGCTGGCGCACCGTGGGCAGCTTGTGCCCAGGCGCCAGACTCCCCTCATCCGCTCCGCTGGCGATCTGGCGGCGGATCTGCTCGAACGGGGGTTCCGCCGAGGTCGGGTCCACGACGAGCGCCGTCACGACGCCTCACCCACGGGCTCCTCGACGGTGATGCTGCGGGCCGACCGCGGGGCCGCGGTCCACGCGAGGTCCAGGGCGCACAGGAACGTCATGGTGAGGCGGATGCGTGTGATCATCGGTTCCATCCGGATCAGGAAGCGTGGTGCCAGCCACTGTAGTTTTTGTGCTGGGACAATCAAGGCTGCTGTGGGCGTCACCGGTGCTGTCGCCGTCGGCGACTACGCTGGAGGCACGATGACGTTGCCGTTCCCCGTACCCTCCAGTGCCGTACCCTCCAGTGCCGCGCCTGCCGGAGTAAGCCCCCAGCCCTCGAGTGAACAGCCCTCGCACGACGAACCTGGCGAGGCTCGACGCCCCCGCCGGGCGCCCCGCTCGGAGACGCTGCTGGAGGGGCTCAACGATGCCCAACGAGCCGCCGTCAGCCACAAGCCCGGCCCGCTGCTCGTCATCGCCGGCGCCGGCTCCGGCAAGACGCGCGTGCTCACCCGGCGCATCGCCTGGCTGATCGCCGCGAGGGGAGCCCACCCCGGCTCCATCCTGGCCATCACCTTCACCAACAAGGCCGCCGCAGAAATGCGTGACCGGGTCGCTGAGCTGGTGGGCGGCGCATCGCGGGCCATGTGGGTCAGCACGTTCCACAGCGCTTGCGTGCGCATCCTGCGACGTGAGGCGCACCGCTTCGGGTACACGTCGACGTTCAGCATCTACGACGCCGCCGACTCCCGCCGCCTCATGACACTGGTCTGCCGCGACCTCGGCTACGACCCCAAACGGGTCAATCCCCGCGCCGTCCTCAACTGGGTCGGAGGCCTCAAGAACGAGCTCGTCGACCACGAGTCCGCCGGCTCACGCGTCAGCAACCCCACCGAAGAGCTGTACGTCGACGCCTACCAGCACTACCAGCAGCGTCTGCGCGCCGCGAACGCCATGGACTTCGACGACCTCATCATGAGCACGGTCCACCTGTTCCAGGCTTTCCCGGAGGTGCGTGAGACCTATCGGCGGCGCTTCCGGCACGTGCTGGTCGATGAGTACCAGGACACCAACCACGCCCAGTACGCCCTCATTCGTGAGCTGTGCGAAGCTGCGCCAGACGGATTGGGGCCGGACGGAACGGGGCCAGACGGAGTGGGACCCGACCTCATGGTCGTCGGCGACTCCGACCAGTCCATCTACGCCTTCCGCGGGGCGAGCATCCGCAACATCCTGGAGTTCGAGCAGGACTTCGCCGGGGCCGACACCGTGCTCCTGGAGCAGAACTACCGCTCCACGCAGACCATCCTCAACGCCGCCAACGCCGTCATCAGCCGCAATGCCGGCCGCAAGGAGAAGAAGCTCTGGTCGGCCCAGGGCGACGGTGAGCGCATCGTCGGCTACGTCGGCGACGACGAGCGCGACGAGGCGCAGTTCGTGGCCGACGAGGTCGACCGCCTCACCGACGCCGGCGACGCCAAGGCGTCCGACATCGCCGTCTTCTACCGCACCAACGCGCAGTCACGTGTGTTCGAGGAGGTCTTCATCCGTGTCGGGCTGCCGTACCGCGTCGTCGGCGGAGTGCGTTTCTACGAGCGCAAGGAGATCAAGGACGCGCTCGCCTATGCCCGGGTGCTCATCAACCCCCGGGACACCGTCTCGCTGCGCCGCATCGTCAACGAGCCCAAGCGCGGCATCGGCGACGGCGCCCAGGCGGCCGTGGAGCGGCTCGCATCGGCTGAGCAGATCAGCTTCTGGCAGGCGCTGCAGAGGGTGGAGGAGGCCGACGTCGCGACGCGCTCTGCCAACGCGATCACCGGGTTCGTCGAGACCATGCGCTCCCTCATGGACCTGGCCGCCAGCGGCGCGGCCGCCGACGCCGTGCTGGAGGCCGCGCTGACCCAGAGCGGCTACCTTGGTGCCATCGAGAACAGCAAGGACCCGCAGGACGAGACCCGGGTGGAGAACCTGGCCGAGCTGGTCGCGGTGGCGCGCGAGTTCGTCTCCGACGCGGGAACGGTCGACGACGTCGAGGAGCAGGCCGATGGGGCCGATCCGGAGGTCGAGGCGGACCTGACCCCCGGGTCCCTGGAGGCCTTCCTGGAGCAGGTGGCGCTCGTCGCCGACGCAGACTCCCTGCCCGATGAGGGTGACGGCGTCGTCACGCTGATGACCTTGCACACCGCCAAGGGGCTGGAGTTCCCCACGGTGTTCCTGACCGGACTGGAGGACGGCGTCTTCCCTCACATGCGTTCGCTGGGTGACAACGCCGAGCTCGAGGAGGAGCGCCGGCTGACGTACGTCGGCATCACGCGCGCCCGTGAGCGGCTCTACCTCACCCGCGCCACGAGTCGTTCGGCGTGGGGGGCGCCGTCGTACAATCCGGCGTCGCGGTTTCTCGAGGAGGTGCCGGACCACCTGGTCGAGTGGCGGCGCGAGGCGCAGGCGTCGACCGCGTGGACGCGTACCCCGGCCGCCTCCAGCAGCTTCCGCTCCCAGACGGTTGCCGCTCGCTCCAAGCAGCGCAGCACCCGTGAGGTCCCGTCCCTCTCACCGGGCGACCGGGTGAGCCACGACAGCTTCGGTCTCGGCACCGTCGTCGCTCTGGAGGGCGAAGGTACCAACGCCGTCGCGAGCGTCGACTTCGGCTCCACCGGCGTCAAGCGCCTCCTGCTGCGCTACGCCCCTGTCGAGAAGCTCTGACCAGCCGGCCCATTCCCCCCGATTTGTGAGCCCGGGCCCCCAACCACGGGTGGTTTTCGTGCAGGCACTCACACACGTCGCAAGGTCTTCCACCGGTATCGGTCGTACACCGGGAGATCGCCGACGTACCCGGAGCGCCGCAACGCATGCCAGACCCGACGGACGACGCTTGCTGGGGCCTGCATGTCCACAGCCGTCACCACGATGACCGTCCAGCCGGCAGCCTCGAGCCGCTCACGGCGGTGAAGGTCCTTGCGCCACTGGGCCGAGTCCTCGGCATGGTGCCGGCCGTCGTACTCCACGAGCACCATGTGACGCCGGTAGACCAGGTCGCCCCGCGCGAGGAACGTTCCGTCATCGTCACGGATCTCGACGTTGACGGCCGGTTCGGGGAGTCCGCTGGAGACCAGCAGGAGCCGGACGTCGGTCTCCGGCATCGAGTCGACGCGCTCTCGGACGTGCGGTGCAGCACGGCGAGCAGCGCGGACTCCGTCGAGGTGGCGCGTGACCGCGAACCTCACGATGTCGTCGGGGCGCAGGAAGCCCCGTCGAACGAGCTGGTCACCCACCTGCACCAGCGCTGCAGCGGGCAGCATGGCGGCGGAGTCGACGAGCAGACGCTCGGGCGTCAGCGTCGGTCGGCCGCGGACCTGCTCTCCGCGCAGGGGTTGTTGGCGGCGGTGGAGCACGACGTCACGCATGGACGTCTGGGAGGTCGTGTTGGTCGAGTAGTGCCGCGGCGTCTTGGAGCCGATGTCGATGCCCAACCACTGCAGACCAGTGACGTGGCTGAGGTAAGTGTCATCAGGCAGCTGCAGCAGGTCGGCCTCGACGAGGACGTCCATGGTCAGCTCCGTGCCGGCCAGCACGTGGACGCCGCGATGGACCTGGATGAAGTGTCGGCCCTGGAGCACACGTCGTGAGAGGCCGTGCTCGGCCGCCTGGGCCGTGGTGAAGGCGTGACCCCGCAGTGCCCACGGGAGGTCGGAGGGGATGAACATTCCTCCAGCGTCGTGAGTGAGGGCGCTGAGCGGGAGTACGTGCGCTCCGCCCTGTGGACAGCGGCCCTGGCGTCGTCAGGCTGTGGAAAGGAACTGCCGAAAAGTGTCGCCCTGCACGGGAACCACCCGTGGTTGGGGGCCCGGGCTCACAAATCGGGGGGAGAGGTGCCGATCAGGGGTTCACGCCGTGCTCGGCGAGGACGGTGAGGGGATCGACCGGGTCGCCACCGCCGGGGCGGACCTCGAGGTGCAGGTGGGGACCGGTGACGTTGCCGGTGGAACCGGTGTAGCCGATCGTCTCACCGGGAGCGACCTGGTCGCCGACGTTGACCGCGCTGCGGCTCTGGTGGGCGTACCAGATCTCGGTGCCGTCCTCGAGGGTGATGACGGTCTTGTTGCCGTACGCGCCGTCGTAGCCAGTCTCCGTGACGGTGCCCGCGGCGACCGAGACGATCGTCGAGCCCGACGGGCCGGCGAAGTCGACGCCCGTGTGCGTGCTGGACCACAGTGAGCTGCTCTGGCCGAAGCGTGCGGTCAGGCGGTAGCCCGTGACCGGGATGACCCACTGGTCCGACTCGAGCTCGTCGGCCGCCTCCTGGGCGCGCCGGGTGAGGTCCGCCTGGGCCTGCATGACCTGCTGGGCCTGCGTCTCGGTCTGCTCCTGAAGCACCTCGGGGTCGAGGTCCTCGGTGATGTCGATGTCGTCGGAGGCATCCGGTGCGCCACCGGTGTAGCTGGCCGAGATGGTCTGGTAGCTCGCCGCGAGCGAGTCGGAGTCGGTCTGCGTGGAGACCGCACCGGCGCCGACACCGGCGACGACGAGCACGAAAGCACCCACCATGGCGGGAGACGGGCGGAGTGTGCGGCGTCGACGCCGAGGACGCACGGCCGCGCGCTTTCCAGCGCTGCGGGGTGCCTGACGGACGTCCAGTCGGCGTTTGGGCGCAGACGAACTCACGCAGGAGACCTCCGGCTTGGTGGGTGGGACCGTCTGAGTCTAGGGGAGAGGGGGTCGTGAGCCAACCAGCGGGAGGCCTTTGTGGACAGAGTTTTGCGCCATTGCGGCGCGGATGGGGCATCGATTGTGATGACATTCACGTGTGAGGGACGATGACCGGATGAGTAGACGCCGGGTCGTGGTGGCCGCACTGGCCCCCACGACGGATGACGATCCTGCGCTGCAGGTCTCCCGCACGCACCTGCAGCGCGGTGACGAGGTGGTGCACCTGGGCTCCGGGCTCGACCCGGACGCCGTCGCCGGTTCCGTCGTGGCCGAGGACGCCGTCCACGTCGTGCTCGTGGGTGCCGACCCGGCCGCGCTCGAGCGAACCCGGACAGCGTTGGCCGCCCTCGACGCCTCCGACGTCACCGTCGACGCCGGCTGACGTCCGGCCCGACGGCTCCCGCGTCAGCCGGCTCGCACCGCCTCGTCCTGGGCCAGATCGGCCACGAAGGCACGCACCGCGTCGGCGACGACGTCGGGCTGGGTGCGCGGCACCCAGTGACCGGCCACCACCTCCACCCGGCGCAGGTTCGGTGCGAACCGCTCGAGGTCGGCGAACAACGCCGGCGTCACGAACCGGTCCTTGGTGGGGACGACGAGCTGCACCGGCACCGTCGTCGTCGCGGGCTCGCGGAGCACCCGCAGCAAGTTGGCGCGGTACAGGTTGATGCCGTTGACGGCGTCCCGTACGAACGTCGCTCCCCAGTGGGAGCCGTCGTCGGCGCCGTCCAGACCCTCCCGGGAGGACAATGTCCGGGCGATGCGCGTGGCAGCGCGCGACAGCACGACCTCGGGCAGTCGCGGCACCTGGAAGGCCGCGACGTACCAGGACCGGGCCAGCTGGTGGCCCACCGTGAGCACCCGGCCGTGCCGCAGACCCGACCGCACGAAGTGTCCGTACAGCTCCAGCCCCGGGCCGCTGATCGACGTGAACGACGCGATGCGCCCGGTCAGTCGCTCGTCCTCGGCCTCCCTGGCGAGCACGGCCCAGCACTGGATCGACCCCCAGTCGTGGCCCACCAGGTGCACCGGACGCCGGTCCGCAGCCACCTCATCGAGCACTGCGGTGAGGTCGTCGACGAGATGCCGCACCCGGTAGCCCGACGTCCGCTCCGGTGCACTGGAGCCACCGGCGCCGCGGACGTCGAAGGACACGACATGGTGGTCGGTCGCGAGGCGCCGCACCACCGGGTCCCATGCCCCGCGATGGTCCGGAAATCCGTGCACGAGCAGCACGACCGGTGCCTCGGACGGGCCATGGCGCTCCAGCCTGAGCCGCACGTCGGCGGTGTCGATCGTCGCGACGGACATGCACCCGACTCTGTCAGAAGTGCCTGCGAGCTGCGGGACGTCACGGCCCCGGGGCGCGCCACCGCAGTGCGAACGGCTAGAGTCCGAGAGGCTCTCGACCCGTTTTCGGGCCGGACCACCAGCACTGGACTAGTTGAGAACAGGCTTCATCGTGGATCTGATGGAATACCAGGCGAAGGAGCTCTTCGCCAAGCATGACGTCCCGACCACCCTGGGGACCGTGGTCACGACCGCTGACGAGGCTAGGGCTGCGGCCGAGCAGTTCGGCGGCGTCACCGTGGTCAAGGCCCAGGTCAAGGCCGGCGGCCGCGGCAAGGCCGGCGGTGTCAAGATCGCCAAGACGGCCGACGAGGCGTACGAGCACGCGTCGGCCATCCTCGGCATGGAGATCAAGGGCCTCACGGTCAACCGTGTCCTGGTCACGCCGGCGACGCCCCCGGAGGAGGAGTACTACTTCTCCTTCCTCCTCGATCGTGCGAACCGCAGCTATCTGTGCATCGCGAGCGTCGAGGGCGGCGTCGAGATCGAGGAGGTCGCCAAGACCAATCCCGACGCGGTCAAGAAGATCAGCATCGACCCGGGCACGGGCGTCGACGAGGCCAAGGCACGCGCCATCGCCACCGAGGCCGCCTTTCCCGAGCCGGTCTTCGAGCAGGCGGTCTCGCTGATCGAGTCCCTGTACCAGGTCTTCGCCGAGGAGGACGCCACGCTCGTCGAGATCAACCCGCTCGCGCGGCTGGCCGGCGACAAGCTCGAGGCGCTCGACGGCAAGGTCTCCCTCGATGAGAACGCCTCGGAGGTGCGTCACCCGCAGCACGAGGAGTTCGCGATCCGCGAGGAGGAGGACCCGCTGGAGTCCAAGGCCAAGGACAAGGGCCTCAACTACGTCAAGCTCGACGGCCAGGTCGGCATCATCGGCAACGGCGCGGGACTCGTCATGAGCACCCTCGACGTCGTCGCCTACGCGGGCGAGGGCCACGGCGGCGTGAAGCCCGCCAACTTCCTGGACATCGGCGGGGGCGCCTCGGCGCAGGTCATGGCCGACGGCCTCGAGGTGATCCTCGGTGACGAGCAGGTCAAGAGCGTCTTCGTCAACGTCTTCGGTGGCATCACGTCGTGCGATGCCGTGGCCAACGGCATCAAGGGTGCGCTGGAGCTGCTCGGCGACGACGCCACCAAGCCCTTGGTCGTGCGCCTTGACGGCAACAACGTCGAGGAGGGCCGGGCGATCCTGAACGAGCTGAACCACCCGCTCGTGACACAGGTCGACACCATGGACGGCGCGGCCGACAAGGCCGCCGAGCTGGCGCACGACGCCTGAGGACGGAGAAGGACATGTCGATCTACCTGAACAAGGACTCGAAGGTCATCGTCCAGGGCATCACGGGCGGTGAGGGCTCCAAGCACACCGCTCGCATGCTCGCGGCGGGCACCAACATCGTCGGTGGCGTCAACGCCCGCAAGGCCGGCACCACGGTCAGCCACACCGACGCCTCGGGTGCCGAGGTCGAGCTGCCGGTCTTCGGCACGGTCGCCGAGGCGATCGAGAAGACCGGGGCCGACGTCTCGGTCGTCTTCGTCCCGCCGGCGTTCACCAAGGACGCCGTCGTGGAGGCGATCGACGCCGAGATCTCCCTGCTGGTCATCATCACCGAGGGCGTGCCGGTCCAGGACTCTGCGGAGTTCTGGTCCTACGCCCAGGGCAAGAAGACCCGCATCATCGGCCCCAACTGCCCCGGCATCATCACGCCGGGTGAGGCCCTCGCAGGCATCACGCCGGCCAACATCGCGGGCAAGGGGCCCATCGGTCTGGTCTCCAAGTCGGGCACGCTGACCTATCAGATGATGTTCGAGCTGCGGGACTTCGGCTTCTCCTCGGCCATCGGCATCGGCGGCGACCCGGTCATCGGCACCACCCACATCGACGCCCTCGAGGCGTTCGAGGCCGATCCGGAGACCAAGGCCATCGTCATGATCGGTGAGATCGGCGGCGACGCGGAGGAGCGAGCCGCTGAGTACGTCGCGGCCAACGTCACCAAGCCGGTCGTCGGCTACGTGGCCGGCTTCACCGCCCCGGAGGGCAAGACCATGGGCCACGCCGGAGCCATCGTCTCCGGCTCCTCCGGCACGGCGGAGGCCAAGAAGGAAGCCCTCGAGGCCGCAGGCGTCAAGGTGGGCAAGACGCCTTCGGAGACGGCGAACCTCATGCGGGAGATCCTGCAGAGCCTCTGAGCCAGCGGAGCACGACACCGCCCCGGTCCCACTGGGACCGGGGCGGTGTCGTTCGTCCTGGTGCGCAACCTGCGCCACGAGTCGGCTCAGCAGCGCCGAAGGTGACGTACGTGCCGGCCTGGCGTGACCATCGACCCTGACCGGCTGAGGCGCCGCACCACTGTCGTGAACGGCGGCTCAGCTGATCAGGCGGGCATCGCCGACGTCGGCAGCCGTCGCCGGAAGGCCGTTCTCCTGGAGGATCTCGACCAGACGACCGTCCTCGCGCAGCTGGGCGATGAAGTCATCCAGCGCTTCGGCGAGAGACGCGTTCGACGGGTCGATGAGGATGGACGTCTGGGAGGGCTCTGTCGTCGACGACACGCGGTCGTCAGGCTGAAGCACCTCGAGCTCGTACTCGGTCCCATCCGCGGAGATGACGGCAGCCCCGTAGCCGTCGAGTCCGGCGTCCAGTCGGCCGGCCTTGAGCTCGTTGGCCAGGCTCAGAGAGTCAGGGTAGACGCGCGTCTCGACGTTCTCGAGAGCGTTCAGGTCGTCGACCCACAGGTAGCCTTCGACCGTACCGATCCGGTTCATCTGTTCAAGCTCATCGACCGTTGCTGCTCCGTCCTCCGAGATGACGGTGAGCTCGTCGAGGTAGACCGGTGTCGAGAGGGTCACGACGTCCCCTCGGGCTTCGGTGCGGTAGAACCCGCCGACGGCAGCGTCGACGCGTCCCTGCTCGGTCGCCGGGACAGCTGTGGCATAGGTGTAGGGCGCGTACGTCATCTCCAGGCAGGCTGCGTCGGCGAACTCCTGGAGGATGTCGGAGTCGATCCCCTCGGCCTCGCCGTTCTGCTCGAGGGAGTAGGGAGGCGTGTTGGTCAAGGCTACCGAGAGCTTGCCCTCCTCAAGGGTCTCTACTCCCTCTAGCGTCGGTTCGCAGTCCGCATCGACCGCTGTGTCGCCGGTCCCGGTGGCGCAGGCAGCGAGGGCCAGGACGGTGGTGGCACAGAGGCCGACCGCTCCGAGCGTTCGTTTCATGGTGGTTTCCTTTGTTTCTCGGGTGGGGGGTCAGGCGGTGAGATGGCGGGACAATCGCTTCTCCAGCTGCGTCACGAGCAGCCCGGCAGGAATGGTGACGGCCAGGTAGAGAAGACCGGCCAGCGTGAGGACGTCGAGGTAGCGGAACGTCGAAGCGCCGATGGAATAGGCCTGACTCAGCAGCTCGGGAAGGCCGAGGGAGAAGGCGAGCGCACTGATCTGGAAGATCAGGATCGAGAAGCCGAGCAGCGTCGGCAGCGCGATGCGCAGACCCTGCGGGATCTGGATGAATCGCACGACGTCGCGGCGGGTGACGCCCAGCGCGTCAGCCGCCTCCAGCTCCCCTTCAGGTACGGCGCGCAGCCCGGCTCGGATGATCTCACTGGTGTAGGCCGCCGTCGTGAGCGACAGCGCGATCACGACCGCGGTGAAGGTCTCGAAGGTCAGGCCTGCCGTCGGCAGGCCGAAGTACACCAGCTGCAACATGACGAGGGCGGGCATGCCGCGCCCGACCTCGACCAGCAGGATCGTGATCCACCGCAGGGTGCGGATGCGAGAGGACGAGGTCAGGGCCAGCACGAGCCCTACGGAGATCCCGATGAACAGGCTGAGGCCAGTGACTCGGGCACTCATCCACAAGCCGTCCAGCAGCCGGGGAAGCCAGGCCACCCAGTCAGCGAAGAGAGCGGGCACGGCCATCACCCGGCCCTTCTGACACGAGAGAACCGGCGTTCGAGAGCACGTGACAGCCACGCGAGGGGCGTGCCGAGCGCGATGTAGACCCCGGCGGCGAGGATGAACGGGGTGAGACCGTCGCCGGAGGACCGGGCGTACTGGTTGGTGACGAGCATGACCTCGGCCACCCCGATGGTCGAGACGAGGGCTGAGTCCTTCAGCAGGGAGATGGCCCAGGTGACCATGCCCGGGACGGCGACTCTCACTGCCTGCGGGCCGATCACCTTGGTGCCGACGGCGAGGCGATCCAGTCCCAATGCGCTGGCTGCCTCGAACTGTCCGTTCGGCACGGCCAGCAGGCTCCCACGGTAGATCTCAGCCAGGTGTGCGGCCGACACCAGACCCAGTCCGAGGACGGCTGCTTGGAAGGGGTCGAATCGAACCGCTCCGCTGCCGACGCCGAAGAAGATGATGAACAGCAGCACGATCGGTGGGATGCCTCGTAGCACCTCGATGGTCGCGAAGCTCGCGAACCGCACGACGACCCATCGGCTGCGCCGCGCCAGGACGAGTCCCAGGCCGAGGACTGCTCCGATGGCAAAGCTCGTCGCCGTGACCGTCAAGGTGACGGGGACGGCCGCGAGGATCGTCCACAGGAGGTCCATCAGCGGTCCTTGATCGCCGAGAGAAAGGACCGCGTACGTTCATGACACGGGTCGTCGAGGATCGCCTTGGGTTCACCCTGCTCGAGGATGTTGCCGTCGGCCATCACGATCAGGCGGTCGGCGACCGTCGCGGCGAAATGGATCTCGTGCGTGACCACGATCATCGTCATGCCTTCGTCGGCAAGCTGGCGCATGACGGCGAGCACTTCGAGCCCCAGCTCTGGGTCGAGAGCGCTCGTGGGCTCGTCGAACAGCATGACTTCGGGGTCGAGAGCGAGTGCCCGGGCGATGGCGACACGCTGCTGCTGACCACCGGAACACTTGGCGGGATAGGAATCGGCCTTCTGCTCCAGGCCGACACGGCGCAGCAACGCCATGGACCGCTCGTCGGCCTCGGCGCGAGAGCGTCCCAAGACCCGTTCCTGCGAGAACGAGATGTTGCGTAGAACGGTCATGTGCGGGAACAGGTTGAAGGACTGGAAGACCATTCCCACGCGACGCCGTAGTGCTGTCAGTTCACGATTGCTCACCGTGCCTGACACGTCCAGCTCCTGCCCGGCCACTGCGATCGTCCCGGAGTCGGGCGTCTCGAGCAGGTTGATGCACCGCAGCAGGGTGCTCTTGCCCGAGCCGGACGGGCCGATGATCGCGACGACCTCGCCGGAGGCCACGTCGAGCGAGACACGGTCGACGGCACAGTGTCCGGCGAAGGTCTTCTCAACCTGGTGCAGGGACAGGATGGGGACGGCGACGCTCATGCCGGTGCGCCCTTGAGTGAGCGGATCGAGGCGCAGACTGCTGCCAGGACCGTGTCGATGTCATCGGGCACCATCGGCGTCGACAGGGCGAGCAGTCCATTGGTCCCGACCAGGACGCCGCGTTGGTACAGGTCCCACCAGAGTTCACTGAGGTCGACCTGCTCTCGGAGCCGGACCAGCGAGCCTTGACCCGTCGCGGAGATGCCGGCCGCGAGCAGGCCTTCCATGAGCGCGTCACCCTGACGGTTCAGCTCATCGATGCGCGGGCCGCTGAAGTGCTCCAGTGCCACCCGACCGGCGACCATCGAGATCGGGTTGGCACTGAACGTGCCGCCCCAACCGACGGCGCCGTCGCGCGACGGATCGAACACCTCCATGACCTCGCGGCGGCCGCCCACCCCGCCGATGGGGAAGCCTCCGCCGATGGCCTTGCCAACAGTCACGAGATCGGGCTGCACGTCGTACGTGCGGTGCAAGCCGCCCTCGGCCAGGCGGAAGGTGATGATCTCGTCCACGATCATCAGGGCCCCGTGCTGGTGGGTCAGCTGACGGATCAGGTCGACGAAGCCGGGGTCTGCCGGTACGAGACCGGCGCGGTTGGGCATGAGGTCTACCAGCACGGCCGCGACCTCATGTCCGCGGCGGGCCATGAGCTCTCGCAGTCCAGTGGCGTCTCCCTGCTCGAGCGCGATGCTCACCTCTGCGGTCGGCTGCGGCACACCGGGGGCGGTGCTTGAGACGACGGCGTCGGCCGTGCCGTGATAGCTGCCGGCGAATCGCACCACGATGTCCCGGCCGGTCGCGGCTCGGGCAGCCCGTATCGCTGTCATGACGGCCTCGGTGCCGGAGTTCGAGAATCGCCACCGCGGTAGCGCCGTGCGATGCTGCAGCGCCTCGGCGAGCAGGACCTCGGTCTCGGTGGGTAGCCCGAAGGCGGTCCCGAGGGGCAGCTGGTCCCGCACGGCGTCCTGCACCGGTGCGAATGCGTGCCCGTGGATGAGCGCGGTGTAGTTGTTGTTGCAGTCGATCACTCGGTGGTCGAACTGGTCGGTGAGGTAGGCGCCCGTTCCGCTCACTGCAAAGGGTGGGGTGGGCGGCACGAACAGAGTCGTGCGGGTGTTCCCCCCAGGCATCGTCCGGCGAGCTCGACGCGCCCAGGCATGTGATTCGTACGTCTGGATGGTCACTACTGCCCCGCGATCGTCCGGCTCTGCTCCTTCATGAAGCCGGGCAGGTACCACAGTCCGAGGCCGCCCTTGCCGCTGGAGCCGGAGAGCTTCCAGCCGCAGAACGACTGAGCGCCTGGCCAGGCACCGGTGGTGGCGCCGGCGGCGCGGTTGACGTAGATGACTCCAGCCTGAATCTCATCGAGGAACCTGTCGATCTCCTCCTGCTGGTTCGTGAAGACACCGGCTGAGAGGCCGTAGTCGACTGCGTTCGCCTCCTCCAGGGCTGCGTCGAAGTTCTCGACCGAGGTGACGGTGAGGAACGGACCGAACAACTCGTGTCGTGTCAGGTCGTGCCCTGTCGGGAGGTCGGTCACGATGGTGGGGGCGAAGAAGTTTCCCTCACGGGGAACCCTCCCGCCATGAGCCACGGCGCCGTCGCGTTCCGCGGTGGCCAGAGCGTCGTCGATCCGGGTGGCGATGGCATGGTCGATGACCGGTCCGAGGTCGGTCTCGCGCTCGATCGGGTCGCCCACCCGCAGGGCCGCGGCCTCCGCCACGAGAGCGGCGATGAACTCCTCGGCCACCTGACGGTCGACGACCACACGTCGGCACGCACTGCACTTCTGTCCGGACAGGCCGAATGCGGATCGTGCGACGCCGCGGGCTGCGGCGGCGATGTCGGCCGAAGCCGTGACGATGGCCGGGTTCTGGCCGCCCATCTCCGCGAGCACGGGACGAGGAAGACCGCTCGGGCCACGACTGGCGATGATCTGCCAGCCGACCTGTGCCGATCCGGTGAAGGCGATGCCGTCGACGTCGGTCTCCACCAGCTGGCGTCCCACCTCGGCACCACCGTGGACCACGTTCACCACGCCGGACGGGAGGTGTCGGTGCAGGATCTCGGCGATTCTCGAGGTCGAGCGTGGCGTCTTGTCCGACGGCTTCAGCACCACCGTGTTGCCCGTGACCAGTGCCGCGGAAAGCATCCCGACGGCGAGGGCGACCGGGAAGTTGAAGGGTGAGATCACGGCAAACGCGCCGTAGGGAACCATCCAGTCATGGTTCGTGTCCCCACCCGTGGGCTTCAGGCTGGCGCAGTAGCCGTCGTTGCTCTCCATGAGGTCGCAGTAGTGCTCGATCATGTCAACGACCTCGGTCGTCTCGCCGATCGACTCCAGGCGGGTCTTGCCGGTCTCGGCCGAGACCACGGCTGAGATCTGTACGAGCGACTCGGCGATCTCGTCCCGCGCAGCTCGCAGCGCGACGATGCGGTCCGCGTAGGAGGTGCGCCGCCAGGCTCCTGCTGCCCCCTTCGCAGCGGCCACGGCGCGGGCCACCTCGTCTGGCGACGCGGTGTGCGCGGCACCGACCGTCAGGCCGGGGTGGCACGGGTCCAGCCGGGTGAAGACGGCGCCGTCACGCGACTCGGTCGCGCCGACGAGGTTCGGCTCGGGGACGGTGTCGTTGGTGCGGACCGTGCGCAGGGCGGTCTCGAAGGCCTGCTCGAGTGCGTCGTCGCCCAACGAAGCGGAAGCGTAGTTGACGGAGGCCGTAGTCATGTCACGTCCTTGGCTCGGGAATCGATGATCTAAACATAAGGGACTGTATCTTTTTTGCCAAGACTTGATCTGCCAAGCAACACATTCGTTACGCGACCGTGCGACGACCACCGGCATCACTATCCTTGTGGAACGCCTCGGGTGATGCGCAGATGAGTGAAAGGGGTCGGCTGTGGAGTTCATGTCGACTCTCACGCGCCAAGTGTTGTTCGCGCCACTGAATGACCGGGGTCGGGCGAACGCCGTGGCAGAACGTCTTCGAACGGCCATCAACCTGGGAGTGCTCGCACAGAACGAACACCTGCCGTCGGAGTCGGAGCTGGCTGCGCAGTTCAACGTCTCGCACGTGACGCTGCGCGAAGCCCTCACCGAGCTCAGGGACGACGGACTCGTCACCACGAAGCGGGGCCGCGGTGGAGGGACGATCATCGCCGCCCCGCGCCCGAACCAGCTGCGCGTCGCCGTCGAGCAGGTGAGCAGCTTCTCGCGGCACGACCTGCGCGACATCTCGGACTGGCGGCGAGCGGTGGCCAGTGAGGCGGCGGCCCTCGCGGCCGAGCGCGCCTCGAGTGAAGACATCACCTTGCTCTCACGAGGTGGGATACGACTGGCGGCCGCGCACGATGAGGTGGAAGCGCGTCGCGCTGACAGCCGGTTCTTCATCGAGCTCGCGGCATCTTCCCAGTCGGTCCGGCTCAGCCGGTCCATGATCAGCTTGCAGGTCGAGTACGCGCCCGTCCTGACGCTGGTCTACACCGATTCGCAGGTGCGCCGGGCCGTCGCCCACGACATGCAGGACATCATGATCGCCGTGCGTGAGGCAGCCGTCGCCCCCGCGCGCGATGGCACACGAGCCGCTCTCGACCGTGTCGCCCGGCGTGCGGCACGACTGAGAGCAGAAGGGTGGCCGGTGGACGATGAACGCTCGTAGGCCGACGGTCAAGGAGATGCAGTCAGCCAGGGAGAGGATCCTGGCGCTGACCGAGCCGGTGTTCGCGGGACTCGGACGCCTCGGCGCCGCGTTCGTACATGCCGGGTTGGAGCGGCGTGATCGGCCGTTCGACCAGGAGGATGCGTGGGACCTGATGGCACCCACCGTCAAGGATGTCGTTCGCGGCAGTTCCCTGGTCCGTGGTGCGGGCGTCGCCGTTGACGATGGCTCTGGGGAGGCCGTGTCGATGGCTTGGTGGATTCGCGACGAGGATGAGGTGCTGCCGAAGAAGCACGTCACCAACCCGCAGTCGGACTCGTTCTACGACGTCAGCCATCTACGCTGGTTCACCGAACCCATGGCCAGTGGTGAGGCCTCGATCTTGGGGCCCTACGTGGACTCGTGGGGGACCGACGACCTCACGCTGACCGCTGCAATACCCGTTGACGGCACGTCACAGCGGCTCGGCGTCGCGGCCGCCGACCTGGCCACGGAACGATTCATCGAGGCGGTCGATCAAGTGCTTGGTGCGACCTGGATCGATGTGCTGCTCGATCGTGACGATCGAGTGATCGTCGCCCGCGACCCCGATCTCGACACGGGCACGCGCATGGCGACGATCGGCCGCGGGGTTGTCAGGCGAGAGGCTGTCGAACCCCATGGGTGGTCCTTGGCCCTGTTGGGGTGATGGTGCGGGCTCAGGTGAAGCGCTGCTGAGACCAGTCGACGGCGAACGGCGACTCGCGGCCGAGGATCGCGCCCGCTGCGACGTGCCCTACCGCGGGTGAGAGCTGGATGCCGGAGCCGCCGGCGCCCAGGGCGCACACGACGCCATCGCGCTGGGAGTGCCACCCGGCGATCGGCTGGTGGTCGGGGGTCATGGGGTAGATCCCGCTCCAGCTGCGGCCGATCTGCGCGTCCTCGGCGCCGGCGAGCCGGTGCACGAGCTGGGTCATGATGCGCTCGACTGACTCCATGCCGAGACTGCCGAGCGGAACGTCGGGGGACACCGTGTCCCGGATGGCCTCGTCAGTGTGCAGGCCGGCGATGAGCTGGTCGGAGCGCTCAGAGCGGAAGTACACGCCATCTCGGCCCGTGCCGGGGACGTAGTCCATGACGAACGGCGTGAACGGGTGCGGTTGAGAGAGCTCGAGAGTCAGCGCGCCGTGCAGCTGCGGCAGCAGCGGGACCGGGGCGCCGAGGATCTCGCCGACCTGCCCGGCGTGCGCTCCGGCGGCGTTCACGACGATGTCGGCCTCGAAGACCCCGCGGGTGGATTCGACCCTCCAGACCGATCCCCGCCGTTGTGCACCGGTGACCTGGGCTCGCGACACCACTGTTGCGCCACGGCGCCGCACGGTTCCGGACAGCATCTGTGCGACGGCGTACCCGTCGACATATCCGTCCCACGAGCCGAACTGGGCCGCCTCGAGGTCGCTGCTCACGATATGTGGCCAACGCTCGGAGATGTCTGACGGGGAAAGGATCTGTGCGTCCGTGACGCCGAGATCTGCCTGGTGTTGCAGGCTCGTCTCGAAGGATGTCACGTCGGTGGCGTCGCGTCCGATGCGTAGGTAGCCACCGTGGACGATGCTCAGGCCCTCGTCGTGTTCCAGCCGTTCGTAGGCGCGCCGTCCGAAGACTCGCACCTCGATGTCGGGCCGACGCAGGTACTGAGTCTCCACCATGCCGACCGATCGGCCGGAGGATCCGTCGCCGGGGTGAGCGGCGTCGAGCACCGTCACCTCAGCCTCGCTCGCGCGGGTCATCTCCTCCGCGGTGAACAGTCCGAGAACACCGGCGCCGATCACGACGACGCGTGGCTGGTCCATGAAACCTCTCCTTTGAGCTCGGCATCAAAGATACAGCACTGTATGTTTTAGTGGTCGGTCACCCACGCCCTGGGTCGCCTGGACCACCGACCGTGCCTGCGTCGCACTCCGACCTGTCTCGCCGTCGCAGGGGCGTCGCGGGACAACCGCTCCGTGTCGGACCGAACGCGGCCCAGCTCCGTCCGTTCAGGCCTGCAGGTAGCGCTTCTTCAACCCGGGGCTCGCCTCGAGCGTTCGCAGAGCGTCATGACCGTGCCTCGCCCGTGGACCACGTCCGTCGATGCCGGGCGCGATCCGCGGTCCGGCGCGGCGGCTACTCGGCGTAGGTGAGACGCTCGCCGGCGCGGGTGACCAGGCGGTTGAACGTCTTGCCCGAGATGTCGTAGTCGTCCGACGGCGTGAACAGCACCTGCGCGACGGTCGCGCCACGACGCACCAGACCGGTGCGGTAGACGACGTCGTCGCCGCTCTCCACCTCGAACCGCACCAGCCACGTGGTGCCGCTGATCCCGTCGGCGTCGAGCTTGGTGTGGCCCTCGACCTTGGCGGAGAGGTTCTGGTCCTCGCAGCCGTCGAACTTTCCCCGGACCGACCTCAGCAGCTTCTTGGCCGCGTCCTCGGACTTCATGGTCAGCACGGTCTCGGCCACACCGAACTCCGGTGGGAGCTTGCGGGCCTGCGGGATGACGAAGATGCGTGATCGGGCCTCCTCGACCGAGCGACCCTGCGGGTTGAGGTCGTCGCACAACGTGGCGGAGGGGTTCTGGCCCTTCTCCGGCTCGAACGGCTCGATGCCGGACCAGACACGGTCGATGTCGGCGACCGGCGGCAGGTCCACGATGCCCAGGAACTCCGGCGCCTCCTTGGTGCGTGGCGGCGGCTCGGCCAGGACCTCCAGCTCATCGGAGCACTGCCCCCCACTGTCGCTGCAGATCTTGGCCACCGACGTGTTGAGCATCCGCGCGAAGTCCTGGATGTCAGGGCCCTTGGAACCGTCCTGCTCGTGCACGACCGTGCTGCTCACGCTGCCGGAATGGGTGAACCCGACGGTGAAGACTCGCTCGGGGTCGCGGTGCGAGCGCAGCCGCATGATGCGGAAGTCCCCGAAGGGGCGCTTGACGACGAAGCTCCCGGTGAGCTGCACCCGTGGATGGGCGCAGTTGGCGTACCAGCTGACCGTCGTGCGGTACGCCTGCGTGGCCTCCTCGTCGGAGCCGGAGACCTCGATCGCCTGCGCGACGCGCGCATTGGCATCCCCCTCGGAGTCGAAGGTCCGCAGGAAGACGCGGGAGGGGTTCTCGTCGGCGAACCTGGTGGTGGGACAGGTGGCGTACGGGGTGTCGTTGTCCGGATCCTCGTCGGTGGCCGTCGTCCGCCACGCCGAGTCCGGATCGAGCTCGGCCACCTGACTGCTGCTGAGCAGGTTGTCTCCGGAGATCTTGTTGGCCTCCAGGACGACGTCGGGGCGTTCGGCCCCCAGCTTCTCCCGGTACGGCATGGACGACTGCGTGCTGAGCCCGTCGCCGTCGGTGACGACGAAGCCACCCCCGAGCACGAGGGCGATCGCGGCCACCACCAGCAGGACGGTGTTGCGCTGCGTGCCACGACGGGCCGCACTGCGGACCTCCTCGGCCGGCGGCATGGTCAGCGTGCTGGTGATGGTGCCGAGGTCGACGAGTCGGCGTTCCAGCGTCTCCAGGTCGTGCCCGAGAGCCTTCTCGAGCGCCTCGAGCGCGACACCGACTCGCTCGATCCCCTCCTCCTCGCTGACGCCGACCTCGCGTGACGCCTGGGCGAGGTCGGTCTCGCCGAGAGTCAGCAGCACGATGAGGCGACGGTCGTCGGCGGGCAGGTCATGCAGTGCCGCCAGCAGGTCGGTGTCGGAGTCCTCCTCGTGGCGACGCCGCAGCGGGTGGGTGCCGCGGCTGAGCGCGACGGCCTTCCACGCCTCGGTGCGCACGTGGGCCAGAGGCCTGCGGTCACGCACCTTGGTCCAGTCGCGCCAGCCGCGCCGGTAGGCGTCCACCGTCGCCTCCAGAGCCACCTGGCGGTCGCCGCACAGTGCGTACGTGACACGCAACGCATCCGCTGCCGTGGACGCGTAGAAGCTGTTGAACTCATCGACTCGAGTCATCGCCGGTGGCCTCCTCTCGAGCTCGGCGTGGCTGGGTGCAACGGCCCGACTTTACAGGTTGGATGGGTGGGTGCCCCCATCCGTCGCGTCCTCGTCCGACGCGACGCCCTACCTTCGTGCGGGGCTGGTCACGGGCCTGGCCGCCACGCTCCTGGGAGCGGGTCTGTGCGCCATTGTTGCTGCCATCGCGGCAGGAACGGGGGGTTCACCGCTCACGGCCCTGCGTGCAGGAGCCCGGGCATGGCTGCTCCCGCTGGGCTCAGGGCTGCAGGTCGATGGGACGGACATCACGCTGATCCCGCTCGGCGGCACCATCGTCGTCGGCCTCGTCGTGGCTCTGACGGTCCGCTGGGTGGTCGATGCCCCCGTCGACGAGGTGGGACCGTTCGCCGCCACGGTGGCCGGCACGGCGGGCGTGCTCGCGGCCGTCCTCTCCAACGTCTCCGACTCCGCAACGGTGTCCACCTCACCCGTCCGGTCCGCCTTCGGTGCCTTCGTCGTGGCCGGTGTCGCGGCAGGGCTCGCCGCGAGCCGGGGACGCGAGGGCGAACCGTGGCTCGCTGGCCACCCCGAGGTCCGTGCGGTGCTGCGGGCAGCGGTCGGCGGCGCGGCGACGTTCCTCGCAGCCTGCACGGTCATCGTGCTGGCGCTGTTCGCCTCCTCCACCTCACGCGCGGCCGAGCTCTGGGCCGCCCTCGACCCCGGACTCGCCGGCAGTGTCACGCTCGGCCTGCTGTGCCTCATCGCCATGCCGACGCTGGTGCTGTGGGCCGGCGCCGTGGTGCTGGGGCCCGGGGTCCAGATCGGCACGGACACCTCCCTGGACCTCACCGGTGCCTACCTGGGCCCCGTGCCCGGACTCCCGGCGCTCGCGGTGCTTCCCGAGCCCGGCGCCTTCCCGGACTGGGTCGTGGTGCTGGGCCTCGTGCCGCTGCTCGCTGGTGTCTACGCCGGTTGGCGGCTGGCCGTCCCCGAGGAGACCGCCGTGGTGCGGCGCGTGGTTCTCGGCGCCGTGGCCGGGGCAGGCTCCGGACTGGTCGTCGGGCTGCTCGTCCAGCTGTCCGCCGGTGCCGTGGGACCCGGGCGGATGGGTGAGGTCGGCCCGATCAGCCTGGCACCCCTGCTGGTGGCCGTGCCGGTGCTCGCAGCGGGCGGTGCCATCGGTGCTGGGCTGGCGCACTATCGTGTCGTGCGTGCCAAGCAGCCGTCGGACCCCACCCCGGGCACGGAGGGTCGTCGTCCTCGTCTCGGGTTCCGGCACCAACCTGCAGGCGCTGATCGACGCGACCAGGAGCCCCGACCCGGACTCCGGGGATCCCGCCGACTCCTACGGCGCCCAGGTCGTGGCGGTGGGAGCCGATCGTGATGGCATCGAGGGTCTCGCCCGCGCCGAACGGGCCGGCATCTCGACGTTCGTGGTGCCTCTGAGCGACCACCCCGATCGCGCGTCGTGGGATGTGGCGCTGGCCGACGCCGTGGCCGAGCACGAGCCCGACCTCGTGGTCCTGGCCGGCTTCATGAAGCTCACCGGGCCCGCCTTCCTCTCGCGCTTCGGAGGACGGACGCTCAACACGCACCCGGCCCTGTCGCCGTCGTTCCCGGGCATGCACGGCCCGCGTGACGCCTTGGAGTACGGCGTCAAGATCACCGGGTGCACGCTCTTCGTCGTCGACGAGGGCGTCGACACCGGTCCGATCGTCGCCCAGGAGGCCGTGCCGGTCCTCGACGACGATGACGAGGCCAGCCTGCACGAACGCATCAAGACCAGTGAACGGGCCATGCTCGTGCGATGGGTGGGTCTGCTCGCCCGGCACGGCTACACGGTCCGTGGACGCACCATCAGCCTCGGAGGAGACTCATGAACCAGCGACAGCGAGTGAACAACGGGCGTGTCCTGCGGGCACGCTTCCACGGCGGTTTCTCCGGGAACGTGATCGCATGACCACCCGTCCTTTGCGCAGGGCACTCGTCTCGGTCTATGACAAGACCGGCCTGGATGCCCTGGCCCGGGACCTGCACGCTGCCGGCGTCTCGATCGTCTCCACCGGTTCGACGGCCCGGACGATCGAGGCGGCCGGGGTGCCCGTCACGCCCGTGGAGGAGGTCACCGGGTTCCCCGAGTGCCTCGACGGCCGGGTCAAGACCCTGCACCCCCGTGTCCACGCCGGCATCCTGGCCGACTCGCGCCTGCCGGACCACGTCCGCCAGCTCGAGGAGCTCGACGTCGAGCCGTTCGACCTCGTGGTGGTCAACCTCTACCCGTTCACCCAGACCGTCGGCTCCGGTGCGACGCCCGATGAGTGTGTCGAGCAGATCGACATCGGTGGTCCGTCCATGGTCCGGGCCGCGGCCAAGAACCACCCGAGCGTGGCGGTGGTGGTCTCGCCCGAGGCGTACGGCGACGTCCGCGGGGCCCTGGCGGGCGGCGGGTTCACCCTGGAGCAGCGCAAGAAGCTGGCGGCCAAGGCCTTCGCCCACACTGCCGCCTACGACGTCGCCGTCGCCGAGTGGTTCGCCGGCGACTACACCGACGACGGGTCGGCGGAAGTGGCGGGCTCTGGTGGGCGGACGGCACCGCGCTGGCCGGAGTTCGGTGGCGTGGTGCTCACCCGTCAGGCCGTCCTGCGCTACGGCGAGAACCCGCACCAGGGTGCCGCGCTGTACACCGACGGCACCGGCGGCCTGGCTGCGGCCGAGCAGCTGCACGGCAAGGAGATGAGCTACAACAACTACGTCGACACCGACGCCGCTCGGCGGGCGGCGTACGACCACGACGAGCCGGCCGTGGCGATCATCAAGCATGCCAACCCGTGCGGCATCGCCGTGGGCGCCGACATCGCCCAGGCCCACGCCCGCGCCCACGCGTGCGACCCGGTCTCGGCCTTCGGCGGCGTGATCGCCGCCAACCGACCCGTGAGCGTCGCCATGGCTGAGCAGGTGGCCGACGTGTTCACCGAGGTCATCGTGGCGCCCGACTTCGAGCCCGGGGCGGTCGAGGTGCTGCAGGGCAAGAAGAACATCCGCATCCTGCGCTGCGCCGACACCGAGCGCGGCGAGTACGAGTTCCGGGAGATCTCCGGCGGCGAGCTCGCGCAGCAGCGCGACCTCGTCGACGCCCCGGGTGACGATCCGGCCGGATGGAGCCTGATTGCCGGCGAGGCCGCCGACGAGGACACTCTCGCCGACCTCGCCTTCGCCTGGCGGGCGGTGCGGGCGGTCAAGTCCAACGCCATCCTGCTGGCCTCCGACGGTGCGTCGGTGGGCATCGGCATGGGCCAGGTGAACCGCGTGGACTCGTGCCGGCTGGCAGTCGAGCGTGCCGGTGACCGTGCCGCTGGCGCGGTGGCCGCCTCCGATGCGTTCTTCCCGTTCGCCGACGGGCCGCAGATCCTCATCGATGCCGGGGTCAGGGCGATCGTCCAGCCCGGTGGTTCGGTGCGTGATGAGGAGACGATCAAGGCGGTCGAGGCGGCCGGCCTGACGATGTACGCCACCGGCACGCGACACTTCTTCCACTGAGCCACGTCGACGGTGAGCCGTACCGTGGGGTTCCCCACCGGTACAAGCCAGGCGGTGGCACCGACCTGATGGACCGACTGATGGAACCCGACCTGATGGAGGCGGCATGACCGACCACCCGACCCACCGACCGCGCCGGCTCCGCACGTCGCCGGCGATGCGCCGGCTGGTGGCGGAGACCTCCGTCGACCCGCGACAGCTGGTGCTGCCGCTGTTCGTGGCGGAGGGCCTCACCGAGCCGCGGTCCATCTCCAGCATGCCGGGCGTCGTGCAGCACACGCGAGAGACGGCTCGCGCCGCTGTCCGTGAGGCCGCGTCACTCGGCCTGGGTGGCGTCATGCTCTTCGGCGTCCCCGAGCACAAGGACGCGCTCGGCTCCGGGGCCCTCGATTCCGACGGGATCCTCAACGTCGCCATCGCCGACGCTCGCGACGAGGTGGGTGACGACCTGCTCGTCATGTCCGACCTGTGCCTGGACGAGTTCACCGACCATGGCCACTGCGGCGTGCTCGACGACGCCGGACGGGTGGACAACGACGCCACCCTGGAGGTCTACGCACGCATGGGCGTCGCGCAGGCGGAGGCCGGGGCCCATCTGGTGGGACCGAGCGGGATGATGGACGGTCAGGTGGCGGTGGTCCGCGCCGCCCTGGATGCAGCGCGTCACACCGACGTCGCGATCCTCGCCTACGCGGCCAAGTACGCGTCAGCGTTCTACGGGCCGTTCCGGGAGGCCGTCGACTCCTCGTTGCAGGGCGACCGCCGTACGTACCAGCAGGATCCGGCCAACCGGCGCGAGGCGCTGCGGGAGGCGTTGCTGGACGTGCAGGAGGGGGCCGACATCGTCATGGTCAAGCCTGCCCTGGGCTACCTCGACCTGCTGCCCCTCATCCGCGATCACGTCACGGTCCCGGTGGCGGCCTACCAGGTCTCGGGGGAGTACGCGATGGTCGAGGCCGCTGCCGAGCGCGGCTGGATCGACCGCGAACGAGCGATCGGTGAGTCCCTCACGTCGATCCGCCGTGCCGGGGCGGACATCGTGCTCAGCTACTGGGCCGCGGAGGTCGCGCGTCAGGCCTGACCGAGACCTGTGGAACTGCTGCTCCGCAGCACGACCGACGACGAAGGGCCGACACCCTCGGGTGTCGGCCCTTCGTCGTTCACTGTGCGGATGGCTCAGTAGCCGAACTCGTTCATGCACTTCGAGTAGGACTTCCCGCCAAGCACGCCCTCGATCCCGAGGCAGCGCAGGTTGGCCTCGGTCCAACTCAGGACCGTGCCGACGGCACCGGTGACCGGCTCGACCGCCGACCCGCTGCCGCTCTTCTTGATGGTCCCACCGAGTGTGGACTTGCTTCCTGAACTGCCACCGCTGGCAGTGTCGCCGCCGGTGGAGCCGCCACCACCGGAGGTGCCGCCGCCGGAGCCGCCGGTCGAGGTGCCGCCGCCAGAGGTGCTGCCGGAACCGCCGGAGCTCTGCTGCTGTTGCTGCTTCTTGCGCTCAGCTGCCCGCTTCTTGGCAGCGGCTTCCTTCTTCTCGGCCTTGCGCTCGGAGGCCTGGGCACGCTCGCGCTGACCCTGGGAGAGCGTCTGGTCGTGGGACTGGCTGGTGATGACGTTGCCCGGGGGCGTGCCGTTGGGCGTCTGGGAGAAGTCGCCGTCGGCATAGGCCTCGGAGATCTTCATGACGAGGTCGACGTAGGAGTCCGAGCGGTTGTACCGCTTGACCGCCGTGGCGACGTCGTCGCCG
The DNA here is from genome assembly GCF_041951745.1 of Aeromicrobium sp. CTD01-1L150. Lineage (GTDB taxonomy): Bacteria > Actinomycetota > Actinomycetes > Propionibacteriales > Nocardioidaceae > Aeromicrobium. Next base: position 728,893 of record NZ_CP169555.1, read on the forward strand.
TCGCTGAGGTTGCCGTCGCCGGAGCACAGGTAGATGCCTGCCGCCGTGGCAGCGTCGTAGATGTTCTGAGGATCCTTCTCGCCGTCACCGTCGGCATCGACGCCCACGGCCTTCCAGGTGCTGGGGATGAACTGCATGGGCCCGACCGCACGGTCGTAGACGCGGTCCTTGTCGAGTGCGCCGTTGTCAGTGTCGGTGATGCGGGCAGTGCCGTTGGTGCCATCCAGCGCGATGCCGTAGATGCCCGGCTCAGCGGTGCCGTCGGAGTTCAGGGTGCTTCCGCCGAAACGACCGTGGTTGGACTCCACGCGGCCGATCGCGGCCACGAGGTGCCACGGCAGGTTGCACGCCTCGTCCGCCTTGCCCAGCAGCGTCTCGGCCCGACGGTAGGCGCTCAGTGCCGAGGAGGGAATGCCGTTGGTCGACAGCGTGGAGACGGCACCGTCGGCGCCGGCCTTGGGATCGATGCCCGCCGGGGTCTCCTGCACGCTCGCCGGCTGCTCCAGAGCAGTGGTCGGGACGTCCGGGATCTCGGCTGCTTCGATGCCGTCGTCGGCGGTGGCCAAGCCGGAGTTGGCGACAGCGGCGCCCCAGGCGACGACCAGCACCGCCATCGGGACGATCGCACTGGCCTTCTGCCAGCGACTCAGCGTACGGACTGCCATGAATTCTTTCCCTCCCACGCGACGCGTGACCCACGCCACGGTAACCGCATGTTACCGAGGGGTCCACTTCAGGGCAAAACGAGCCCGTGTCGCAGTCTCAACGAGCGGTCAGTGGTGTAGGTTACGTTGCTCCCACGGCCACCCGTCCGCGCTGTCGCCCGGGCGCTGATGCCGGCCCCGCGCAGGCGACGCCGACCAGCCCGGTGGCTCCCAGTGCCCGTTGGGACAATGGGTGCATGGACTCCAGCACCCCCGACAGTCCGTCGTCGTCCCCGACCGTCTCCGAGCGGTGGTTCGACCGGGCCAAGGCCGTCTCGCCCGGCGGCGTCAACTCCCCGGTCCGTGCCTTCCGCGCCGTCGGCGGCACCCCCCGGTTCATGACCGAGGGCAGCGGCGCCTGGCTGACCGACGTCGACGGCCGGCGCCACCTCGACCTCGTCGGGTCGTGGGGACCGATGCTGCTCGGTCACGCGCATCCCCAGGTCATCGCCGCCGTGCAGGAGGTAGCGGCACGGGGCACCTCCTTCGGCACCCCCAGCACTCCGGAGGTCGAGCTGGCCGAGGAGATCGTGGACCGTGCGCCCGTGGAGAGCGTGCGACTGGTCTCCTCCGGCACCGAGGCGACGATGTCTGCCATCCGGCTGGCGCGTGGATTCACCGGACGTGACCGGATCGTGAAGTTCGCCGGGTGCTACCACGGCCACGTCGACGCGCTGCTCGCCGAGGCGGGTTCCGGACTGGTGACCCTCGGCATCCCGGGAACCCCCGGAGTGCCCGCGCACGTCACGGCGGACACCGTGGTGCTGCCCTACAACGACCGTGAGGCCGTTGCCGCAGCGTTCGCCGAGATGGGCGACGACATCGCCTGCGTCATCACCGAGGCTGCCGCCGGCAACATGGGCGTCGTCGCGCCCGAGCCCGGCTTCAACGAGTTCCTCGCCCGCACCTGCCGCGAGAACGGTGCGCTGTTCATCAGCGACGAGGTCATGACCGGGTTCCGCGTCACCCGCTCGGGCCACTGGGGCCTCGACGGCGCGATCGAGGGCTGGCGGCCCGACCTGCTGACCTTCGGCAAGGTGATGGGCGGCGGGTTCCCGGCCGCGGCCTTCGGTGGCCGGGCCGACGTCATGGAGCAGCTCGCGCCCAGCGGGCCCGTCTACCAGGCAGGAACACTCTCCGGAAACCCCGTGGCCACGACGGCCGGGCTCACCACGCTGCGCCTCGCCGACGACGACGCCTACGCGCGCATCGACGCCTGGTCGGCACAGGCGCAGGCACTCGTCACCGATGCGCTCACCGAGGCGGGCGTGGAGCACGTGGTGCAGACGGTGGGCAACATGTTCAGCATCCTGTGGGGGCTCAGCAGCCCGGCGCGCAGCTTCGAGGACGTCCAGCGACAGCAGTCCTGGCGCTACCGACCGTTCTTCCACGCCATGCTCGAGGCCGGCGTCTACCTGCCGCCGAGCGCCTTCGAGTCGTGGTTCGTCTCGGCGGCCCACGACGAACACGCACTCTCTAGGATGGCCGAGGCCCTGCCTGCCGCCGCCCGGGCCGCCGCCCGAGCCGAGGAGACCCCGTGAGCGAGCGCAAGCTGGGCAGTGCCCCCACCACGTCGACGCATGGAGAGGTCTGACCCATGAGTGAGCGCACCATCGTCCACCTGATGCGCCACGGGGAGGTCCACAACCCCGAGGGCGTCCTGTACGGCCGGCTTCCGGAATACTTCCTCTCCGACCTCGGCCACGAGATGGCCAAGCGCGCGGCCGACCACCTCTCCAAGCACGAGATCGTGCACCTGGTGTCGTCGCCGCTCGAGCGCGCCCAGCAGACCGTCGAGCCGTTGCGCGTCCTGCTCGATGCACCCGTCACCACCGACGAACGGGTCATCGAGGCCGACAACCTCTTCGAGGGCCGCACCGTGGGGGCCGAGCCCAAGGCGCTGGCGCACCCCAAGAACTGGTGGAAGCTGCGCAACCCGCTGCGTCCGTCCTGGGGAGAGCCGTACAAGGTCATCGCCCAGCGCATGCAGGCCGCGGTCGCCGACGCGCGCGAGGCCGCACGAGGTCACGAGGCGGTCATCGTCTCCCACCAGCTGCCGGTGTGGATCGCACGCCAGGCCTACGAGGGCAACAGCTTCGTGCACGACCCCCGCAAGCGCCAGTGCACGCTGGCCAGCATCACCAGCCTGACCTTCGACGGCGACGAGTACGTCGGCCACACCTACGCCGAGCCCGCCGCCGACCTGCTGCCGGACGCCCTCAAGGGCAAGTTCGTCGGCGGCGCCTGAGACGTGCGTCCCGCCCGCCCGCGACCGAGGGGCAGACGAGCAGGCAGGTCCGTCGTGGCGGTCCTGCTCGCCTGCGCGCTGCCGGCGGGCTGTTCCGGCATCGGCACGGAGGGCTCGACGGGCGGGTACGTCAGCGGCAGCAAGTTCGTCACGTTCGTGGAGCCCGAGGACCGCGATCCGGCGCCCGTCCTGGAAGGCGAGGACCTCGAGGGGGAGGACCGCTCCAGCGAGGAGTTCGACGGCGAGGTCCTCGTCGTCAACGTCTGGGGCTCCTGGTGCCCACCATGCCGGGCCGAGGCGCCGGTGCTCAACCAGATCTCCGAGCAGTACACCGACGACGGTGTGCAGTTCCTGGGGCTCGTGGTGCGCGACAACCCGGACGCGGCGCGGGCCTTCGAGCGGAAGTTCCAGACGCCGTACCCGAGCATCCTCGACGGCGGGGGGCGGCTGCAGCTGGGCTTCGCCGACACCCTGCCCTCACAGGCCATCCCCACCACATGGGTCATCGACGCCGACGGCAACGTCGCCGCCCGCATCGTCGACCCCGAGCTGCGGGCGTCCACGCTCGCCGGCGTGATCGACGACGTGTTGGCGAGCGTCGATGGGTGATGCGTTCGCCGACGCGGCAGCCTCCGGCTCACTCCTGCTCGCCGTCCCCGTGGCCGTCGTCGCGGGTCTGGTCTCCTTCTTCTCCCCGTGCGTGCTGCCGCTGCTGCCCGGCTACCTCTCCTACGTCACGGGCGTCGGGGTCCAGGACCTCGACTCCGCCGGTCGTGGCCGCATGCTCGCCGGATCGGTGCTGTTCGTGCTGGGCTTCAGCGTCGTCTTCGTGCTCGGTGGCGCGTTGTTCGGTGCCGTCGGGCAGGAGCTGTTCCAGTACCGCCGCGGCTTCTCCATCGTGCTCGGGCTCGTCGTCATCGTGCTCGGGCTGGTCTTCATGGGGCTCGTCCCGGCGTTGCAGCGCGAGGTACGCATCCACGCCGTGCCCACCGTGGGAGTGGCCATCGCCCCGGTGCTCGGCTTCTTCTTCGGGCTCGGCTGGCTGCCGTGCATCGGCCCGACGCTCGGCGTCGTGCTCACCCTGGCCAACCAGGAGGGCACCTACCAGCGCGGGGCGTTCCTCACGTTCGTCTACTGCCTCGGCCTCGGCGTGCCGTTCGTCGTCGCGGCGCTGGCGTTCCGGCGCTTCATGGGAGCCGTCTCCTGGGCACGCCGCCACCAGCGCGCCATCTCGCGGGCGGGCGGCGGCCTGCTCGTCCTCGTGGGTGTGCTGCTCGTGACCGGCGTGTGGGACTCCCTCGTGCTGGACCTGCAGGCCTGGGCCAGTGGATTCGGGACGGTGCTCTGATGCCCCAGCGCAGCGACAAGACCGAGACCGGCGGGTCCCGCGGCACCGCGCCCGCACTGGGCCGGACCGAGCTCATGCGTTGGGTCTGGCGACAGCTGACCTCCATGCGCACGGCGCTCATCCTGCTGATGCTGCTGGCGATCGCCGCCGTGCCCGGATCAGTGGTGCCCCAACGCGGCGTCGACGCGCGCGCCGTGGAGGCCTACTTCTCCCGCAACCCGGACCTCGCGCCGTGGCTTGACCGGTTCGGCTTCTTCGCGGTCTACACCTCGCCGTGGTTCAGTGCCATCTACCTGCTGCTGATGGTCTCGCTCATCGGCTGCATCGTTCCCCGCACGGGGGTCTACCTGCGGGCCCTGCGGGCGCGTCCGCCCAAGGCACCCAAGCGGCTCGAGAGGCTGCCCGCGTTCGGGACGTTCGAGACCGATGCGTCGCCGGCCGAGGTGTCCGCGGCAGCCCGATCCGTACTCGCCGGACCCAGGGTGCTGCCGTCACGCATCGACGTCGTCGACGGTGGCGCTGGTGGGGACGTCGATGGAGCCGACGCCAGCGAGGCCAGGAGTGAGGTCCGAAGTGAGGCCAGAAGTGAGGTCAGGGTCGAGAAGGGCTACCTGCGCGAGCTCGGCAACCTGATCTTCCACGTCAGCATCGTGGCGGTGCTCGTCGGCGTCGCCGTGGGAGCACTGTTCGGGTACCGCGGCGCGGCGATCGTCACCCAGGGCGACAGCTTTGCCAACGTCCTCACCCAGTACGACGAGTTCTCCTCCGGCGCGCTCTTCGACCCCGACGACCTGCCGCCGTTCAGCCTGCAGCTCGACCAGATGGAAGCCCGGTTCTGGACCGACGGACCCCAGCGCGGCGCGCCGCGGTTGTTCCGCGCCAGAGGGACCTATGAGGAGCGGCCCGGTGCCGAGGCCAGGGACTTCGATGTCCAGGTCAACTCACCGCTCGCGATCGACGGAACGTCGGTCTTCCTCGTCGGGCAGGGTTACGCACCGGTCCTTCGGGTCACCGACGCCGAGGGTGACGTGGTCTTCGACGACGCCGTCCCCTTCCTGCCGCAGGACGGCACCTACACCTCCAACGGCGTCGTGCAGGTTCCCGATGCCCAGCCCCAGCAGCTGGGGTTCCAAGGATTCTTCCTGCCGACTGCCGTGACGACCGGCGAGGAGGACGCATCGATCTCGGCCTTCCCCGGGGCCGTCAACCCGCTCGTGGGGCTGTTCGTCTTCGAGGGCGACCTCGGACTCGACGACGGCACGCCGCAGTCGGTCTACATCCTCGACAAGACCAATCTCACCCAGCTCAAGGACCCAGACGGGGAGAACTTCCGCGTCAGCCTGAGCCCCGGCCAGACCGCCGACCTGCCCAACGGTGGCTCGATCGAGTTCGTCGACCTCGTGCTGTTCGCCCGCTTCCAGGTGGCCTCGACCCCGCTCGTGCAGCTCCCCCTGGTGGCGATCAGCATCGGCATCGTCGGCCTGGTGCTGTCGCTGCTGGTCCGGCCCCGACGCACCTGGGTCCGCTCGCGACGTGAGGGCTCACGTACCGTGGTGGAGGTCGCCGCGCTCGATCGCGTCCCCCGTGACGACCTGCCCGACGACCTCGACGACCTGCTGGATCGGCTGCGTGTCGCCTTGGGTGTCGAGCCAGATGACGCTGGCCCGGGCCCGAACAGCACAGAACCGAACAGCTCAGGCCAGGAGAAGGACAGAACATGAGTACCGAGACTCTCGCCCAGGTGTCCAACTACTCGGTCGCCTCGGCCACCGTCGTCATCGCGCTGGCCTTCCTCGCGCACATGGCCGAGTGGGGCTTCGCCCGCAAGGTCACGCCCGAGCCCGTCGCCGTGGGGGCCGGGGGCACCACCGCAGCGCCGGAGTCCGAGGAGTCGTCGGCCGATGAGGACGCGGTCTCCCGGCCCGACGTGCTCTCCTCGGTCGGTGTCTCCCTCACCGGCCTCGGCACGCTGTTGCTGCTCGTCGGGTTCGTGACCCGCGGGCTGGCGGCCGACCGTGTGCCGTGGGGCAACATGTACGAGTTCGGCATCGGTGGCGCTGCGTTCGCCCTCGTCGTCTACCTCGTGATGGTCGCGTGGCAAGGCCTGCAGTGGCTCGGCGGGATCATCACCGGGTTCGCGCTGGTGGTGCTCGGCATGGCGATGTCCACCTACGTCCCGGCCGGCCCGCTCGTGCCGGCGCTGCACTCCTACTGGCTCGTCATCCATGTCGCGGCCGTCATGCTCTCCGGCGCGTTCTTCCTCGTCGGTGCGGCGGCCTCGGTGCTGTTCCTCATCCGCCGTCGCGCCGAGCAGCGCGGCACCGTCGGCGGCCTGCTGGGTCGCTTCCCCTCGTCGGCGGTCATGGACAAGGTCGCCTACCGGGTCATCGCGGTGGGCTTTCCGCTGTGGACCTTCGGGGCGCTCATCGCCGGGCCGATCTGGGCGCACTACGCCTGGGGTCGCTACTGGGGCTGGGATCCCAAGGAGGTCTGGGCCTTCATCACGTGGGTGGTCTACGCCGGCTACCTGCACGCGCGCGCCACGGCGGGCTGGAAGGGCAAGCGGGCTGCGATCATCGCGCTGGTCGGCTTCGCGACCTTCCTGTTCAGCTACTACGGCGTGAATCTCTTCGGCTCCGGGCTGCACTCCTACGCCAAGTAAGACTCGCGAGTCACCGGGTCACGCGTGGCGAGTCACTGGGTTACCACCGACGAGTCACTGGGTCACGCGTGGCGAGTCACCGAGTCACCGCGTCACCGCGTCACCGCGTCACCGGGTCACGCGTCGCGGGTTGTGTGACTCTCCAGCGGTGACGGAGTGACTCGCGAGCGGTGACGGAGTGACTCGCGAGCGGTGACGGAGTGACTCGCGAGGAGGGTCAGAGCCCGCGCAGGTAGTCCGGGTCGTCGTCGGGGCCGTAGCCGCGGTAGGGACGACGCGGCGGCGGGGCGCCGGTCTGACGGGTCGCTCCGAAGAAGATCCACAGCAGCGGCCCGATGAAGGGGATCAGGACGACGAGAGCGAACCACACGAGCTTGGGCAGGATGCGCACGCGCTGGGTCGGTGTCGCCAGCAGGTCGAAGAATGCGTAGACCAGCAGGACGACGGCCACGACGACGATCAATGCCTTGCCCATGGCTCAATCCTACCGTCGACGAGCAAGGTCGGCTGGTGTTCCCCCGGGCTCGGCCCGTTACCCTCAGGGCATGAGCGAGTGTCAGCGGACGGACAGGCAAGCACGAGTGCGGTCGCGCCTCCGCAGTGCCGATGTCGAGGGTGGACCCGCATGAGTCTCGTCGCCAAGTTCACCCTCGCGCGCCTGGGGATCTTCCTCATCACCTACGTCCTGCTGTGGGGAGTCGGGCAGTTCTTCCTGGAGTTCGGCACGCTCACCAACCTCGTGGTGCTGCTCGTCGCCCTGGTCATCTCCTCGATCATCTCGATCTTCGCGCTCGCCGACATGCGTGCCGAGCTCGCCGCCCGGGTGCAGGGGCGAGCCGAGCGGATGCACGACAAGGTGGAGGAGTCCCGTCGTGCCGAAGACATCGACTGAGGACCGTGCCTGGATCGATGAGGCCATCCGTCTGGTGGAGGCCGATGCGAACCGCAGCGCGGACACGCACCTTCACACGCTGACCATTCCCACGCCCGGGGTCGACCTCTACCTCAAGGACGAGTCGGTCCACCCCACGGGCAGCCTCAAGCACCGGCTCGCCCGTTCGCTGTTCCTGCACGCGCTGTGCAACGGCTGGATCGGCCCGGACAGCACGATCGTGGAGGCCTCCAGCGGGTCGACGGCGGTCAGCGAGGCGTACTTCGCACGGCTCGTGGGCCTGCCGTTCATCGCCGTGATGCCGGAGTCGACCAGCCAGGAGAAGGTCGCGCTGATCGAGTGGCACGGGGGGCGGTGCCACTTCGTGGAGCGCCCGCCGGACATGTACGAGGCAGCCCGCAGCATCGCCGTCGAGTGCGGTGGGCACTACATGGACCAGTTCACCTACGCCGAGCGGGCCACCGACTGGCGCGGCAACAACAACATCGCCGAGTCGATCTTCGAACAGATGCAGCAGGAGCGGCACCCGTGCCCCACGTGGATCGTCGTGAGCGCCGGTACCGGCGGGACGTCAGCGACGATCGGACGCTACGTCCGCTACCGGCGCTTCTCCACGCGGCTGCTTGTCGCTGACCCGGAGAACTCGGCGTTCCTGGACGGGTGGGAGCTCGACACCTCCGACTACGCCACCGGTATGCCGTCGCGGATCGAGGGCATCGGTCGCCCGCGCATCGAACCGTCGTTCGTCGGTGGCGTCATCGACGACATGCTGCGGGTCCCCGACGCTGCCTCCATCGCCACCATGCGCTGGGTGAGCGACCGGCTCGGGCGCCCAGTGGGCGGGTCCACCGGCACCAACGTGTGGGCGTCGATCCAGGTGGCCGCGCAGATGCGGCGCGACGGCCAGGAGGGCAGCATCGTGACGCTGCTGTGCGACAGCGGGGAGCGCTACCTCAGCACGTACTTCGACGACGGCTGGCTGGCTGCACGCGACATCGACCTCGCCCCCTACGTCGAGGCGCTTGCCGCATACGAACGTGATGGAGAGCTGCCCGGGCCAGCGTGAAGCGGCATCAGCTCGTCGCGCCGCTCAGCAGCCCGACCAGCAGGCCCACGGCATAGAGCAGCTCGGCGAGACCGACGTCGCGCAGTGCCGGGATCAGCTGCGGGCCGGCGGCACCGGACAGCACCGTGACCGTGGCGCGGAACGCGAGCGGCAGACCGGCGAGCCCGAGCAGGGCCCACGGCGTGGTCAGCACGGCCGTCACGACCAGCGCGAGGGCTGCCACGAGGACGAGGCCGGTGAAGAACCCTCGTGACCGGGCGTCGCCCAGCAGCACGGCGAGGGTCCGCTTGCCGGAGACCACGTCGGTGGGAATGTCGCGCAGGTTGTTGGCGACCAGGATGGCGCACGCCAACGCACCGATCCCCACCGCGGCGGCGAACGACGGCCAGGTCAGCCGCTCCGCCTGGACATACGTGGTGCCCAGCACCGCGACCAGTCCGAAGAAGAGGAAGACGCTGACTTCGCCGAGGGCCCGGTACCCGTACGGTCTCCGGCCGCCGGTGTACGTCCAGGCGGCACCGAGCGCGGCGACCCCGACCACGAGCAGCCACCACGACGTCGTCGCCGCGAGGGCGAGCCCGAACAGGCCGCCGAGGGCGAGGAAGCCGAGGGCGGCCGCCTTGACCGCCCCCGGGCTCGCCAGCCCGGAGCCGACCAGACGCAGTGGGCCCACCCGGTCGTCGTCGGTGCCGCGGATGCCGTCGGAGTAGTCGTTGGCGTAGTTGACCCCGACCTGCAGGGCGAGGGAGACGCCGAGCGCGAGCAGGGCCTTCCACCAGATGAGGGCGTCGGCCCAGATCGCGGCTCCCGTGCCCGCCAGGACCGGTGCCACGGCCGCCGGGAGGGTGCGAGGTCGTGCGCCCTCCACCCAGTGCGTCAACGTGGCCCCGTGGCCGTGGCCGTGGCCGTGGCCGGGGTCGGGGGGCGTGGGGTCCGCGGTGGCGTCAGCAGGCACGCGGGCCAGTGTGCCACCGCTCCGAGGTACCACGGACAGGGCTTGGACGTCCCGGACCGGGAGGTCGCCCACCTCGTCCGCCCGGCTCCGGTGTCCGGGGCGTCTAGTGTGTCCCCATGAAGCAGCCACCGTTCCCCTTCGTGCTGGTGGCCCTCGTCGCGGTCATGGGGTACCTCGCGCTCACCGAGGGCCAGGCCGCGATCCGGATCCTGTGTGCCGTTGCCGCCGTGATCCTCGCTGCTGCGGCGATCTACCAGTCGCGACCTGTGAGGGAGCCGCAGGACCCGATCGTCGACCCGGACGTCGACCCGGACGTCGACCCTGGGACGTGAGTGCGTCCCTGCACCCCGTGGGAGGGGACCCGCGTGAGCTGCTCGCGCTGCTGGAGCCGTGGGTGCGTGACGGGGGCGAGCCGGTGGTCGTGCGGACGTCGGGCAGCACGGGAGAGCCCAAGGACGTCGTGCTGTCGCGCGCAGCCGTCCTGGCGTCGTCGCGGGCCACGGAGCAGAGACTGGGCGGTCCTGGGCGGTGGCTGCTGGCACTGCCGACGTCGGGTGTCGCCGGGTTCCAGGTGCTGGTGCGTTCGGTACTGGCCGGCACCGACCCCGTCGTCCTGGACGAGCACCATGACCTCGAGTCCGCGCTCGAGGCGCTGGACGGTGTGGAGCGCACCTATGCCTCGCTCGTGCCCACACAGCTGCACCGGCTCGACCGGGAGGGACGTCTCGGCCTCCTCAGCGGGCTGGACGCGCTGCTCGTCGGCGGGGCCGGCGTCGAGACCGGGCTGCTGGAGCGAGCACGCTCGGCCGGGGTGAACGTGGTCCGCACCTACGGCATGAGCGAGACGGCCGGTGGCTGCGTGTACGACGGCGTGCCGTTGGAGGGGGTGCGGTTGCGCATCGATGACACCGGCCAGGTGCACGTGGCCGGTCCCGTGCTGTTCGACGGCTACGGCGACGAGGCGTTCGAGGGGGAGTGGTTCGCGACGGCCGACGTCGGCTCGCTCGAGGACGGGGTGCTGACGGTGACGGGGCGCCTCGACGACGTGGTGGTCAGTGGCGGTGTCAACGTCTCCCTGCCCGCGGTAGAACGGGTGCTCCGGCAGGTCGAGGGCGTCGCGGACGTCGCCGTGGTGGGGGTGCCGGACGAGGAGTGGGGCGCCCGGGTGGTGGCCTTCGTCGTACCGGCGGACGCCGTGTGCCTGGACGGCTTGCGCCTGGACGCGCTGCGTGACGCAGCGCAGGAGCGCGGCCTGGACCGACGGTGGGCGCCGCGTCAGGTCGAGCTGGTGGACACCATCGCGCTGCTGCCCGGGGGCAAGGTCGATCGTCGCGCGCTCAAGGCGTCAGTTTCTCCCGATGTGTGAGCCCGGGCCCCCAATCATCGTTCGATTGGGGGCCCGAGCTCACGAATCGGGGTTCAGGCCCGAGCGACTGCCTGCGCGACCGGGGTCTCCCCACCGACGACGTCCCACTGGCGGCCGATGCCGGCGCCGGTGTCGATGACCTCGGCCGCGACAGCCGCGACGTCGGCGCGGGTGACATCGCCGCGTGAGGCCGAGTCGGCCACCGTCACCAGGTCGGTGGGCGGGTCGTCGGTGAGGCGGCCCGGCCGCAGGACGGTCCAGTCGAGGCCGGAGGACCGCAGGGCCGCGTCAGCATCGCGCTTGGCCTCGACGTACGCACGCCAGACCGGCTCGGTGTCCTCGGGGAGCGGCAGGTCGACACCGATCGCCGAGATCTGCACGAATCGTGCGATCCCCGCCTGCTTGGCGCCCTCGATGGACTTCAGCGAGCCCTCGAGGTCGACGGTCCGTTTGCGCTCGATGTTGCCGTCGGGTCCACCGCCGGCGGCGAACACGACGGCATGGCAGCCCTCGAACGCGGCGGCGAACGCCGCGGCGTCCTGGTGCTCGATGTCGAGACGGCGCGCGGTGGCGCCGAGCTTCTCGACCGTGGCGACCTGGGAGTCGTTGCGGATGAGGGCGACGGGGGTGTGCCCCGCCGCGACGAGACGTGGGATGAGCTCGCGGGCCACCTGACCATGGCCCCCGACGATGGCGATCTGTGTCATGACCCCACGGTGTCACGTCGACGGTGAGCGCGTCGTCGTCACCAGAACGTGGACTCCACCCGGTTTTCTGCTGCTCACCCCGGTTCGAAAGCCGAGGTGGGCAGCAGAAAACCGGGGGGAGTCACCTGATTCCCAGGAACTCATGGGAATCAGGGGGACCGTGGGACGGGGCGGGTGGGTGGTGCTCGCGCGGCCGGGTGGAGCGCCGCATGTTCTAGGGTCATCGAGTGCGCACCGCGACCTACTCGATCCCCATGCCGCTGCGCTTTCGCGGCATCGAGCGTCGCGAGGGGATGCTGCTGCAGGGACCTGCCGGATGGGCGGAGTTCAGCCCGTTCCTCGACTACGACGATGCCGAGAGCATGCCGTGGCTGCGTGCCGCCCTGGACTCGGCGAGGCAACCCTGGCCGGACCCGCTGCGCTCGCACGTCCCGGTCAACTGCACCGTCCCTGCCGTCACCCCGGACGTCGCCCGCGGCATCGTCGAGCGGTCCGGCTGCAGGACGGCCAAGGTCAAGGTCGCCGAACCCGGTCAGCAGCTCGACGACGACCGTGCCCGCGTCGAGGCCGTGCGTGAGGCCCTCGGTCCGCACGGCCACGTCCGCGTCGACGCCAACGGCGGCTGGAGCCTCGATGAGGCTGAGCGCGCCGTCCAGGTGCTCGACGCCGCAGTGGGCCTGGAGTACGTCGAGCAGCCGTGCGCGAGCGTGGAGGACCTGGCAGCGCTGCGTCGTCGGGTGGACGTCCTGGTGGCTGCCGATGAGTCCATCCGGCGCGCCGACGACCCCTACCGCGTCCGCGAGCTCGGGGCAGCCGACGTCGCGGTGCTCAAGGTGCAGCCGTTGGGCGGGGTCCACGCCTGCCTTCACATCGCCGAGCAGATCGAGCTGCCCGTGGTGGTCTCGAGCGCGGTCGAGTCGTCGGTGGGCCTGGCCGCCGGCGTCGCCCTCGCGGCGGCCCTGCCCGAGCTGCCACACGCCTGCGGACTGGCCACCACCTCCCTGCTCCGCACCGACGTCGTCGCCAGGCCGCTGGTGCCCGTCGACGGTGCGCTGCCGACCGGGCGCGCCGAGGTCGATCCCGCGGCGCTGGAGTCCTGCGCCGCCGACGGCCCGACCTCGGCCCGTTGGCGGGAGCGCCTCGCACGGGTCTCGACGTTGCTGGAGGCGGGCGATGCCTGAGCGCGCCGACGGCGCATCCGCTGTCCAGACTGCTCGTCGGCTCGTGGAGAGGCTGCTGCAGCTGGGATCCAGCGAGGCGGTGCTTGCCCCCGGCTCACGGTCCGGACCGTTGGCCCTCGCGCTGCACGCCGCCGACGCCCAGGGTCTGCTCCGGCTGCACGTGCGCGTCGACGAGAGGGAGGCCGGCTTCCTCGCGCTCGGCCTGGCGCGGGGCTCACGGACGCCGGTCGCCGTGGTCACGACGTCGGGCACCGCGGTCGCCAACCTGCATCCCGCGATGCTCGAGGCGCTGCACGCGGACGTACCCGTCGTCGCCGTCACCGCCGACCGCCCGGGCCGGCTGCGGGGCACCGGCGCCAACCAGACGACGGACCAGCGTCACCTCTTCCCGGGACTGGCGTACGTCGAGCAGGTCGACGCGCTTCAGGATGGGCCCGCCCAGCTCAACCTCGAGCTCGACGAGCCGCTCGTCGCGCCGGTGGACTGGACCTTCGCCGTGCCTCGCGAGGCCGGGAGGCCGAGCGACGCGAGCTCACCGGCCGTGACGCCGCGGAAGCACGGATCCGGGGGCATCGCGCAGGACGCCCGCGAGGTGCTGCGGCTCGATGCCGGTCCCCGCACCGTGGTGGTGGCCGGGGACGACGCCGGCCCCCGCGCCCGGATCGTGGCCGAGGAGGGCGGCTGGCCGCTGCTCGCCGAGCCGACGTCCGGTGCCCGCACCGGTCCGGCGCTCGTCTCGGGCCGGCTGCTGCTGGACTCCCCGTTGGCCGACGTCGTCCAACGGGTCGTGAGCCTGGGCCACCCGACGCTCTCGCGCTCCGTCACCCGGCTCCTCGGGCGCGACGACGTGGACATCGTGCACGTCGGCACCCCGGCGACCTTCCCGCACGTCCCCGGGCCTCGGGTGAGGTTCGCCCGCGACGTCAGGGTGCAGGCACGGGGAGAGGCCGCCTGGCTCGACCTCTGGCAGGAGGCCGACCAGCAGGTCACCGAGCTCATCGATGCGGTCGTGTCCGCTCGAGCCGACTCGGCGCCGTACCGAGTGGCGCAGACGGTGGGCGCGGCCGTCCCGCCCGGTGGTCTGCTGTTCGTCGGCTCGTCCAACCCCGTGCGAGACCTCGACCTCGTGGCCCGTCCGTACCCCGTCGGACAGCGCCGTCTCGTGCTCGCCAACCGGGGCCTGGCCGGCATCGACGGCACCATATCCGCGGCAGTCGGCGCCGCGCTGTCCAGACAACGCCGCCACGAGGGCAGCAGCGCACTCGCCGTCATGGGTGACCTGACGTTCCTGCACGGCGCCAACGGCCTCCTGCTCGGCCCCGACGAGCCCCGGCCGGACCTGGTCATCGTGGTCGTCAACGACGACGGTGGCAGCATCTTCGCCACCCTCGAGCAGGGTGACGCCGCCTACGCCGATGCCTTCGAACGGATCTACGCGACGCCGACGGGCACCGACATCGCTGCGCTGTGCCGTGCGCACGGCGTCGCCCACCACAGAGTCGGCGCCGATGCGCTGCCCGACCTCCTCGGTGCCCTTGGCCGCCCACGGCCCGGCGCCCCCGCCGGTGCTGTTCCCGGCCGCCCACGGCCCGGCGCCCCCGCCGGTGCTGTTCCCGGCCGCCCACGGCCCGGCACCCCCGCCGGTGCTGTTCCCGGCCGCCCACGGCCCGGCACCCCCGCCGGGGTCCCCGGGGGTCTGCAGGTGGTCGAGGTGCGGGTTCCGAGAGCCTCACGTCGTGCACTCGACGCCGCGCTCAAGGCCGCCGCAGCGGCTCACCATGAGACGTTGAGCCGAGCCGTGGACGCACTCGGATACCGAGAGTAGGTTGGGTGACGCCGGTCACTCCCACCATCGAGAGGGTTCCATGGTCGCCGAGAGCTTCGACTACATCGTCATCGGATCAGGCAGCGCCGGGGGTGTGGTCGCCGCCCGTCTGACCGAGGACCCTGGCGTCTCCGTCCTGCTGCTCGAGGCCGGTCCGATGGACGACGACGACATGATCCACCTGCCCGCCGGCTTCCCGACGCTGTTCAAGACCAAGTGGGACTGGGGATACCAGACGACGGCCCAGAAGCACTTGGGCGGACGCCGGGCCGACTGGCCGCGCATGAAGGCCCTCGGCGGCTGCTCGTCGATGAACGCGATGATCTACATCCGCGGCAACCGCGCCGACTACGACGAGTGGCGCGACGCCTACGGGGCCACCGGCTGGGGTTATGACGACGTCCTGCCGTACTTCCGCAGGTCCGAGGGCAACACCCGGCTGGACGACTCCTTCCACGGCACGGACGGCCCCCTCGTGGTGGAGGACCGTCGTTTCACCCACGAGCTCAGCCACGCCTTCGTCGACGCCGCCGTCGCGGCCGGGCACAAGCCGCTCGACGACTTCAACGGCGCCGTCCAGCAGGGAGCCGGTCTCTACCAGGTCACCTGCCACAAGGGTCGACGCTGGTCCGTGGCCGACGCCTTCATCCGGCCTGCTATGCAGCGGCGCAACCTCACGGTGCGCACCGGTGCCCTGGTCACCCGCATCGAGCTCGAGGGCGACCGCGCGGTCGGCGTCACCTACCGCCGTGACGGTGTGGAGCACGCCGTCAGCGCCGACGCCGAGATCGTGCTGTCCGGTGGGGCGGTCAACAGCCCGCAGCTCCTCATGCTCTCGGGCATCGGTCCGGCCGCGCACCTGCGTGACGTCGGCGTCGACGTCGCGGTCGACCTGCCCGGGGTCGGCGCCAACCTGCAGGACCACCCGGTCTCGGCCCTGCTCGCCCACACCAAGGGCACCACCGACGTCGCGGAGTCGCTGTCCCTGCCCAACCTCCTGAAGGCCCAGAAGCTCGGCCGAGGACCGCTGACGTCCAACGTCGCCGAGGCAGGCGCCTTCTTCGGTACCGGCGGGGGCGCGGGGCCGGGGGCCGCAGAGGGCACCGAGGCGCCCGACGTCCAGATCCACTTCGCGCCCACCGGCTTCTGGGACAACGGCCTGCACGAACCCACGCGCCGGGCGTTCACGGCGGCCGTCACCCTCGTGCGGGTCCAGAGCCGCGGCCACGTCCGGCTGCGCTCGGCCGACCCCACGTGGCACCCCGAGATCGAGCCGGGATACTTCGATGACCGCGCAGACCTCGACGCGATGCTCCGCGGCTATCGCAAGCTGGCGCAGATCCTGCGGCAGTCGGCCATCGACCGCTACGTCGACGCCCCGTGGGAGCCGAGCAGCCTGGACGCGAGCGACGAGGAGATCATCGAGTCGATCGGCCGCATCGGGCAGACGCTCTACCACCCGGTCGCCACCTGCTCGATGGGCACGGGTGAGGACGCGGTCGTCGATCCGGAGCTGCGGGTGCGTGGCGTGGCGAACCTGCGCGTGGCCGATGCCTCCGTCATGCCCACCGTCCCGCGCGGCAACACCAACGCCCCCACGATCATGATCGGTGAGAAGGCCGCCGACCTGTTGAAGGAGTCACGATGACCGCCACCATCCCGGCCCCCACGTCCGCACCTGCCGCGGGACCGCGTCGTCCCGTCAGCAGTGCACCGCCCCCGGCCGACGGCGTCGAGACGTTCGACTCACTCGACCCCGCCACCGGTGACCTCGTCGGCGTGCACCCGGTGGCCTCGGCCGAGGACGTCGCCTCGGCGGTGGAGCAGGCACGCGAGAGCGCACAGTGGTGGAGCGCCCTGGACTTCGCCGAACGGGCCGACCATCTCCTGACCTGGCGCAGCGTCCTCACCCGACGGCTGCCGCAGCTGGCCGAGCTGGTCCACCGCGAGACCGGCAAGCCGCACGCCGACGCCACGTTGGAGGCGGGCCTGGCGATCGACCACATCGCCTGGGCAGCCAGGAACGCCAAGAAGGTGCTCGGACGTCGTTCCGTGGCGCCCGGACTCCTCATGGCCAACCAGGCGGCGAGCCTGGAGTACCGGCCGTTCGGCGTCGTCGGCGTCATCGGTCCGTGGAACTATCCGGTCTTCACCCCCATGGGCTCGATCGCCTACGCGCTGGCGGCCGGCAACTCGGTCGTGTTCAAGCCCAGCGAGTACACCCCCGGGGTGGGGCAGTGGCTCGCCGACACCCTGACCGAGGTGGTGGGCGGGCGTCCGCTGCTGCAGTGCGTCACCGGCCTGGGCGCCACCGGGCACGCGCTGTGCACCTCCGGCGTCGACAAGCTGGCGTTCACCGGCTCCGGGGCCACCGGCAAGAAGGTCATGGCAGCCTGCGCCGAGACACTCACACCGGTCATCATCGAGGCCGGCGGCAAGGACTCGCTGATCGTCGACGAGGACGCTGACCTCCCCGCGGCAGCGGAGGCCGCCCTGTGGGCCGGCATGGCCAATGCCGGGCAGACCTGCATCGGCACCGAACGGGTCTACGTCCACCGCGCCGTCTTCGCCCAGTTCGTCGACGAGATCACCGAGCAGGCCAAGGGGCTGTACGCGGCCAGCGCCGGTGGTGGGGAAGGCGCCAAGATCGGCCCCATCACCATGCCGTCGCAGGTCGACGTGATCCGCAGCCACGTGCAGGACGCGGTCGACCAGGGAGCCACCGTCGTCATGGGCGGTCCCGATGCGGTGGGGGAGCGCTTCGTGCAGCCGACGATCCTGACCTTCGTGCCCGAGACCTCCACCGAGATGACCGAGGAGACCTTCGGGCCGACCCTCGCGATCAACCCTGTCGACTCGATGGACGAGGCGGTGGAGCGCACCAACGCGACACGGTACGGGCTGGCCGGTGCGGTGTTCTCCAAGAAGCAGGGCGAGGAGATCGCCCGCCAGGTGCGCTCGGGCATGACGTCGGTCAACTCCGTCATCGCCTTCGCGGGCGTGCCGTCGCTGCCCTTCGGGGGCGTGGGGGAGTCCGGGTTCGGACGCATCCACGGGGCAGACGGTCTGCGGGAGTTCACCTACGCCAAGTCCATCACCCGCCAACGCTTCAGGCCCCTGCTCGACCTCACGACGTTCGCCCGTGACGAGAAGACCGAGAAGGCCTTCGGGCTCGTTCTCACGCTCCTGCACGGCGGCAGGAAGACGCTGCGCGACCTCCGCTGATCTGAGGGGGTCGGGTCGGCTCACTAGGGACCTTGCCCGATGTGAGGCGCCACCTCAGAGCACGAGTCTGAGGTCATGATCACCGACCCGCAGAGCTTCGTCACCGCCACCATCGCGATGCGCCACGAGTCCGTCCGCGGACCCCGGGACACCCGCGCCGGCCACCGCTTCCACCGCACGGCGCCGCCCCGTCTGCGTCGCAGCATCCTGCCGCGACACCTGACGACCGTGTGACCGCTGCCGTGCGCGGCGGAAGTCGTCGGCGCGCTCCGTCATGATGGGGGACATGGCCACTGCCCCCACCACGCCGATCGTCGGCCGCGACGCCGAGCTCGAGGAGCTGAGCGGGGCGCTCGGCCTGGACGCGGCCGTCCCGGTCGACGCCGTGCTGCTGGGCGGCGACGCGGGCATCGGCAAGACCCGAGTGGTGCGCGAGCTCGTCGAGAGAGCCCGTGGCGCGGGGTTCAGCGTCCTTCTCGGACACTGTCTCGACCTCGGGGCCAACACGCCGTCCTTCGAGCCGGTCGCAGAGATGCTCGCCCACCTGCCCGACGACGTCCGGGCCCGGCTCCTGGAGTCTCAGCCGGCCCTGCGTGGGCTGATGCTGCGGTCCTCCGAGGCCGAGGATCCGGACCGGCTCCGCGCCGAGGTCGTCTCCGCGGTCGCACGCGGTCTGGAGGTCCTGGCCGCCGATGGCCCGGTGCTGCTGGTGGTGGAGGACCTGCACTGGGCGGACGCATCCACGCGGCACCTCGTGCGATACCTCCTGGCGCGCCGTTTCACCCGCCCCGTCGCGGTGCTCCTCACCTACCGCAGTGACGACCTCCATCGGCGGCACCCGCTCCGCGAGGCGTTGGCCGAGTGGTCGCGCCTGCCGTCGGTGCGCCGCACCGAGCTCGGCCCGCTCGATCACGTGGCCCTGGGGGCACTGCTCCGCTCGCGGGCCGCCTCCCGGCTGAGTGCCGACGGCATGGAGGCGATCATCGGCCGGGCGGAGGGCAACGCCTTCTACGCCGAGGAGCTCCTCGACGCCGGTCTGGCCGACGGCTCGCTCCCGGAGGACCTGGCCGACCTGCTGCTCGTGCGGGTCGACCGGCTGGGAGAGGCGGCCCGTCTGGTCGTGAGGGCCGTGGCCTGCGCCGGTTCATCGGTCGGTGACACCCTGCTGCGCCGGGTGGTGGGCGACGTCGATCTGGATGCCGCCCTGCGCGAAGCGGTCGATCTCAAGGTGCTGGTGTCGCGGGGAGACGTCCTGGTCTTCCGGCACGCCCTGCTGGCCGAGGCGGTGCGCGACGACCTGCTGCCGGGGGAGCGTCGCCACGTCCATGCGGCCTTCCTCACCGCCCTCATGGACGACCCGACGCTCGGGACAGCCGCCGAGCGGGCGTTGCACGCGCACGGGGCCGCCGAGCCCGCCACCGCGTTCGCCGCGGACGTCCGGGCTGCTGAGGACGCGCGCCGCGTCGGCGGTCACGACGAGGCCGCCGGGCACCTTCAGCGTGCCCTGGCGGTCGGCGACCACGCCCCTGAGGGCACCGATCTCGTGGAGGTGGTCATCGAGACGGCCGACGCCCTCCTGGCCTCGGGGCGGGTCCGCACCGCCGCAGCGCTGGTGAAGGACCGGCTCGGCACCGTCACCGACGATGCCGATCGCGCACGACTGCTCTTCAGCGCGGGGCAGATCGCCTACCTCAGCGGCACCGACGCCGACGCGGACGCCGCCAGTCTTGAGGCGCTCGAGGCGGCTGATGCGGCACCGCCCTTCCTTCGTCCCCGCATCGAGTCTCTGCGTGCCTCGGCACTGTCGCTGATGCGTCGCGACGACGAGGCGCTCGAACGCGCCGAGCGAGCCCTCGCGCTCGCCGAGCAGCATGGGGACGACCAGACGACGGCCGAGGCCCAGACCACGATCATCAAGCTCCTGGCACGCAGCGGTGCCGACCCGGAGAAGACGCAGCGCCGCTACAGCGAGATCGCCCAGACGGCTCGGCGGCAGGGCGACGTCAACGGAGAGCTCCGTGCGCTGCACCACCTGGCGTTCGTGCACCTCAGCGGCGGCGCCCTCGCCGAGGGCGAGCGGGTCTTCCGCGAGACCATGCGTCGCGGCGAGGAGACCGGCCGGGCCTGGGCTCCGTACGGCTTCGACGGTCGCTTCTTCACCGCGGTGACCTGCTACCTGCGGGGTGCATGGGACGAGACCCTTGCGCTGCGGGTGAGCACAGGTGGGACCAGGCTCGCGCGGGCCTGTCTGGAGGCCGTGGCGTTGCTGGTCGCAGCGGGTCGTGGCGAGCAGCCCGATGCCGCGGACGTCGAGCAGCTGCGGGCCCGCTGGGACCTCGACGTCGCCCTCGCGGTGCACAGCGGGACGGCCCTCATCGACCTCGCTGCCGACCACGTCCAGGCCGGCGCCGCGCACGACGAGCTGCTCGAGGTGCTCGACGCGGTGTGGCGGGAGAGCCTCGGGCCCCAGCGGCTCCGGATGGGTGGGCTCCTCATCGGCCGGCTGGCGCACGCAGTCCCCCACACCGCCACCGGCGAGCATGCCGTCATGCTCGAGCGAGCCGAGGCCGCTCTCGAGGCGGCGCGCGCGTCCGCCGCGGCGTTCCCACAGCTCGGGCCGGAGGGCCGCGCCTGGCTGGCGCGGGTGGAGGCCGAGGCCGATCGCTTCCGCTGGCTCACCGGCATCGACCCGCCGACGGCGGAGGCGCTCGTCGACGGCTGGCAGCGCACCACCGAGGCGTTCGAGGCGTTCGGCGAGGTCTACGAGCAGGCCCGTTCGGCCACCCGGCTGGCGCAGGTGCTGAAGGCGCAGGGGCGCACCTCGGAGGCCGAGCCGCTGCTGCACGAGGCGCGAACGATCGCGCAGCGTCTGGGTGCACGACCGTTGCTGGCCGAGATCTCTGGGTTGTCCACCGGCGGCGAGGCCGCAGACCGCTCCGCCGAGCTGACGCCGCGTGAGATCGAGGTGCTCAGCCTCGTCGCGGCCGGACGGACCAACGGAGACGTGGCTGCCCAGCTGTTCATCAGTCCCAAGACCGCATCGGTGCACGTCTCCAACATCCTCGCCAAGCTCGGTGCCTCCGGACGAACCGAGGCCGCGGCGATCGCCCGCCGCCGCGGTCTGGTGGACTGAGGGCGTTCAGTGGTCGGTGCGAACCGCTGGAGGCCTGAGATCCACCCATCACGACCGCCTGCCGCACCGCCCAGATGGTGCCGACGGGCGTGAGGTCCGCTACCTCCACGGCACGCGGCCGAGGGCGCGCCGAGACCGACGTCGCGCCGCTCGGCCACGGCGTCGGGCGTTGGCTACGCTCTCGGGGTGAGTTTTCGTCGTTACGTCGCCATGGGCGACTCCTTCACCGAAGGGGTCGGCGACCCCGACCCGTCCCTGCCGAACGGCGTGCGCGGATGGGCTGATCGTGCCGCTGACGTGCTGGCCGGGCAGGTCGATGACTTCGGGTACGTCAACCTCGCCATCCGCGGTCGCAAGATGGTTCCGGTGATCGCCGAGCAGCTGGAGCCCGCCGTCGCGCTCCAGCCGGACCTGGTGACGCTCTACGCCGGCGCCAACGACATCCTGCGGCCCTCGGTGGACATCGACTCTCTCGTGGCGGCCTACGACCAGGCCCTCGCCGAGCTCGTGGCCACGGGCGCCCGGGTGGTGACGTTCACGGCGTTCGATCCCGGAGGGTTCCCCGTCTTCGGGGCCGTGCGTGGTCGCTTCGCCGTCTACAACGAGCTGGTGCGCGAGGTCGCCGAGCACCGTGGCGTGACGCTCATCGACTTCTGGCGGATGCGTGAGTACCGCGACCCGCGGATGTGGGACGTCGATCGGATGCACATGTCGTCGGCAGGCCACCAGCGGATGGCCATCGCGGTGCTCGACGCCCTCGACGTCGAGCACGACCTGCAGCCGCTCCCGATGCCGGACCGCCCGGTCCTGACCGCGTCGCAACGCTGGGCGGCCAACCGCGAGTGGGTGTCCGCGCACGCTGCTCCCTGGATCAAGCGCCGCCTCACCGGAACCTCCTCCGGCGACACCCTCGCGCCCCGCTGGCCCAGCTACGAGCGCTGAGCCGACCTCGCTCAGTCAGGACCAGACGCCCTGATCGGTGCCTCAGCAACCGTGAGGGTCGCTTTTCGGTTGCAGTGGCACCGATGCGGAGCTTGCTCGGTGATCGGTGCCTGACCAACCGAAAGACCTGCGTTTCAGTTGCTGGAGCACCGATCAGGCAGCCACCGCGCCATTCGGTTGCTGAGGCACCGATCAGCGGTCAGGACAGGGCGTCGCGGATCGGGATGAGCTTGGCGCTGGACTCGGCGAGCTCCTCGGCGGGGACGGAGTCGGCGACGATGCCGCAGCCGGCGAAGAGCCGGACGCTGCGCTCGTCCTGCGCCACCTGGGCCGAGCGCAGGGCGATGCCGAACTCGCCGTCGCCGCTCGCGCCGATCCAGCCCACGGGTCCGGCATAGCGGCCACGATCCAGCCCCTCGATCTCGCTGATCAGCTCCACGGCGGCGTCGCGCGGCGTCCCGCCGACGGCCGCCGACGGGTGCAGGGCCGAGGCGAGCATGAGTGCGCTGGTGTCCCCGGCCACGACACCGGTGACGTCGGTGGCCAGGTGCATCACGTTGGGCAGGTGCAGCACGAACGGGGCCTCGGGAACGTTGGTGCTCGTGCAGTAGGGCAGCAGGGCGTCGGCCACCGATCGCACCGCGTACTCGTGCTCCTCCAGGTCCTTGCTGGAGCGGGCGAGCGAGGCGGCCAGGGCGAGGTCGTGCGTGTCGTCCCCGGTGCGACGGATCGTGCCGGCGAGCACTCGTGACGTCACCAGACCACGCTCCAGCCGGACCAGCATCTCCGGGGTGGAGCCGAAGAAGCCGTCGACGTGGAAGGTCCAGCAGCCGGGGTAGTCGTCGGCCAGGCGTTGCAGCGGTGCCCGGACGTCGAGCGGCTCGTCGAACCTCGCCACGAGGTCGCGTGCCAGCACCACCTTGTCGAGGCGGTCGTCGGCGATGCGGGTGACCGCCTCGGCGACGATGCCCATCCAGCCCTCGGCGTCGACCGGGCCGTCGGCGACACTCACCGTACGGGGCTCGCGCACCGGGCTGGTCCGGCCGAGGACCGGCGGCGTGGTGATGTTGGGGCCGACCACCGTCACCCAGCTGCGTCCGTCGCGGCGACCGACGACCACCTCAGGCACGACGAGCCGGCTGCCTTGGGCGGCGGCGTCGAAGGTGAAGGTCCCGAAGGCGACCAAGCCGCTGCCCGGAATCTCGAGCGCATCACGCACCACGCTGTGCCGGGTGATCTCGCGCCACCACGTGTGAGCGTCGGCGAACCGCGTCTCACCGCTGGTCTCGAAGCTGGCCGCACGCCCCCATCCGATGAGGCCGTCGCCGTGGTGCACCCAGGCCACGGCCTCCTCCCGGGGGAGCAGTGACAACAGGGTTCCGGGGTCGTCGATCTCGACCGTACGCACGACCAAAGGAACGGCTGATGGGACGTCCGACGGGTCGACGACGGGGCTGCTCACCCGCACGAGCCTACTCGCGTCCACCACACGTGCAGGTCGCGGTCGGGCCGTACGGGCCCGGCCACCGGGTCTGCAGGACCGTGGCCCGCGGTGCGCCGGGCGTGGGTCCGCATGGCACAGTGGCGCCGTGAGCCGAGCCGGTCTGGACAAGGAGCCCCGTGACGTCGCGCGCATGTTCGACACGGTGGCCCGTCGCTACGACCTGACCAACGACGTCCTCTCGCTCGGCCAGGACCGCCGGTGGCGCAGGAAGGTCGTCGACCTGGTCGCTCCCCGGCCGGGCGAGCTCATCCTGGACCTCGCTGCCGGCACCGGGACGTCCAGCCGGCCGTTCGCCGCCGCCGGTGCCACCGTCGTCCCGTGCGACTTCTCCCTCGGCATGCTGGAGGTCGGCCGGGAGCACTACAGCGACCTTCCGTTCGTGGCCGGGGACGGCATGGCTCTGCCGTTCGCCGACGACGTGTTCGATGCCGTGACCATCTCCTTCGGCCTGCGCAACATCCACGACACGGTGCAGGGGCTGCGTGAGCTCCAGCGCGTCACGCGGCCGGGAGGGCGCGTCGTGGTCTGCGAGTTCAGCACACCCACGTGGCCCCTGTTCGAGACGGTCTACTCCAACTACCTGATGCGCGCGCTGCCGACGATCGCGCGCACGATCTCCTCCAACCCCGAGTCCTACGTCTACCTCGCGGAGTCGATCCGGGACTGGCCGGACCAGAAGGGCCTCGCGCTGCGGATGGTCCAGGCCGGATGGGGGCGCGTCGAGTGGCACAACCTGTCCGCTGGGATCGTCGCCCTGCACCACTCGGTCAAGCCCTGAGCGTGTCCGGGACGGCCTGCACCGGATAAGCCCACCCTCACTTAGCGTGACCTAAGTTACAGGCCAATTTGGGCGGGCGTAGAGTGAGATCACGGTCACGTTGTGAATCCATTCACAAAGGCACGACCGGGTTCATCGACATCGCCGTCGGGAGGTGCCCATGCAGGCCTACACGCCCATCCTGGTGCTGGGTGCCTTGGCGGCCGCGTTCGCCATCTTCAGCGTGGGGATCGCCCCGCTCACCGGTCCCAAGCGGTACAACCGGGCCAAGCTCGACCGCTACGAGTCCGGCATCGAGCCGAGCCCCGTGCCCGAGGGCGGCGGGAAGGTCTCGGTCAAGTACTTCTTCACCGCGATGATGTTCATCGTCTTCGACATCGAGATCGTCTTCCTGTACCCGTTCGCCGTCGCCTTCGACGAGCTGACGTGGTTCGCGGTCTTCGCGGTGATGCTGTTCCTCGTCAACATCACGGTCGCGTACGCCTATGAGTGGCGGCGTGGCGGAATGGAGTGGACCTGATGGGTATTGAGGAGAAGCTTCCCAGCGGCGTCCTGCTGTCGACGGTCGAGGGCCTGGCCGGTTACATGCGCAAGGCCTCCTTCTGGCCGGCGACGTTCGGTCTGGCGTGCTGTGCCATCGAGATGATGACCTTCGGCGCTCCGCGCTACGACTCCGCGCGCTTCGGCATGGAGGTCTTCCGCCCCAGCCCGCGCCAGGCCGACCTGATGATCGTCGCCGGTCGCGTCAGCAACAAGATGGCACCCGTCCTGCGGCAGATCTACGACCAGATGGCGGGCCCCAAGTACGTCCTCGCGATGGGCGTGTGCGCCAGCTCCGGTGGCATGTTCAACAACTACGCGATCGTCCAGGGCGTCGACCACGTCGTTCCCGTCGACATGTACCTGCCGGGCTGCCCGCCGCGCCCGGAGATGCTCATCGACGCCATCCTCAAGCTCCACGACCAGATCCAGCACGGCAAGCTCGGTGCGCACCGCGAGGCGCAGATCGCCGAGAACGAGGCCGCGGCCCTCGTCGCCACGCCCACCTCGGGTCAGAAGGGCCTGATGCGCTGATGGCCGAGCAGGACGACAAGAAGCGCACGGTCGACGACACCACCGACACGCAGGACGCCTCGCACGAGACGCAGGAGTCCCTCGCGTACGCCGATGCGCCCGTCGGCCCTGAGCCGTGGTCGCCGGATGCCGAGCTGCCGGTCGTGGAGGTCCGCGAGGGCATGTTCGGCGTGCGTGGCACCGGCGACACCAGCGGGTTCGGAGGGATGGAGCGTCCCGTGGTCATGCCGGGGGCCTCGCAGCCGCCGTTCGGGGGATGGTTCGACGACGTCCACCGTGCCCTGGGCGATGGCGTGCAGGACGGGATCGAGTACACGGTCGTGGACCGTGGCGAGCTCACCTTCTTCGTGCGTCGCGAGCGACTCCTGGAGGCGGTCACCCACCTGCGCAACGATCCCGCGCTGCGGTTCGAGTTCTGCTCGTCGGTCAGCGGTGTGCACTTCCCGCAGGAGAGCGGCCGCGAGCTGCACGTGGTCTACCACCTGCTGTCCATGACCCACAGCCGGCGCATCCGCGTGGAGGTCACCGCACCGGACTCCGACCCGCACGTCCCCAGCGTCGTGGGGATCTACCCCACCGCCGACTGGCACGAGCGCGAGACGTGGGACATGTTCGGCATCGTCTTCGACGGTCACCCGGCGCTGACCCGCATCCTCATGCCCGATGACTGGCAGGGCCACCCGCAGCGCAAGGATTATCCACTGGGCGGCATCCCGGTGGAGTACAAGGGCGGCACGATTCCGGCCCCGGACCAGCGCAGGAGCTACTCATGAGCACCACCGAGGACGCCTACGCCGGCACCCACGAGACCACGGCCGGCCCGGTCTACACCGTCACGGGTCAGGACTGGGACTCCATCGATCCCTCGAGCATCGACGGCGACCGCATCGTGGTGAACATGGGTCCGCAGCACCCGTCCACCCACGGTGTGCTGCGGCTCGTGCTGGAGATCGACGGCGAGACCGTCAAGGACGCTCGCGCCGGCATCGGGTACCTGCACACCGGCATCGAGAAGAACATGGAGTTCCGCACCTGGACACAGGGCGTCACGTTCTGCACCCGGATGGACTACGTGGCGCCGTTCAGCAACGAGGCCGCCTACGTCGCCGGCGTCGAGCGGCTGCTGGACATCGAGGACGACGTCCCGCAGCGTGCCAAGGACATCCGGGTCCTGCTGCTGGAGCTCAACCGGATCAGCTCTCACCTGGTGGCCATCGCCACCGGCGGCATGGAGCTCGGCGCCCTGACCGTCATGACCTGCGGGTTCCGCGACCGCGAGATCATCCTGGACCTGTTCGAGATGATCACCGGCCTGCGGATGAACCACGCCTACATCCGCCCCGGCGGTGTCGCGCAGGACCTCGCCGACGGGACGCTGGAGAAGATCCGCTCCACGGTGCGCGTGCTCAAGAAGCGACTGCCCGAGTACGCGGCCCTGTGCAACGCCAACCCGATCTTCAAGGGCCGTCTCAAGGGCGTCGGTGAGCTGGACCTCGCCGGGTGCCTCGCGCTCGGCCTCTCCGGACCCGTCGTGCGGGCCACCGGCTACGACTGGGACCTGCGGCGCAAGCAGCCGTACTGGGGCTATGACACCTATGACTTCGACGTCGTCACGTGGGACGAGCCGGACTCCTACGGCCGGTTCCGGGTGCGCCTGGAGGAGATGAACCAGAGTCTTCGCATCGTCGAGCAGGCCGTGGAGCGTCTGGCGGGCACCGCGGGGGAGCCGGTCATGGTCGACGACCCCAAGATCGCCTGGCCGGCGCAGCTCAGCGTCGGCGCCGACGGTCAGGGCAACTCCGCCGAGCACATCAAGAAGATCATGGGTCAGTCGATGGAGGCGCTCATCCATCACTTCAAGATCGTCACCGAGGGCTTTCGCGTGCCGGCCGGCCAGGCGTACGGGGTCATCGAGGCCCCGCGAGGCGAGATCGGCTGCCACGTCGTCTCCGACGGTGGCACCCGGCCCTACCGCGCCCACTTCCGCGATCCCAGCTTCGTCAACCTGCAGGGCACCTCGATCATGAGTGAGGGCGGGATGATCTCCGACGTCATCGTGGCCATCGCCAGCATCGACCCCGTGATGGGGGGAGTGGACAGGTGAACAGTCACGACAGCACGAACACATCGTCGGCGAACCCGAGCCCGGCGACCGCAGGCGATGGGCACAGCGGCACTGAGCGAACGAGTGCCCTGTCGGAGGCGACCGTCGTCGAGATGCGCGAACTCATGGGGCGCTACCCGCAGGCTCGCTCGGCCCTGCTGCCGATGCTGCACCTCGTGCAGTCCGAGCAGGGCAGTGTCACCGCCGAGGGAATCGAGACGTGCGCCGAGCTCCTGGGACTGAGCGCTGCCGAGGTCTCCGGCGTGGCCACCTTCTACACGATGTACAAGCGACGCCGCATGGGTGAGCACCACGTCGGCGTGTGCACCAACACGCTGTGCGCGGTCATGGGCGGCGACGCCATCTTCGAGCGGCTCAAGGACCACCTGGAGATCGGCAACGACGAGACCACCGAGGACGGCAAGGTCACCCTCGAGCACATCGAGTGCAACGCGGCGTGCGACTTCGCGCCCGTGCTCACCGTCAACTGGGAGTTCATGGACAACCAGACGCCGGAGTCGGCCGTCGAGCTCGTCGACGCGCTGCGCGCGGGCGAGAGCGTCGAGGCCACCCGCGGCGCCACGATCACCAGCTGGCGTGAGGCCGAGCGGGTGCTCGCCGGGTTCGAGGACGGCCGGGTCGACGAGGGGCCGGCAGCCGCCGGCGCCTCGCTCGTGGGCCTTCAGATCGCTGAGGAGAAGGGCTGGTCCGCACCGGCCTTCGACGACGGCAGGGGTGCCGGGCCGGGGGCGGCAGAAGGCACGGCGGCCACCGCGGAGACCGCCGAGGGGGCGGCTGCCCAAGCGGACACGGCGCGTGCTGAGTCCGAGACCGAGGCCGAGGAGTCGCCTGCCGACACGCGCGGCGGGGGTTCGGGGTCACGGGCCGAAGATGGCACCGCTGGAGGATCGGAGGAGTCCGATGACTGATGTCCTGACACCCGTGCTCAGCAGCAACTGGGCCGACGAGAACGCCTGGAAGCTCAGCGCGTACGAGCGTCGTGGCGGCTACGAGGCCGTGCGCACCGCACTGTCGATGGAGCCCGACGAGATCGTCACGCTGGTCAAGGAGTCCGGTCTGCGCGGTCGTGGCGGCGCCGGCTTCCCCACCGGCATGAAGTGGAGCTTCATCCCCCAGGACCCCGAGACCGAGGCGGGTCGCAAGCCCAAGTACCTCGTCGTCAACGCCGATGAGTCCGAGCCGGGCACCTGCAAGGACATCCCGCTCATGATGGCCAGCCCGCACACCCTCATCGAGGGAGTCATCATCTCCTGCCTGGCGATCCGCGCCGAGCACGCCTTCATCTACGTGCGCGGCGAGGTGCTGCACGTCGTCCGACGTCTGCGGGCCGCCTGCCGCGAGGCCTACGAGGCCGGCCTGCTCGGTGAGGATGTGCTCGGCAGCGGCAAGAGCGTGAACCTCGTCATCCACGCCGGCGCCGGTGCCTACATCTGCGGTGAGGAGACCGCGCTGCTGGACTCCCTGGAGGGACGCCGCGGCCAGCCCCGGCTGCGTCCGCCATTCCCTGCGGTCGAGGGCCTGTACGCGTGCCCGACGGTCATCAACAACGTCGAGTCCATCGCGTCGGTGCCGGCCATCGTGCGCGGCGGCATCGACTGGTTCGGCTCCATGGGCACCGAGAAGAGCAAGGGCTTCACGCTGTACTCGCTGTCCGGGCACGTCAAGCGCCCTGGACAGTACGAGGCACCCCTCGGCATCACCCTGCGTGAGCTGCTGGAGCTCGGTGGCGGGATGCGTGACAACCCGGACGGGACGAGCTCGGAGCTGAAGTTCTGGACGCCCGGCGGGTCCTCCACACCGATCCTGACCGATGAGCACCTCGACGTCCCACTCGACTACGAGGGCGTCGGCGGTGCCGGATCGATGCTGGGCACCAAGGCCCTGCAGGTCTTCGACCACACCACCTCCGTCGTGCGATGCGTGCTGCGCTGGACGGAGTTCTACAAGCACGAGTCGTGTGGCAAGTGCACTCCCTGTCGCGAAGGGACCTGGTGGTTGGTGCAGGTCCTGGACCGCCTCGATCGAGGTCGAGGAGAGCCGGGCGACATCGAGCTCCTGCTCGACCTGTGCGACAACATCCTGGGTCGCTCCTTCTGCGCCCTGGGTGACGGCGCCACGAGCCCCATCACCTCGGCCATCGAGTACTTCCGCGAAGAGTTCGAGGCCGGGATGCACACGCCGTCCGGCGAGCTGTTCCCGCCCGCCGCGTCGACCCTCTTCCGGCAGGAGGTCACCGCATGACCGAGCCTCAGCGAGGGCATCGTCGGCACCTCATGGCGGCGCTGCCCTGTTCTCGTTCCTTCCTGAGGGAGGTGTTGGCATGACTGTCACCGATCCTGACTCCACCCAGACTCCGGTCGAGCTCGTCACCCTGACGATCGACGACGTCGAGGTCAGCGTGCCCAAGGGCACCTTGGTCATCCGTGCCGCCGAGCTCATGGGCGTCGACATCCCACGTTTTTGCGACCACCCCCTGCTCGAGCCGGTCGGGGCGTGCCGCCAGTGCCTCGTGGAGGTCACCGACGCCGGCAACGGACGCGGGTTCCCCAAGCCTCAGGCCTCCTGCACGTTGGAGGTCGCCCCGGGCATGGTGGTCAAGACGCAGGTCACCTCGTCGGTGGCGGCCAAGGCGCAGCACGGCACGATGGAGTTCCTGCTGCTCAACCACCCGCTCGACTGCCCGGTCTGCGACAAGGGCGGCGAGTGCCCGTTGCAGAACCAGGCCATGAGTCACGGCCGGGGTGAGAGCCGGTTCACCGAGACCAAGCGGACCTTCCCCAAGCCGTACGCGATCTCCGAGCAGGTGCTCCTGGACCGTGAGCGGTGCGTCCTGTGTGCCCGGTGCACCCGGTTCTCCGAGCAGATCGCCGGCGACCCGTTCATCGCGCTCCTGGAGCGCGGCGCCCAGCAGCAGGTGGGCATCGGGCCGTCCACCGACGACGGCTCGTCCGGCGGCGACGTCGACGACGAGGATCCTGAGGGCCCGGTCCTGGATGGCGCCGGGCAGCCGTTCCACTCCTACTTCTCCGGCAACACCATCCAGATCTGCCCGGTCGGGGCCCTCACGAGCGCCGACTACCGGTTCCGCGCCCGGCCCTTCGACCTGGTCTCCACGCCGTCGGTCGCCGAGCACGACGCCTGCGGCTCGGCCATCCGGGTCGACCACCGCCGCGGCAAGGTGATGCGTCGCCTCGCCGGGGACGACCCCGAGGTCAACGAGGAGTGGGTCACCGACAAGGACCGGTTCGCGTTCACGTGGACCACACAACCGGACCGCCTGCGCACGCCGCTGGTGCGCGACGAGGACGGCGAGCTCCAGCCCGCCTCGTGGCCGGCGGCCCTGGCCGTCGCGGCCCGAGGACTCGCCGCCGCCGACGGCAAGGTCGGTGTGTTGCCGGGCGGCCGGCTGACGGTGGAGGACGCCTTCGCCTACAGCACCTTCGCCCGGGTGGCGCTGCGCACCAACGACATCGACTTCCGGGCCCGTGCCCACTCCAAGGAGGAGGCGACCTTCCTGGCCTCCACGGTGGCCTCGAGCCGGCCGTCGGTGCAGTACAGCGACCTGGAGGCCGAGGGCACCACCGTGGTCCTGGTGGGTCTGGAGCCCGAGGACGAGGCCGGGACGATCTTCCTGAGGCTGCGCAAGGGGTTCCTGGTCGGCAACACCCGCGTCGTCTCCGTCGGCACGCATGCCTCCCGCGGGCTGGAGAAGGTCGGCGGCGAGCTCGTCGCCACCACCCCCGGAGGAGAACCGGCAGCCCTCGAGTCCTGGGCGACGGACCTGAAGCCCAGCGGTCCGGTGATCATCCTGGCCGGCGAGCGGCTGACCGCTCTCGCCGGCGGCCCCAGCGCCGTGCTCCGGGCCGCCGAGTCGCTCGGCGCGCGTCTGGCCTGGGTGCCGCGTCGTGCCGGTGATCGTGCAGCGGTGGAGGCGGGCTGCCTGCCCAACCTGCTGCCCGGTGGACGGCCCGTCTCCGACGCCGAGGCCCGCGCCGACCTCGCCGCCGCATGGGGCGTCGGCTCCGTCCCCGGCCGCGTCGGACGCGACACGGCCGGCATCATCAAGGCCACCGTCGAGCGCAAGCTCCGCGCCCTCGTGGTCGGGGGCGTCGAGGTCGACGACCTGCCCGACCCGGCGGCTGCCCGCGAGGCCCTGGCCGCAGCCGACTTCGTGGTGAGCCTGGAGGTCCGCGAGAGCGACGCCACCCGTGCCGCCGACGTCGTGCTGCCCGTCGCGCCAGCGGTCGAGAAGCCGGGCACGTACCTCACCTGGGAGGGGCGCCGTCGACCGTTCGAGGCCGTCCTGCAGGTGCCCGGCGCCCTCACCGACCTGCGCGTGCTCGCCGGCATCGCCGAGGAGCTGGGCGTCGAGACCGGCATGCGCACCATCTCCGACGCCCGTCGACTCATCAGCGAGATCGGGCCGTGGGACGGCGAGCGGCTCGCCGCGCCCGACCAAGCGGCTCCCGAGACGCCGGTGGCCAAGGGCCGGGGCAAGGTCCTGCTGTCCACCTGGCGCCAGATGATCGACGACGCCCGCGGCCAGGACGGTCAGGACACCTACCGCGCCACGGCACGACCGGCCGTGCTGCGGGCCTCGGCAGCCACCCTCGCCGCCGCTGGCATCGAGCCCGGGGCCCCAGCCACCGTCTCCACCTCAGCCGGCTCGGCGTCGTTCCCGGCGCAGGTCGACGACCTGCCCGACGGTGTCGTGTGGGTGCCCGGCAACAACGGCGTCAACCTGCGGGACGCGTTGCGCGCCGGCCACGGCGACACCGTGACCCTGTCGGCGCAGGAGGTCTCATGAGTGTGGCGGTACGTGGTTTCGATACGCCACGACATCGGTCGTTCCTCCCTCGTCGTGGCTACTCAACCACCGAGACATGGCCAACCATTGCAGCTCGGCTAACCGGCTCCTCGGTGGTCGAGTGCGACGCGAGCTCTGCGAGCGGTGTATCGAGACCACGTCGATTCGCTTCGGTGGTGATCACCCATGAGTGAGCTGTTCGGCAACGAACCCTTCTGGGTGGTCGCACTCAAGGCCGCCTTGATCTTCGTGATCCTCGTGGTCTTCACGCTGTTCAACATCTGGTTCGAGCGCCGTGTCGTGGCCAAGATGCAGCACCGAGTCGGACCGAACGTCCACGGGCCGTTCGGCCTCCTGCAGAGCCTCGCCGACGGTGTGAAGCTCGCGCTCAAGGAGGACGTCGTCGTCAAGGCGGCGGACAAGCTCGTCTACGTCCTCGCTCCGATCCTGGCCACCATCCCGGCCTTCCTCGCCTGGGCGGTCATCCCGCTCGGCCCCGAGGTGAAGATCCCGTTCACCGACACCGTCACCCCCCTGCAGCTGACCGACCTCCCGGTGGCGGTGCTGTACATCCTGGCGGTCACGTCGGTCGGCGTGTACGGCATCGTGCTGGCAGGCTGGGCCTCGGGATCCACCTATGCGCTGCTGGGCGGTCTGCGCTCCAGCGCCCAGGTCATCTCCTACGAGGTGGCGATGGGCCTGAGCTTCGTGACGGTCTTCATCTACGCCGGCTCGATGTCGACGTCGGAGATCGTGGCCGCGCAGGAGGACCTGTGGTTCTTCGTGCCGTTGCTGCCGTCCTTCATCGTCTACCTGATCGCGATGGTCGGCGAGACCAACCGTGCACCGTTCGACCTCCCCGAGGCCGAGGGTGAGCTGGTCGGAGGGTTCCACACCGAGTACAGCTCGCTGAAGTTCGCGCTGTTCTTCCTCGCCGAGTACATCAACATGGTCACCGTCTCGGCCCTGGCCACCACGCTGTTCCTCGGCGGTTGGCGGGCGCCGTTCGGCCTCGGCACCATCTGGGAGGGCGCCAACGACGGCTTCCTGCCCGTGGTGTGGTTCCTCGGCAAGACGCTGGGCTTCATCTTCCTGTTCATCTGGTTGCGCGGCACCCTGCCCCGCATGCGCTACGACCAGTTCATGGCGTTCGGCTGGAAGGTGCTCATCCCGATCTCGTTGGCCTGGATCGTGGCGGTCGCCTTCATCCGCAAGCTCCGCAACGACGACATGCTCGACCAGCGCTCGCTGTTCATCGCCGCGGGTGTCGCGGCCGCCGTCTTGCTGCTGAGCCTGTTCATCCCGGAGAAGAAGGAGCCGCAGGAGGAGCCGCCTCATCTCCGCGGCGGGGGCACCGACCCCGACGGTTCGGCGGAGGAGAGCGACGGCAGCTTCGTGGGTGGCTATCCCGTGCCACCCATGCCTGAGAAGACCTGGAACCAGAAGGAGGGTGGAAGATGAGCGCGCGCGAGAGCCTGTGGGACCCGATCGCCGGTTTCGGGGTGACCTTCCGGACGATGTTCAAGAAGACCGTCACCGAGCAGTACCCGTTCGTGAAGTCGCCGACCGCACCACGCTTCCACGGACGCCACCAGCTCAACCGCTGGCCGGACGGCCTGGAGAAGTGCATCGGCTGCGAGCTGTGCGCATGGGCCTGCCCTGCCGACGCCATCTACGTCGAGGGCGCCACCAACGACGACTCACCCGATGGCGAGGGGCGCTTCAGCCCCGGCGAACGGTACGGCCGCGTCTACCAGATCAACTACCTGCGCTGCATCTTGTGCGGGCTGTGCATCGAGGCGTGCCCCACCCGCGCGCTGACGATGACCAACGAGTACGAGCTGGCCGACGACAACCGCGAGGACCTCATCTATGAGAAGACCGACCTGCTCGGTCCGCTGCTGGAGGGCATGGTCGAGCCGCCGCACGCGCAGATGATCAGCGACGACCACCACGACTACTACAAGGGCAAGACGCTCCCGCTCCTTCCGGCCGACCCGGCCGAGGACGCCGAGGTCAACCCGGCCTCCAGCTCCGAACCAGGGACGCCCGCATGAGTGAGCGCTCCCCCAAGCAGCCCCGTGCCGGGTGGTACCCCCAGCGAGCGAACCTTCAGGACGTGGTCGCATGAGCGTGTTCTGGACCCTTGCGCCGCTCATGGTGCTGGCCGCGCTCGGGCTGTTGTTCGCGCGCAAGGCCGTGCACGGAGCCCTGTGCCTGGCGGTGGTGATGATCAGCCTCGCGGTGTTGTACGCCGCACAGGACGCTCCGTTCCTGTTCGCGGTGCAGATCATCGTCTACACCGGCGCCATCATGATGCTGTTCCTCTTCGTCCTGATGCTGGTGGGAACCTCCACCGAGGAGTCGCTGAAGGAGACGATCAAGGGACAGCGTCTCGCCGCCACCGCCGTCGCGCTGCTCTTCGGCACGACGGCGGTCCTGGCGATCGGACAGACGGTCACCGGCACCGTCACGGGGCTGGAGGAGGCCAATGCCGGCGGCAACGTCGAGGGCCTCGCGGCACTGATGTTCGGCGACTACGTCGTGGGCTTTCAGTTCACGGCCGCGCTGCTGATCACCGCGGTGCTGGGCGCCATGGTGATGGCGCATCGCGAGGAGCTGGGCATCCGACGCAGCCAGGGCGAGATCGCCAAGGACCGCATGCGGGAGTACTCCGAGCTGGGTCGTCACCCGGGCAACCCACCGACGCCCGGCGTGTTCGCGCGGCACAACGCCGTCGACACCCCGGCGCTGCTGCCCGACGGCACCCCGGTGGAGGATTCGGTCTCACCGAGCATCGTCTCGCGTGGACAGCTGCGTGACGGGTTCGAGGGCGACGTCGACGAGATCGCCGACGAGCTCACGCCTGAGCAGACCGACCCCTGGCCTGCTGCCTCGACCGAGGTCGAGCCGCCCGGGCCGAGAGCCGATGAGGACGATTCCGATGAGGAGGGGGAGTCCTCGTGACCGAGTACCTGACCCTGTCCCTGATCCTCTTCACGATCGGCGCCACCGGCGTCCTGGTGCGACGCAACGCCATCATCGTCTTCATGTGCATCGAGCTGATGCTCAATGCCACGAACCTCGCGTTCGTGACGTTCGCCCGTCAGCACGGCAACCTCGACGGTCAGATCGCGGCGTTCTTCGTCATGGTCGTCGCGGCGGCCGAGGTCGTCATCGGCCTGGCCATCATCGTGTCCATCTATCGCACGCGTCGTTCGGCCTCGGTCGACGAGGCGAGCCTGTTGAAGCTCTGAGGGGAGAGTCGTGCTCGATCTCGTCTGGCTCCTCGTCGTCGTGCCGTTGGTCAGTGGTCTCGGCCTGCTCGTGTGGGGCAAGGGGGCCGACCGCTTCGGCCACCTCGTCGCCACCGCCGCGTCGACGTTCTCCTTCGTGCTGGGTGCGCTCGCCTTCGTCGAGCTGCTCGGCCGGCCCGAGGACGACCGTTCGTTCGTCAAGTCGCTGTTCACGTGGATCTCGGCCGGCCCGTTCGACGTGGACATGGCCTACCGCTTCGACCCGCTGGCGGCGCTGTTCGTGCTGCTCATCACCGGTGTCGGCACGCTCATCCACGTCTACTCGATCGGCTACATGGCGCACGACGACCGTCGTCGCCGGTTCTTCGCCTACCTCAACATCTTCATCGCCGCGATGCTCACGCTCGTGCTCGCCGAGGACTACCTGGTGCTCTTCCTCGGCTGGGAGGGTGTCGGTCTCGCCTCGTACCTGTTGATCGGGTTCTGGCAGCACAAGCCGTCAGCGGCCGCAGCGGCCAAGAAGGCGTTCGTCGTCAACCGTGTCGGTGACATCGGCATGGCTCTGGCGATCATGCTGATGTTCGCCCAGTTCGGGACGACGTCGATCGGCGGCGTGAACGGGTCCGTCGGGTCGGCTACCACGTCGGTCGCGACGGCGATCGGCCTGCTCCTGCTGCTCGGCGCGTGCGGCAAGTCTGCGCAGGTGCCGCTGCAGAGCTGGTTGCTGGACGCCATGGAGGGCCCGACGCCGGTCTCGGCGCTCATCCACGCCGCCACCATGGTGACCGCGGGCGTCTACCTCGTCGTGCGCAGCAACGCGATCTTCGACGCCTCGGAGACCGCCCGGACGGCGGTCATCGTGGTCGGGCTGGTGACGTTGCTCGTCGGTGCCTGGATCGGGTGCACCAAGGACGACATCAAGAAGGCCCTCGCCGGCTCCACGATGAGCCAGATCGGCTACATGATGCTGGCGGCCGGTCTGGGTCCTGCGGGCTACGCGTTCGCGATCTTCCACCTCATCACGCACGGCTTCTTCAAGGCCAACATGTTCCTCGGCGCCGGTTCGGTGATGCACGGCATGGACGACGACGTCGACATGCGGCACTACGGAGCCTTGACCAAGGCCATGCCCGTGACGTTCCTGACCTTTGCGATGGGCTATCTCGCGATCATCGGGTTCCCGGGCTTCTCCGGTTTCTGGAGCAAGGACAAGATCATCGAGGCGGCCTTCGCTCACTCCTTCTGGGTGGGCCTGGGCACGCTGCTGGGTGCCGGTGTCACGGCGTTCTACATGACTCGCCTGATGATCATGACCTTCACCTCGCCCAAGCGCTGGCTCGACGACGTGGAGCCGCACGAGTCCCCCAAGGTGATGACCGTCCCGCTCATCGTGCTGGCCGCGGCCTCGCTGCTCGGTGGCGTGCTGATCCTTGGCACCTGGATCGAGGAGTGGCTCGAGCCGTCGATCGGCGCGACCGAGCACCACGGCGCCCAGATGGGCCCGGTGGACATGCCGGTCTGGGTGATGACGACCATCATCACCCTCGTGGTCGCTGCCGGCGTCGCGCTGGCGTGGCTCGTGTACGGCCGTCGCCCTATCGCGGGGGAGACCCCGGCCGACAGCTCGGTCTCGGTCCTCACCCGGGCCGGTCGTCACGAGCTGTACGGCAACCAGGTCAACGACACTCTCGTCGTGCGGCCCACCCGCCATCTCACCCGGTTCCTCGTGTGGCTGGACGCCAAGGGCATCGACGGGTTCGTGACCGGCCTCGCCGACCGACTCGGTGACACTTCGCAGTTCCTGCGCAAGCCACAGACCGGCTACGTGCGCAGCTATGCGCTCGGCATCTTCGGTGGCGCGGTCATCGTGGTGCTGGCACTCCTGGCGGTGACGCTCGCATGATGCTGACTCTTCTGGCTGCCACCCCGCTCGTGGGTGCGCTCGTCCTCACGGTCCTGCCGCGCTCGGCCGGGAGCGTGCCGGTGGTGAAGTCCGTCGCCCTCGGCTTCAGCCTGCTGACGCTGGCGCTCTCGTTGCTCATGATGTCGCGCTACGACGTGTCGGCCGGGGGCTACCAGTTCGTCGAGCAGCACGACTGGATCGGCCCGCTGGGCGCCCACTACGCCCTCGGTGTGAACGGCATCGGGCTCACGCTGATCCTGCTCACGACGGTGCTGGTGCCGATCGTGCTGCTCTCGGCCTGGAGCGATCGCATCCCCACCTCGCGCAGCGTCAACTCCTACCTCGCGTGGATGTTGGTGCTCCAGGGGCTGGCGATCGGGGTGTTCGCCTCCACCGACGCGTTCCTGTTCTACGTCCTGTTCGAGGCGACGCTCATCCCGATCTACTTCCTCATCGGGTCCTACGGCGGCGAGCACCGCTCGTACGCCGCGGTCAAGTTCCTCATCTACAACCTCGTCGGCGGACTGCTCATGCTCGCCGCGATCGTCGGCCTGTACGTCGTCTCGGCCGGCGCGGGCGAGCCCAGCTACCTGCTGAGCGACCTGTCGGGCCTTCAGATGAGCGAGACCACCGAGCGGCTGCTCTTCCTGGGCTTCATGGCGGCCTTCGCCATCAAGGCGCCGCTGTGGCCGCTGCACACCTGGCTGCCCGATGCCGCAGGCACCGCGACCCCTGCGACGTCGGTGCTGATGGTCAGCATCGTCGACAAGGTCGGCACGTTCGGCATGCTCCGCTGGTGCCTGGAGATCTTCCCGGGTGCCTCGGAGTGGGCCAGCCCCGTCGTCATCACGCTCGCCGTCATCAGCATCCTGTACGGCGCGCTGCTCGCGATCGGCCAGGACGACATCCGCCGGCTCATCGCCTACACGTCGGTCTCGCACTTCGGCTTCATCATCCTCGGCATCTTCGTGTTCACCCACACGGCGACGGCCGGTGCGACGCTCTACATGTTCAACCACGGGCTCTCCACCGCGGCGCTGTTCCTGGTGACCGGCATGATGATCGCCAGGCGCGGCTCGGCCAGCATCGCGGACTTCGGCGGCGTGCAGAAGATCGCCCCGGTCATGTCGGGCATCCTGCTGGTCGCCGGCCTGTCGAGCCTGTCGCTGCCGGGTCTGGCACCGTTCATCAGCGAGTTCATGGTGCTGGCCGGAACCTTCACACGGTCCGTGCCGGCCGCGGTGTTCGCGACGCTCGGCATCGTGCTGGCGGCGCTGTACATCCTCATCATGTACCAGCGCACCATGACCGGTCCGTTGGCTCCGGGCACCGAGGGAGTTACGGACCTGGCGCCACGCGAGGTCGTGGCGCTCGGCCCGGCCGTCGTGCTGATCGTGGCACTCGGCTTCTACCCGCAGCCGCTGCTGAACGTCATCAACCCGGCGGTCGAGGAGGTGGTCACCACGGTCGGTGTGGGTGATCCGCCTCCGCGAACGGCCGTGGACCTGACACCGAGCGCCGATACCGACCAGAGTGACTCCGAGGAAGGGGGCGAGTGATGCTCGCGTCTCAGCTGTCCGCCGCCGAGGCGGTGCTGGTTGCCGCTGAGGCGGGGCAGATCCCCGCCCCCACCGTGGAGTGGTCCCTGCTCACCCCTCTGCTCATCCTGGGCGGTGTGGCCGTCGTCGGTGTGCTCGTGGAGGCCTTCGCGCCTCGCCGAGGGCGCTTCACGCTGCAGGCGTTGCTCGCGGTGGCGGGCATCCTGGCCGCGCTTGCCGAGACGGTGCGCGTCTACCTGTCGCTGGACCGTGTCGACGGCGCGGTCCAGGGCCGTGGCCAGCTGGCCGTGGAAGGTTCGCTGGCGATCGACGGGCCGGCCGTCATCACGTGGGGCATGCTGCTGCTGTTCGGTCTGCTGAGCGTCGGCCTGTTCGCCGAACGCCGGCTGGAGAGCGGAGTCAGCTCCTTCACCGGACGTGCGGCGGACGCGCCGGGCTCCTCCGACGAGGCCCAGGCCGTCGCGGTCAGGCTGGAGCACACCGAGGTCTTCCCGCTCGCGTTGTTCTCACTGAGCGGCATGCTGCTGTTCGCGACGTCCAACGACCTGTTGACCATGTTCATCGCGCTGGAGGTCCTGAGCCTGCCGTTGTACGTGCTGTGCGGACTGTCGCGTCGACGCCGGCTGATCAGCCAGGAGGCCTCGCTCAAGTACTTCCTCCTGGGCGCTTTCGCCTCGGTCTTCTTCCTCTACGGCGTCGCGCTGGCCTACGGCTACGCCGGGGGCTTCTCGCTCGCCGACATCGATACGGCGGTCTCGGCACGCACCGGCAGCGAGAACCTGCTGCTCGCCTCGATCGCGCTCATCGCCGTCGGCAT
The DNA here is from genome assembly GCF_041951745.1 of Aeromicrobium sp. CTD01-1L150. Lineage (GTDB taxonomy): Bacteria > Actinomycetota > Actinomycetes > Propionibacteriales > Nocardioidaceae > Aeromicrobium. Next base: position 768,971 of record NZ_CP169555.1, read on the forward strand.
GCTGTTCAAGGTCGGCGCGGTGCCGTTCCACACCTGGACGCCCGACGTCTACCAGGGCGCACCCACCCCGGTGACGGCGTTCATGGCCGCGGCGACCAAGGCGGCGGCGTTCATCGCCTTCCTGCGGGTCTTCTTCGTGGCCTACGGCGACGCGTCGTGGGACTGGCGGCCCACGGTGTGGGTGCTCGCGGCCATCACGATGGTGGTGGGATCGCTCGTCGCGATCTCGCAGACTGACGTCAAGCGCATGCTCGCCTACTCCTCGGTGGCCCATGCCGGGTTCCTGCTGGTGGGCCTGGCCGGTGCCTACGTCGGCGACGAGGGCCGCATCACCTCGGTCTCGGCGCTGCTGTTCTACCTGCTGGTCTACGGTCTGGCCTCGATCGGTGCCTTCGCCGTCGTGATGCTGGTGCGTGATGCCGGCGGCGAGGCGACACACCTGTCGCGCTGGGCCGGGCTGGGCCGGGAGTCCCCATTTCTCGCGGGCTCCTTCGCGGTGTTCATGCTGTCCTTCGCCGGGATCCCGTTGACTGCCGGGTTCATCGGCAAGTGGGGCGTGTTCAGCGCCGCATGGTCCGGCGGGTACTGGACGCTCGCCGTCCTCGGCGTGCTGGTCAGCGCGATCGCTGCCTACTTCTACGTCCGTGTCATCGTCCTGATGTTCTTCACCGAACCGATGGGTGACGGGCCGACGGTCGGCGTCCCGAGCGTGGTGACTACCGTAGTGATCGCCGCAGCGGCTGCGGCCACGGTGATCCTGGGCATCCTCCCCGGGCCCGTGCTGGACCTGGCTCAGCACGCGGGCACGTTCGTCCGCTGAGCCTGACGGGAGCACGCGTGGTTCTGGGTGTTGAGTTCGATGACGCGGCCCTCACCGCGCGCGTCGAGGCGAGCGTCCAGCGGACCGAGGCGGCGCTGGAGGCGGCGGTGCGCAGCTCCGACGGCTTCCTCGACGAGGCTGCCGGCCACCTGTTCCACGCCGGCGGCAAGCGCTTCAGGCCGATGCTCGTGGCGCTGGCCGCCGAGCTCGGCGATCCCGAACGTCAGGAGGTGACGACGTCGGCCGTCGTGGTCGAGCTGACCCACCTGGCCACGTTGTACCACGACGACGTGATGGACGAGGCACCGTTGCGCCGCGGGGCGCCGAGCGCCAACGCACGCTGGACCAACTCGCTGGCCATCCTCGTGGGCGACTTCCTGTTCGCGCAGGCCTCCGACCGGGTGGCGACCCTCGGACCAGAAGCGGTCAGCATCCAGGCCCGCACCTTCTCGCGGCTCGTGCGGGGCCAGATCCGCGAGACCATCGGACCCCGGGACGGCGAGGACCCTCTCGAGCACTACCTGGACGTCGTGGCCGACAAGACGGGCTCGCTCATCGCGACGTCTGCGCGCTTCGGAGCCATGATGGCGGGTGCCTCCAGCGAGCACGAGCAGATCGTCACCGACTTCGGTGAGCGGATCGGGGTGGCGTTCCAGCTGAGCGACGACATCATCGACATCGCCAGTGAGTCGGGGGAGTCCGGCAAGACCCCCGGCACTGATCTGCGTGAGGGTGTGCCGACACTCCCGACGCTGTTCGCGCAGCGCTCGAGCGACCCGGCCGACGCGGAGCTGCTGGCGCGACTCTCGGGGCCGATCAGCGACGACGCCGTGGTCGAGCAGACCCTGACGACGCTGCGTTCGCACGCGGCCATGAGTCAGGCCCGGGCCTATGTCCGTGCCGAGACGGACGCGGCCCGCGAGCGGCTCAGCGGTCTGCCCGTCGGATCGGTCCGCTCCGCCCTCGAGGCCATCTGCGACACCCTCACCACCCGCATCACCTGATGCAGGTCTCCTCCGAGTCCCCCAGGTACCTCGCTGCGCCTTCTACCGGGAGGCGCCGGCACGCTCTGCGCCGCTGACACGAAGCCCCGTGAGGTCGACGCAGGTCCGGGTGCGGTGAGCGACAGGGTTCAGGAGGGCGCTGGCCCGGTCACTCCTGGCGCCACGCCCGCAGGGCGGCGACCGAGGCGAGCACGCCGCCAGTGGCCACGAGCACCAGGCCCGTCCCCGGCATCCACCCGCCGAGGCCCACGAGCCTGAAGACGTGCACGAGCTGCCATGCCGGCAGCACGAGCGCGACCGCCGCGAACACCGTCACGTGGGCGGCCCCGACACGTCGCCACGGCATGAGCGTGCCGGCGAGGCCGAGGAAGGCTGCGTAGGCCGTCCACAGGCCGGGTCCGCGGGCACCGGAGACGTTGCCCAGTCCGGTGTGGATCCATGGCATGAAGGAGCCGATCAGCACCAGGAGCACGGCGACGAGCACCATCGCCCGACCGGGCGCGGTCCGTCGCTGCCGGGCGGGAGACGTCGGCGAAACCATGCCGGGAACTGTACCCAAGGTCGCGCCCGATCGGGCGCCCGTCGGCGACCGTTCGTCGCAGCAGGCGGCCCGTTCGCCGCAACATGTGTGCCGGGTCACGTCATCGCCTTGACGCACCGGCGCGTGGCCCGCTTGTGTCATGGCTCACCACCCCTGTCCCCGCCCTGAGGAGACCGTATGAAAGCCGAGGACCGCAAGGCCTACTGGCGCTCCAACCTCAAGCTGATGACCATCCTGCTGACGATCTGGGCCGCCGTGTCCTTCGGCGCCGGGATCATCTTCGTCGAACCGCTGAACGAGTTCTCCATCCTCGGCTTCCCGCTGGGCTTCTGGTTCGCCCAGCAGGGATCGATCATCGTCTTCATCGCCCTGATCATCATCTACGCCGTGCGCATGGACGCGCTCGACAAGAAGTACGGCGTCGACGCCCACGACGAAGGGGTGGCCCACTGATGTCTGAGATCCAGGTCTGGACCCTCGTCTTCGTCGGGCTGAGCTTCAGCCTGTACATCTACATCGCGTACGCCAGCCGAGTCTCCTCGACGGCGGACTTCTGGGTCGCCGGCGGCGGCATCCCGGCACCGGTCAACGGAGCGGCGATCGCAGCCGACTGGATGAGCGCAGCGTCGTTCATCTCCATGGCGGGCATCATCGCCATCGCCTACAACGGCTACGCCGGCAGCGTCTTCCTCATGGGCTGGACCGGCGGCTACGTCCTGCTGGCTCTGCTGCTGGCTCCGTACCTGCGCAAGTTCGGCAAGTACACGCTTCCGGAGTTCGTGGGGGACCGGTACTCGGAGTCGGCCCGGCTGGTGGCCGTGCTTTCGGTCGTCGTGATCTCCTTCGTCTACGTCGCCGGCCAGATGGGCGGTGTCGGGCTGGTCTTCACCCGGTTCCTGGGCGTGAACACGACGGTGGGCGTGCTCATCGGCATGGCCATCGTCTTCTTCTACGCCGTGCTCGGTGGCATGAAGGGCATCACGTGGACGCAGGCCGCTCAGTACACCGTGCTGATCGTCGCCTACCTCGTCCCGGCGGTCGCCGTCTCGACGCGGGTGACCGGGATGCCGCTCCCGCAGATCGGGTTCGGTGAGATCCTGGCCGATCTCGACGGTCTTCAGCGGGACCTCGGCTTCGAGGCCTTCACCGAGGCGTTCACGGACCCGGCGTACGGCATGCAGAACATGCTGCTCATCACCGCAGCCCTGATGTTCGGCACGGCGGGGCTGCCGCACGTCATCGTGCGCTTCTACACGGCCAAGAGCGTGCGGTCGGCGCGCTACTCGGCCGTGTGGGCGATCGTGTTCATCGGCCTGCTGTACCTCACGGCCCCCGCCGTCGCCTCCTTCACCAAGCTGGACATCCTCGACACGATGAACAACACCCAGGCCGGGTCGCTGCCCTCGTGGTTCGACACCTGGGCCGACGTCGACCTCATCACCGGGCCGGACGGTGCTCCGCTGGAGGACCTGAACGGCGACGGCATGTTCAACTACACCGGCGATGCCGTGAACGAGGTGGTCATCAACAACGACATCCTGGTGCTCGCCAGCCCGGAGATCGGTGGCCTGCCCGCTCCGATCGTCGGCCTGGTGGCCGCGGGTGCGCTGGCCGCCGCGCTGTCGACCGCGTCCGGGCTGCTGCTGGTCATCAGCTCCTCCGTCGCGAACGACGTGTACTACAAGCGGGTCAACCCCGGGGCGACGGAGAAGCAGCAGCTGACCGTGGGACGCATCACGATGGCCTGCGCGATCCTGGTCGCCGGCTACCTGGGCATCAACCCGCCCGGGTTCGTGGGCGAGGTGGTGGCGTTGGCCTTCGGTCTGGCCGCCGCGAGCTTCTTCCCGATACTGGTGCTCGGCATCTTCTGGAAGAAGGCGACGGCCATGGGTGCTGCTGCCGGAATGATCTCGGGCCTGGTGTTCACGCTGGCCTACATGATCTGGACGCTGGAGATCTACTTCGGCAGCGACGGCATCGCCGGGATCCCGGCGACGGGCATCGGTACGGTGGGCATGCTGGTGAACTTCGCGGTGACGATCATCGTCTCGCAGTTCACCCCCAAGCCGTCGGAGAAGATGCAGGCGCTCGTGGAGGAGATCCGCTACCCCGGTCGCACCACCCTGGTGGAGGAGCACCTGGAGGGCGAGTGGGACGACGAGCCGGCTGAGTGATGTGGACGAGCGGCCCGGAGGCGACTCCGGGCCGCTCGTTCGTCAGCAGGCCTCGGCGTTCTCGGCAGCCTGCCGAAGGATGCGTCGTCTGTTGCCGATGGCGTCGATGGTGAAGATCGCGAGGCCGGACCACACCAGGACGAAACCGGCCCATCGTGCCCCGCTCATCTGTTCACCGAAGACCAGCAGGCCGAGGATGAACTGAAGGACTGGTGCCAGGTACTGCAGCAGGCCGATGGTGCTCAGCGACAACCGCGTGGCGGCCGCGCCGAACATGAGCAACGGGATGGCCGTGACCACGCCGGTCAGGGCGAGCAGGAGCGCGTTGGAAAGTCCCGCGTGGCCGAAGGTGAGCTCGCCACGCAGCTGCAGCGCCAGCAGGAATCCAAGGGCGACGGGGGTGAGGATCAGCGTCTCCATGCCGAGGCCCTCGAACGCGCCGAGGGAGGCACGCTTCTTCAGGAACCCGTAGGAGGCGAAGGACCCGGCCAGGAGCAGTGCGATCCACGGTGGGCGGCCGTAGTCCACCGTCAGGATCACGACGGCGACCGCGCCGATCGACACCGCCACCCACTGGGCGGGGCGCAGCGTCTCCTTGAGCACGAGGACACCGAGCAGCACCGTGACGAGGGGGTTGATGAAGTACCCCAGCGACACCTCGACGACGTGCCCACTGTTGACGCCGTAGATGAAGCCGCCCCAGTTGAGTGCGATCGCCACCGAGGCCAGGGCCAGGAAGAACATGACGCGGCGGTTCCGGGCGATGGCGGCGAACCGTCTCCAGCGTCGCGTCGCGGCGATGCACACGAGCACGAAGACGAGCGACCACACGATGCGGTGCGCCAGCACCTCGAGGGAACCGGCCGGGTCCAGCAGGGGCCAGTAGAGCGGGAAGAATCCCCAGCACAGGTAGGCGCCCGCGCCGAAGGCCAGGCCGCCACCGGTGGTCGTCGCGGCGTCGCGACGGGTCATGCTGCTCACGAGCGGATGCTACGCCGACCGCCCCCGGCCGCTCGTTGCGGGGTTCAACGTTCACACCCGGGGTCGAGGGTCCGCAGGGACGACGATCGACCGGGTGGCAGGAGTGACGGTCTCGTCGGCTCGTACCATGGGCGATGATCGAGACATGAGACCTCGCTGGTTCACCGAGACCGCTGCCGATCACTCCGAGAGCTACGCCGAGCGCTTCCGGGCCCTGGCAGCCGAGGGGGCCGACCTCGCCGGTGAGGCGCGCTTCGTCGACGCTCTCGTGCCACCGGGCTCGGCCGTGCTCGATGCCGGCTGCGGCACTGGTCGGCTGGCGGCAGAGCTGCACGCCCGCGGGCACGATGCCGTGGGCGTCGACGTCGATCCGGTCCTGCTCCAGGTGGCGGCCGCCGATCATGTGGGACCGGCGTGGATCGAGGCGGACCTCGCGACCCTGGCGTTGGGCCGCGAGTTCGACGCGGTGGTCTCGGCGGGCAACGTCATGGTCTTCCTCGCCCCTGGCAGTGAGGACGACGTGGTGCGGCGCCTGGCCGAGCACCTGGCGCCGGACGGGGTCCTGGTGCTGGGGTTCCGGACCGACAGGCACGTGCAGGTGGTAGACGTCGAGGCGAGCGCCAGAGGTGCTTCCCTGGTGGCGGAGCAGCGGTTCTCCACGTGGGACCTGCGACCCTGGCAGGACGACTCGGACTTCGTGGTGATGACCTTCCGGCGCCCGAAGGAGTCCGGATGAGAGCCTCCGCATGCCCCGGTCATGTGCCTCTCACGCGACGGTTGGCTGTGATGAGTCCACGAAGATCCTCGGAGTCGAGGAGTGAGGCGAACGACGTTACATTGCCCCCGTGGATGATCGCTTCGAGATTTTTGGGAACCAGCACCTCGCCGTGCTGGTGCTCTTCGCGCTCGGAGTCGTGGCGGTGGTCGCCCTCGGCCGTCAGGTTCGCGGCAGTCACGTCGAACCCTGGGCCAACCGTGCCCTGGCCCTCGGTATCGTCGCCGTCACGGTCCCGCTGCAGATCCTGCAGTTCACGCCGGATGAGTGGAGCCTGCGGACGTCGTTGCCGTTCCAGCTGTGCGACCTCGCGTGGGTCACGGCGGTGCACGCGCTGTGGACCCGGTCGGTCCTGACGTCCACGATCACCTACCTGTGGGGCATCACGCTGACGACCCAGGCGATCATCACCCCCGACCTCGTCACGCCCTTCCCCGAGCCTCGGTTCCTCATGTTCTGGGCCACGCACATGCTCGTCGTCTGGGCGTCGTTCTACCTGGTGCTCGGCGTGCGCATCCTGCCGACGTGGCGCGCGTACGCCCAGACGATCGCGGCGACGCTCGTGTGGGCGGCCTCGGTCTTCGTGTTCAACCTCTTCGCCGACACCAACTACGGCTACCTCAACGGCAAGCCGGCCCAGGCGTCCGCGCTGGACCTGCTGCCGCCGTGGCCGTGGTACATCGCTGTCCAGGTGGTGCTCATCTCGGCCGTGTGGGCGCTGATGGTCTGGCCGTGGACTCGTGAGGAGAAGCATCGGTCAGGCCGTCGGGGAATCGTTGCTTGATCGGGACGCCAGTCAGAGGTAATCGACGGCGTTCTGCCCGACAGTGCTGGTGACTGTGACGGCGCGCTGTGGCCGGGATCTCGGAGTCGGCGGTCCAACTCGCTGACCTGCTTGGCCCCGTATGGACCAGGTTGGTGGCTCGTCGTCGTTGAGTGTCGATGAACGCGATGCATCCCTGGTCCGCAGCTGCCGGATCAGGTTCCTCAGCACATCTGCAGTTGTGCTGACTGTTGACTATTACAACAGTAGATGCTTGAATGCCAGTGTGACTGTCACGCGTATTCCAGCTGATCGGGACGTCGTTGTTTGCGAGTGCTTCGCACGCGATGGGCTGCAGAATGAGCCCGCTCCTATCTCCACCGAGAGCAAGGTGCACGCGCTCACGGCATTCGCGGATGCGGGGTTCTCGCGCGTAGAAGCCACCAGCTACAGCCACCCCGAGCGCGTTCCGGGGTTCGCGGACGCTTCATCCCTGCTCGCGGACATTCCGCGTCGCCCGAGCTTGGCTTACAAGGCGACGTGCCCCAACCAGCGTGCTGTCCAGCGCGCGCTCGTCGATTGGGATGCGGGCTGTGCCGCGGAGGAGCTCTCGTTCCTGGTCTCGACCACGGAGGAGCACTCGCAGCGCAACTTGCGTGCGTCCCGAGCCGAGCAGTGGGATCGAGTGGCGGAGATGGTTGCTCTGGCCGAGGGTCGCTTCGTGTTGGTAGGCGTGATCTCGATGGCCCTGGGTTGCCCGTTTGAGGGAGAGGTCGCACCGTCGCAGGTCGTGGACGATGTCCGGCGCTTCGCCGAGCTGGGCGTCACGATGGTCACGATCGGCGACACCATCGGTGCCGGCAATCCGCGATCGGTGGGCTCCCTGTTCGCGGATGTATTGGCGGAGGTCCCCGAGGTGACTCCGATCGCACATCTACATGACAGCCGCGGCACCGCTCTGGCCAACGCCGTGGCCGCTCTCGACGCCGGGTGTCGGTACTTCGATTCGGCCATGGGTGGGGTCGGAGGTCATCCAACTCGCATCGCATATGGCGGCGGGGTCACCGGCAACACCGCTACCGAGGATCTCGTCGCCATGCTGGAGCGCATGGGGGTCCGCACGGGCATCGACAGCAGTCGGCTGAAGGCCGCATCCGGACTGTGCGAGCGGATACTGGGTCGTCCGTTGGAAAGCAAGGTCGCGCGCAATGACTACGGAAGCTCTTCAAAGGAGGCAGCAGGTGTCTGAAGAACTGATCCTGGTTGAGGATGAAGGCGCGGTCCGCACTTTGACGCTCAACCGTCCCGACAAGCTCAACGCGCTCAACACGTCGCTTACGCAGGCACTGCTGGATGCCTTCCAGGAGGCTGAGGCGACGTCTGTGCGAGCGGTCGTCTTGGCAGGGGGCGGACGCAGCTTCTGCGCTGGCGCCGACCTGTCTGAGTTCGGCGATCTCACTCCTGACAATGAGGAGGCGGTGACGGCAAGGGCTGAGTTGACCGCTCGGACACAGATGGTAGCCCGCACGCTGAGCATCCCAGTCATCGTCGCCGTGCAGGGCTCCGCCGTCGGCGGTGGAGCCGGGCTCGCCCTGGGAGGCGACCTGCTGATCGTGGCCGAGGACGCACAACTCGGGTTCCCAGAGCTCAGGCACTCGATCGTCCCCGCTATCGTCATGGCGGGACTGCGGGAACACTTCGGTACCAAGGTGGCATTCGAGCTCGTTGCTTCTGGTCGTTTTGTCGGTGCCGAGGAGCTCCGTGACAGAGGGGTCGCCAACGCAGTCGTGTCGGCGTCCGATGTGGGCAAGGTCGCGCGGGAACACGCAGAACAGCTGGCGCAGGCGTCGCGCGCCGCAGTTGGCGCGGCGAAGAAGCTGTTCTACGAGGTGCGTGACCTGCCGTTCGAACAGGCATTGCATGCCGGCCGCCGCGTCAACGAGCAGATGCGCGGGTTCAGGGACGCCTCATGAGTGGAAAGCCACTCTCCGGAGTGCGGGTTCTCGACCTGTCTCGGGTCCTCGCTGGCCCCTTGGCGACGCAGTCCCTGGCTGAGCTGGGAGCGGATGTGATCAAGGTCGAGCGAACAGGAACCGGTGATGAGTCTCGATCCATGGAGCCACGACTGCCCGGCGGAGAGAGCGCCTACTTTTTTGCGGTCAACCGAACCAAGCAGTCGATCGCGATCGACTTGAAGTCCGAGTCGGGTCGTATGCTCGTGCTCGACCTCATCCCGCACGTCGACATCGTCGTGGAGAACTTCCTGCCCGGCACTCTATCTCGCATGGGACTAGGCTTCAGCGAGCTGACTGAAGCCAACCCGCGGCTTGTCCTCATCTCCAACACCGGGTTCGGTCAGACCGGACCTGAGGCCGGGCGTAAAGGCTACGACACCGTCTTCCAGGCGCTGTCCGGTGTCATGCACGTGACCGGGCACCCAGACGCCGGGCCGGCCAAGGTGGGCGTACCGATCGCGGATATGACCTCGTCGTTGTGGGTGATGATCGCTGCGCTGGTCGGTCTGCTGGATCGTCACCGTACGGGACACGGTGGTCACTGGGACGTGGCGATGATGGACGTTCAGGCCAGTCTGCTGTCGATCGGCGCAGCGAGGTTGTTCGCGCACGACGAAGACCCGCAGCGGACGGGAACGGAGCATCCCGGGCGTGTTCCGTCAGCGGCGCTTCGCTGCGCGGACGGCCGCTGGGTGCATATCAGCGCCAGCGACCAGCACTGGAGCAGCTTGTGCCAGGTCTTGAACCTACGGCCGAGCGAAGTCGACCGATGGAGCACCAACGCTCAGCGTGTGGCGGAAAGAGGGGCGGTAATGGAACGGCTGCAGGAGATCGCGGGGACATGGAAGCACAACGAGTTCGTTGACGCGCTGCATCGGGTCGGAGTGCCCGCTGGCCTGGTGCAATCGCCGCGCGAGGCGCTTACCTCCGACCAGGCGCGACATCGAGGTTCCGTTCAGTCGTTCGTGCACGCCACGGAAGGTGAGTTCTGCGGGATCTCGACACCGCTGCGTCGCGTGGGCGACCAGGCTCCCGACGTCGCGCCTCCACCACTACTGGGGGGTGACACCGAGGCGGTTTTGTCCTCGCTGCTCGGCCTGAGCGCGGATCAGATCGGTGACCTGAGTCGTCGAGGCGTGGTCCAAACGAACGGGAGAACACGATGACCACCACAAGACAGGACGTCGGGTTCTCCATCGATGACGTCTGCCCGACGACGACATCGGCCGCTCTCCGCGCACCCGCGACTCTCGTCCCTGACAACGAGTACGTCGTCCACGACGGGAAGCGACACTCGTTCGCTGAGACGCAACGTGACGTGGATCGCCTGCGGGCCGCGCTCGCCGCGCATGGTGTCCGCCACGGCGACCGCGTGGGTATCTGCGTGTCCAATCGCTACGAGTGGGTCGTTCAGTTCCTGGCGGTCACCACTCTTGGTGCGATCGCCGTGCCCATGAACACCCGGTACCGTGTCGAGGACCTCGCGTACTGCCTGCGACATTCTGGCGTCGCTCTGCTGTTCCTCGAGACCCATGTGCTCACCAACGATCTCTTGGCAACCGTGCGCGCGATCGTTCCGGAGATCGACGGGGCGCTGCCAGGTCCGGCTGCGCCGGACCTGCGGACGGTCGTGGTGCTCGGAACGGACGACGTCCCGGACGGAGCTGTGACATGGGCACGGTTCCTGGGGGAGGTCGCTCCGCCGGTCACCCCCGGGTGCTCGCCTGACGATCCGGCGCTCATCCAGTACACCTCTGGCACCACCAGTCGTCCCAAGGGCGTGCTGCTGAGTCATCGATCAATCTGCGGCAACGCATTCGTTTCTGGGGTGCGGCTTGGACTACGACCGGGAGACCGGCTGCACAGCGCTCGACCGTTCTTCCACGTCGCGGGCAGCACGCAGTCGGTCTTGGCTTGCCTACAGCACGGCACGACGTTGGTCACCATGACTCGCTTCGAAGGTCCGGCAGCGCTGCGACTCATCGAAAAGGAACGCTGCACCCACATCTCCGGAAACGACACCATGGTTCAGATGCTCCTGGCCGAGCAGCAGCGACAGCCGCGGAATCTTCAATTGCGCGGAGGCTGGCTGCCGGTCTCGAAATCGACCCTGGGTGCTGTGATTGACGAGCTGGGAGCACGTGAGTCGGTGGTGGCCTACGGGCTCTCGGAGGCAGCGCCGAATGTCACGCTGTCGGCATGGTGGGAACCGGAGGAGGTGCGTCGAACGACCTCAGCTCCGCCACAGCCTGGTGTGGAAGTGCAGGTTCGGGGGCCTGATGGCGCAGTCGTGCCTGACGGGCAAGTCGGGGAGATCTACGTCCGGGGCTGGAACGTCATGCTGGGCTACTGGAGGGACCACGAGGCATCGGCAGCCGCCATAGATGATGATCGCTGGCTGGCTACGGGGGACCTGGGCAGTCTCGTGCGGGGCCGGCTCACCTTCCACGGCCGACTGAAGGACATCATCCGAGTGGGCGGCGAGAACGTCTCGCCTTCGGAGGTGGAGGATGTGATCAAGTCGCATCCGAGGGTCCGCCAGGCTTGTGTCGTGTCGATCCCCGACTCCCGCCTGGTCGAGGTGGTGTGTGCGTTCGTCGAACCGGCGCATGGCGTCGATGAGTCCACGCTTTCGGACGAGGTCATCGCCTGGTGCCGTGAGCGTGTCGCTGGTTTCAAGGTGCCGCGTCACGTCATCGTCGTGGACTCGATCCAGTCTCTTGGTGTGACTGAGAGTGCCAAGGTGCGTCGCCAAGACGCGCGCGAGGTGGCCATGCGTCAGCTCGGGTTGGTGCTCTCATGACCCTTCCTTGCACTGCCATGACCGAGTTGCTCGGCATTGAGGCGCCTATCATCCAGGCCGGGATGTCGTGGGCGTCCTCCTGTGTCGCGCTTCCGGCTGCTGTTTCTGCCGCGGGCGGCCTGGGTGTTGTCGCGGCTGGGCCTCTTCGACCTGATGACCTTCGAGAGGTCATCTCTGGCGTTCGCGCAAGGACTTCCAATGTCTTCGCTGTGAACGTGCCGCTGTACGGCAGGTACAGCGAGGAGCACCTTGACATCGTCGCAGAGGAGTCGGTTCCGGTGCTCGTTGCCGCTCAGGGTGGCGCCTCACGCTACGCGGATCGGTTTCGTGGGACCAGCACGACCCTCCTGCACGTCGTCTCTGGCATCGAGCACGCTCGAAAGGCGGTGAGGGCGGGCGTGAACGGGCTCATCGTGGTGGGCGCAGAGGCTGGCGGGCATCCACCAGGACACGGGGTACCGGTCGCGATCCTCGTCCGCGAGGTGCTACGTGATCGACTCGACGTCCCCGTGGCGACGTCCGGTGGGGTGGCTGACGGGTACGGCGTTGCCGCCATGCTCGCGTTGGGCGCCGATGCGGTCCAGCTGGGCACGCGCTTCGCTGCCAGCGTCGAGGCCAACCTGCACGAGGACTACAAGACTCTGTTGACCGCAGGTCATGCTGAGGATCCCGTCGTGCTCGGGGGGAGTGGCCAGGCCATCCGAGTCCTGCCCAACGCCTTTACGACGGCCTACGAGTCTGCGATGGCGTCGGGCAAGGTCTCGTCCGCGCAGGAGGTCTTTGCGGAGGCGACGTTGCGCCAAGCGGCGATCCTGGGTGATGTTGGCAACGGCAAAGTCGAGGCAGGTCAGACTGTCGGTCTGGTGGATGCCGTGCTTCCCGCGGGAGTCATCGTCGAGCGTCTGGTCGCGGAATATGAAGACGCTGTGTGGCGGCTCGGGCTAGCTCCTCGCTCACTCGAATCCAAACCTCCGGAGGCATTGCTCCCATGATCGAGATCGTTGCCACCCAGGGCACGGTGCTAGCCCGCGTCCAGGGGGCCCGCGCTGATGTCGTGTTGAACCGACCTGAGGCGCTCAACGCGATGAATAACGCGATGATGAGCGACATCGCCGAAGTGTTCGACCTGCTGGCCGACCGCAGTGGAATCTGGTGCGCCACCTTGTCAGGCGCCGGTGACGCATTCTGTGTGGGGGCTGATCAGAAGGAACGTCGCGGGATGAGCGAGGAGGATGTCCGCCGACGCCGGCGCCTGGCCCCGCGAGCGTTCACGGCAATGCGGCGGTTCCCGCACCCCGTCATCGCCAAGGTCCATGGCCACGCCCTGGGTGGGGGCTTTGAGCTGATGCTCGGGTGTGATCTTGCGTTGTTGACCCACGACGCCTCTGTGGGACTCATCGAGACCTCTCTGGGCGCCATTCCGGGGGGAGGAGGTACACGAGCGCTTGTCACCTTGATCGGCCCTGCGCGTGCCCGCGAACTGATTTTCACGTCGCGGCGCTTGTCCGGCAGGGAGGCAGAGTCCATGGGTTTGGCGGTCGCTGCGGTTCCCGCCGATGATCTGGACGCGCACGTGGAAGACCTGACTCAGCGGGTCCTGGCCAATTCGCCCGTTGCGGTCACGCAGGCGAAGAAGGCGCTGTTGCTGGTGGAGTCCGGCTCGTATGACGACGCGTTGCGGATCGAGGCCGAGCACTATGAGAGGGTCCTGACCTCCGAGGACCGCCTAGAAGCCGTCGCCGCGGCGAGGGAGGGACGCAGACCGCAATTCACCGGACGCTGAGGATGCACCCCGTCACGGTAGTTCTCGTTCCTTGTGGTCCATGAGGATGGCCGCATCGCTGATCTTGTCGATGGCACGGTCGAACACCTCGCGTTCCTCGGGATCGAGTGCACTCAAGAGGGCTCGATCCCGTTCGTTGGCGGCCTCGATGAGGGCGGAGTAGAGGTCAAATCCCGGCGTCGTAAGGGTGAGCTGGCTGGAGCGGCGGGGCCCGGGCTTCTTGTCGATGAACCCGCGCTCGATGAGACCCGCGACGACCCGACTCATCTGGGCCTTGTCCAACGCTGCCAGCCGCGCCAACCGGTTGACGGTCATTGGTTGGAACTGGCCGAGCAGTGCCAGCGTTCGCCACTCCGGCAGACTGACGTCGAACTCTCGGCGATAGCGTAGTTCGGCGCTCGAGGACAATAGGTTCGCCAACCGGCGCACGTTGAACGACAGGAGCTCTGTGATGGGAGCCGCCGTAGGCGTCCGCGCGTTCTCGAGATGACCGTCGGTGCTCCTGTTCATGACGCCTCTCCGGACCACGCATCGAGGTCGGCCAGTGCCCAGAACTGATGGCCGCATTGGGAGCGGGCGGATCCCTCGCACAGAGCGTTGATATTCACAACAGAGAAGTCTACGCCCGTGCCATTCTCAGTGGCCGCAGCGGTGGGGTGACCGGGCTGCCGTGCCGACCCCAGTCGCTGTGGCGCGGTCGATCCTCTCCAGTTCACGTCCAGGCCAGAGTGCTTGCCTCGCGGGCTGCGCGTGGCGCAGGAGGCGTGCGCATCCGAATCCGTGGCCCTCGACCTGGTGGAGCATGCAGAACGTCCCCAACTGTTGACAGTCACAACAGATGGGTCTACGGTCACCGTAATTGAGTTGGAACACAAAGGCTGGCAGAGCATCGGGCGCGGAGATCGCTGTTGGCGCTTCGAATGTCCCGAGGAAGAAGGCGAGTTCCATGGCGGCACCCATTACCATCCGTGACCTCAGTATGACCTTCCGTCCCAAGGGGCGTCCGGAGACTCACGCCCTCCGTGGCATCGACCTGACGATCGCCGGCGGGGAGTTCGTGGCGATCGTCGGGGTCAGTGGCTGCGGGAAGACCACGCTGCTTCGGATCCTTGCAGGACTCACGGTCGCGACGGAGGGTGAGGTCCGCATTGGGGATCGTCGTGTCGACGCTCCCCACCAGGACGTCTCCATGATGTTCCAGGCGCCGACGCTGCTGCCGTGGCGCCGGATCTTCGACAACGTGATGCTTCCCCTGGACTTGCGCACGGCGCCGGGGCCGGCAGAGAAGGACAAGGTCACGGCGTTGCTCGACAACGTCGGTCTCGGTGACTTCCACGATCGGTACCCGCACGAGCTGTCCGGAGGCATGCAGCAACGCGCCGCTCTGTGTCGAGCGCTGATGACTGCCCCAGACGTTCTCCTGCTGGACGAACCCTTCGGCGCTCTCGACGCTATGACGAGGGACCAGATGAATCTCGACCTGAACGCCGTGTGGCGGCGGCAGCGCGTGACGACGGTGCTGATCACCCACAGCATCTCTGAGGCGGTCTTCCTGGCGAAGCGTGTCGTCGTGATGTCGCCGCGTCCCGGTCGGGTCACCGACGTCATCGATGTCCCTCTTCCGGATGAGCGGTCGGCAGAGCTGATGGGGACGCCGGAGTTCACGCGCACGGTCGCGAAGATCCGCACTCATTTCCAGGGCGACCACGCCACTGTCGGAGCGTTGGACTGATGTCGGCGCACTTCGCGGCGACGTGCACGAGAGAGAGGAGCGAAGATGTCTGAAGTGCGCGGAGGGACAGCGCAGGAGGCGAGATCAGTCCCCGCGGTCGGCGGCGAACGAGACGGTGCGAGCGTCCCGATCCGGTCTCGGCGTGAGAACCAGGCGCTGCGCGCCTGGGCGCCGTCCTTGGCTTTGCTTCTCGTCGTCCTGACGGCGTGGGAGACAGCCCCTCGGGTCCTGGGTGTCAAGAGCTTCATCTTCCCCCCATTGACGGAGGTGCTGGCGAAGTTCACGGACCCGCTCACGGTCCAGCTCTACCTCTCGAACGCGCTGGTGACACTCCAGGAAGCGTTGATCGGACTTGCCATCGGTGCGACCCTCGGCATCGTCAGTGGGTTCGTCCTGGGTCAGTATCTGGGAGTCCGACGAGCGTTCTACCCCTACATCATCGCTCTTCAGTCGCTCCCCAAAGTGGCGGTGGCGCCGCTCTTCGTCATCTGGTTCGGCTTCGGTCTGACGCCGAAGGTGCTTGTCGTCGTGCTCATCACCTACTTCCCCGTCCTGGTCAACACGATGTCGGGCGTCATGGGAGTCGACCAGTCCAAGATCGACCTCTTCCGATCGCTGTGCGCCTCACGGATACAGACCTGGCGCAAGCTGACGTTTCCCTCGGCTCTGCCGGCGATCATGGCGGGTCTGGAGGTCGCGGGTGTGATGGCGCTGCTTGGCGCCATCGTCGCTGAATTCGTGTCGGCGGAGGCCGGCCTAGGGCTTCTGCTGAAGCAGCAGCAGAACAACTACGACACTGCTGGCGTCTTCGCAGTGCTCATGATCCTGTCCTTGATCGGGGTGGTCCTGAACCAAACGATCTCATTCGTCCGCCGACGAGCCCTGAGTTGGTCGGTCTCATCCACTGGAGGCAAGTAACCATGAACTTCTCGGCATCCTCGGCCAAGGTTTCAGCCGCGACTGGAGCCATTGCGGCGTTGGCGCTGGCTGCGTGCGGGGGAGGTGGACAGTCCGGTGGCGATATCACCGTGGCGTTGAGCACTCCGGCCATGGCTCCCAACTGGGTCGCTCTCGCAGTTGCTGAGGAGAACGGCTACTTCGCTGACGAGGGGCTCGACGTCGATGCTCAGTTTCTCGAGACCTCCGGTGATCTCCTGCAGGCGATGGAAGGCGGCAGGGTCGATATCGGCGCGCCTACTCCGGAGACGATCCTTCCAGCGGTTGAACAGGGGCAGGAAATCACCATGGTCTACCGCTGGACGCGGCAGCCGACCGCGGCATACGCCGTGGCCGAAGACTCGGAGATCCGCGAGGTCGCTGATCTCGAGGGGGCACGCATAGGAGTGCAGTCGCGGTCGGCTGGACCCGCGATGTTGTCCAACGCGGCACTCACCCAAGTAGGCCTGGAGCCAGAGTCAGATGTCGAGTACGTCGAGGTCAGTGCGGGAGCGGCTGCGATGGACGCACTGAATCGTGAGCGCGTCGACGCTCTCATGCTCTATGACACCCAGTACGCGGCGATGGAGCAACTGGGTACCACGCTACGTCAGATTCGACCTGACGGTGTTGACAACCTGTTCTCCACCACCTTCGTCTCCACCAACGAACGGCTCGAGGAAGACCCCGATGCCGTAGCCGGCTTTGGTCGTGCGTGGACACAGGGGCAGGTCTGGGCCTTGGCGCACCCTGAGAAGGCCATGGAGATCATGTGGGAGCGGTATCCCGACTCGCGGACCGGTACTGGTGATGAGGACCAGCAGATGCAGAGCGCATTGGCGGTCTTCGACGCCAGGATGGAGATCGTCGACGTCGGTGACCCGAGCGGTTCTGGTACCTGGGGGGAATATGATCCGGCCCAGATCGACGAATGGATCGAGTTCGCCACTGACAACGAGTTGATCGAGGAGCGACTTGATATCGACTCTCTCTATACGAACGAGTTCGTCGACTACTACAACGACATCGACTTGGAGGAGCTTCGAGGCAAGGGGTAGTGGGCGTTCGTCGTAGCGGTCGCGTCGCTTTCGCGCTGCTCAGCGGTAGTTGACGAACTGCACCGGGATCTCCAGGTCGGCGTCCTTGACGAGGGCGATGACGGCCTGCAGGTCGTCGCGCTTCTTGCTGGTGACGCGCAGCTCGTCGCCCTGGATCTGGGTCTTGACGCCCTTGGGCCCCTCGTCGCGGATGAGCTTGGAGATCTTCTTGGCGTGCTCGGTGCTGATGCCCTGACCGAAGGAGCCGTTGATCTTGACGTCCTTGCCGCTCTGGCGGGGGTCCCCGGTGTCCAACGCCTTGAGCGAGATGCCGCGCTTGACGAGCTTCTCCTTGAAGACGTCGAGCACGGCCAGTGCGCGTTCGTCGGCGTTGGCGGTGATCTCAATTCCCTCCTCGCCCTTCCACTCGATCGTGGCGCCGGTGCCACGGAAGTCGTAACGGTTGGCGATCTCCTTGGCGGCCTGGTTGAGCGCGTTGTCGGCCTCCTGGCGGTCCAGCTTGCTGACGATGTCGAACGACGAGTCGGCCACGACGAATCCTGTCCTCTGCGCGGGTTGGGCTGGTCCCACACTAGTTTCCCACCCCTGGTCCAGGTCACCCGGCGTTCATCCGGTGGCCAAGGTGCATCCACGTCGCAGTGGGACGTTGTCGCCCAGCCGTTCGACGAAAGGGGTCGCGTGCCGAGAGGAGACGCTGGACCGACCGAGATGGGGCCGACCGAGGCGGGACCGGCCGACGCTACTCGTCCCCCTACCACGGCAGCCGACGTCGCCCGCGAACTGACCGACGAGGTCGCCGACCTGCCCAGCGGAACCAGGCTGCCCAGCGAGCACGCCCTGATGCGTCGCTACGGCGTCACCCGGTCGGTCGTGCGCGCCGCCGTGGACACGCTGGTGGCCCGGCACCAGGTCCGTCGCGTGCACGGCGCCGGCATGTTCGCCCACCGCCGGATCGACTACGTCGTCTCCAGCCGCCACCCACCCTCGCTGCATGCGACGGTCGCCGCGGGCGGAGGGACGGCCCGAACCTTCCTGGTCGATGTCGACGACGTGCACCCGCCGCCCTCGGTCTCGGCGCGCCTGGCCCGCGATCCCGGGGAGACCGCGACCCGACTCGTACGCATCGCGTACGTCGACGGCACGATCGCGACCTGCACGGAGGAGTGGATCGCCGGCGGTCTGCTCGGCCACGCCGACTTGGACGTGACGGCGGTGGAGTCGCTCTACGAGGTGCTCCGGATGCGTGGTCACACGCCGGTACGCGCCCGATGTCGTGCGGCGACCGAGCTGCCGCCTGCGGAGGTCGCCGAGCGGCTCGACCTCGACGGAGTCACCGCCACCTGGCAGATCGAGACGCTCACCACGGATGCGAGCACAGGTCTGCCTCTGATGTTCTCGCGCGGCTGGATGCGCCAGGACGTCATCCGCGTCGTGTTCGAGTTCGACGGGGACCACGGCAACTTGTCGCACCAGTGAGACGACTGTTCACCCAGTTGTTCACCGACCTCGGTCTCGCGGTGCGACGTTCGCCGTCTGGGACTTCGACGCTCGACGCGGACCACGTCGCCCAGCCCACCAAGGAACCCTCATGCATCGCACCTCCTCCCTGCGTCTGGCGCCCGTCGCGGGCGCTGCGGTCGCCGCCCTCCTGCTCGCCGCCTGCTCCGCCGACGGCAGCAACGACACCGCCGGCGGTGACGAGCCGGACACGCTGGTGTTCGCCAGCATCCCGAGCGAGGAGGCCAGCAACATCGCCCTCGACAACGAGCACATCATCGCGGTGCTCGAGGACGAGCTGGATGTGACGATCGAGACCCAGGAGGCGACCGACTACGCCGCCGTCATCGAGGGAATGCGTGCCGACCAGGTCGACATCGCCGCCTTCGGGCCCTTCTCCTACGTGACCGCCCACGACGGCGATGCGGGCGCGGAGCCGGTGGCCGCGCTCGTCGACGACCCGCAGGAGGAGCCCGGCTACGTCTCGTACGGCATCGTCGCCGACGACAGCGACATACAGTCGATCGAGGACTTCGCCGGACAGCAGGTCTGCTTCGTCGACCGGACGTCCACCTCCGGGTTCCTGTACCCGTCGGCCGGGCTGCTGGAGGCAGGGATCGACCCGCTGGAGGACGTGGAGCCGGTCTTCGCGGGCGGGCACGATGCCAGTGCGTTGTCGACCGCCGGTGGCGACTGCGACGCCGGTTTCGCGTACGACACGATGGTCGACGTCGAGCTGGTCGAGTCCGGCCAGCTCTCCGACGGCGACCTGCGCGTCGTGTGGGAGTCCCCCGTCATCCCCGGCAGCCCGTACGCCGTCAGCGACCGGTTGTCGCAGGACCTGCGCGACAAGATCACCGAGGTCTTCACCGACAAGCTCAACATCCCGTGGCTCGTCGAGAACGGCTACTGCGACTCTGAGGAGGACTGCACCCTCCCCGAGGACTCCGGGTACGGGTTCGTCGCGGTCGACGACGACCTGTACCAGGGGATCCGGGACGTGTGCGAGGTCACCCGGTCCGAGTCGTGCATCGAGTGAGTCCAGGAGCGAGCGCAGAACAGAAACAGGCCCAGGCACGTCAGCGAGAGGGAGAGCATCATGACCGAGGCACCAGCCCTGTACCCCGCCCCGGGAGTCGACCCGCCGATCACGTCGGAGGGGCACGAGAGCATCGAGCTGCAGCACGTGACCAAGCGTTTCGGCAAGGTCACCGCGCTCGATGACGTCTCGGTCAGCTTCGTCCCACGCAAGGTCAATGTGCTCCTCGGGCTCTCCGGGTCCGGCAAGTCGACCTTGCTGCGGCACGTCAACGGACTCCACCGGCCCACCGACGGGACCGTCACGACCCTCGGGACGCCGGTGCACTCCGCGAGCGAGCGCACACTGCGCCGGCTTCGCGGGCGAGTGGGGATGATCTTCCAGCACTTCCACCTCGTGGGCTCCATGTCCGTGCTCGAGAACGTCTGCACCGGACGCCTCGGCTCCTTGCGGGGCCCGCGCATCGGTCTGTTCAGCTATCCCCGAGCCGTTCGTGAGGACGCCATGGAGCAGCTGGTGCGGGTGGGTCTCGCGGACAAGGCGTTCCAGCGCGCCGACACCCTGTCCGGCGGCCAGCAGCAGCGGGTCGCCATCGCCCGAGCCCTCATCCAGGACCCGGCAGTGCTCCTCGCCGACGAGCCGGTCGCCTCGCTCGACCCGGTCTCCTCGGCCGGAGTGATCGAGCTGCTCACCAGCATCAGCGAGGAACGCGACCTCACCATCGTGTGCAGCCTGCACCAGGTGGAGATCGCCCTGGACTTCGCGCACCGCATCGTGGGCCTACGATCCGGCCAGGTGGTGCTGGACCGGACGGCGGCGGAGATGACGAGGGAGGACGCCTACGGCATCTACTCCGCTGTCGCCGCCCCGGTCGCGGTCGACGATCGGAGCTGGCGATCGCCACGTTGACGCCCGTCCCGGACCGGCCCAGGAACGGCGTTCCCGTTCCGCCGAGGCCCCGGCCGGCCGGGGCCGTGGTGAGTGTGTGGGTGGTGATGCTGGGGCTGCTCGCCGCCGCCGCGTGGTCGATCGTCGACCTCGGCGTCAGTCCGGCGACCATCCTGCTGGGGGTCGAGAACGCGGTGAACTTCGTGTCCCGCGTCTTCCCGCTCGACTTTCCGCCGGTCTCGGAGGTGGTGGCCCTCACCGTCGAGACCTTGGCCATCGTCACCGTGGCCACCGCGTTCGCGGTGCTCGTCAGCACGCCGATCGCCATCTTCGCAGCTGCCACGACCACCACCGGACGAATGGCCCGGGGATCGGCACGGGTGGTGATCGTGACGGCGCGGGCGATCCCCGACCTGGTGTTCGCGATCATCCTGTTCCGGGTCTTCAGCCTCGGGGCGCTGCCGGGCATCCTGGCGCTCGGGCTGCACTCGATCGGCATGATCGCCAAGATGTACGCCGACGCCATCGAGGAGGTCGACGCCGGACCGATCGAGGCGGTCACCGTGGCCGGTGGGAGCCGTTGGCAGTGGATCGTCAGCGCCGTGATCCCCCAGGTGATGCTGCAGATGATCGCCACGGCGCTGCATCGCTTCGACATCAACCTGCGCACGTCGGTGCTGCTGGGCTACGTCGGGGTCGGCGGCATCGGACTGGCGATCCGGGACGCGCTCAGCACCATGAACTACGCCCGCGGCATGGCGCTGGCCGTCATCGTCATCGGGCTGTGCATCCTCGTCGAGATGTTGTCCGGAGCGGTCCGCGCCCGGCTGCTCGGACGGCCACGGGAACGGCGTGGACTGCGAGGGCTCGCCGATCGGTTCTCCGGAGGCTGGGTCGACTCGCCCATGGCGACGCACGAGGCCCAGCGCACACGCCGCGGTGCCGTCCGGATCAGTCCTCCGTGGAACGGCGAACGCATCCGCCGCTACCTGGGCATCGCAGCGACGTTGCTGGTTCTCGCGGCTGCCACCCTGGCCAACGACGTGGACCCGGCAC
Source organism: Aeromicrobium sp. CTD01-1L150 (assembly GCF_041951745.1). Lineage (GTDB taxonomy): Bacteria > Actinomycetota > Actinomycetes > Propionibacteriales > Nocardioidaceae > Aeromicrobium. The sequence continues at coordinate 790,836 of NZ_CP169555.1, forward strand.
GGATCGGGCGGGACCTGCTGAACCTGCCCCAGACGCTCGGCCTGTTCTGGCCACCCAGCGACGACGGCCTGCTCGGGACGTTCCTGGAGGCGCTGCTCGTCACGGTCCAGATCGGGCTCGCCGCCACGCTGCTCGGTCTGCTCCTGGCGATCCCCATGGGTTCGCTGGCGGCACGCAACGTGGCCCCGAACGCGTCGGTGGCGGCCGGTTTTCGCACCCTCATCGTCGTCGTCCGCGGCATCCCCGAGCTGATCCTGGCCATCGTCTTCATCGTCATCACGGGTCTGGGTCCGGTGCCGGGCGTGCTGGCCCTGGCGATCGGCTCCGTCGGGCTGCTGGGCAAGCTGGTGGCCGACTCCCTGGAGGAGACCGATGTTCGCGTGCAGGACGCGGTGCGTGCCTCCGGTGGCTCCCGCGTGCAGGTGTACGTCGCGGCCACGGTGCGCCAGGTCCTGCCCGCGCTGGTCGCCCACGTGCTGTACCAGCTCGACGTCAACATCCGCTCCGCCACCCTGCTGGGCATCGTCGGTGCCGGCGGCATCGGCTTCTACCTGATGAATGCCGCCCGCGTGCAGCAGTTCGAGGCGGTCACGCTCCTGGTGCTGCTCATCCTCGCCGTGGTGCTCGCGCTGGAGGTCATCGCCGTGTGGACTCGTCGGGTGGTGCGGTGAGCGAGCGTCATTGCCCGACGGCTCCTCGCCGGGCCCGATGCTCCGGCGGTGCGGCGGTGGACCGTCGGCCGCTCAGGACCCGGCGCCAGGATCGAGGTGCTCGATGTCCAGGCGCACGCGCTGCGCGGCGAAGCGCGTGACGACGTGCTGCAGGGGCGTCCCGTCGAGCAGTGCGTCGAGTGCCTCGGTGACCAGGACGATCGCGCCGGGTTCGAGCATCAGCAGCGTCGACTCCGTCGCAGTGGCGTGGCGGGCGGCGACCACCGTCGACACGCGGACGTAGTCGTCGATGCCGCTGGCACGCAACGCGGCCGTGACCGAGGCGGTGCGCCGCACCGCGGCGGCGATGTCGGGCAGTCGCTCGGCGTCGAACCAGCCGGTGGCGAGCGCGAGCGGCTCCCCGTCCACGGTGCGCAGCGACTCCACACGCACGGCGAGCCCGTCCCCGATGTCCAGACGTCGCGCGACGTCGACGGGCGGGGCCTGTGTCGCGCTCTCGAGCACGCGCCCGGCTGCGGCATGGCGGTCGCCGAGGCTCGTCGTCAGTCGCGTCCGCATGCCGATCCGGTGCACGTGGACGTCACCGCCGGTGACGAACGTACCGCTGCCGCGGCGTGACTCGACCAGCCCGTCGGCGGCCAGCGCGGCGATCGCCTGCCGGGCCGTGTGCCGGTTGACGTCGAACCTCTCGGCGAGGGCCTTCTCTGTGGGCAGGCGCTCACCCACGAGCCGCCGCCCGTCGGTGATCTCCGAACGCAGCTCCTCGGCGATCAGGCGCCACGCGGAGTACCCGGTGGGGCGTGAGGACGACGGGCCGGTCATGGATCTCCTCGTCGGTTCACCGGACGTTCACACGTTCGTCGCGCGTGGGGCGCATCCGCGGCATGTTCTCTCCACATCGTGTCACTACTTTGACTGTTGTCTAGGAAGATAGACAACTTTGGAGGATCGATGAGTCAGCAGGACGACCCGCACGTGCGGGACGTGCAGGGCCGCCGGCACACCGCGCGGGTGCTCGCCGGAGCTCCGGAGCCTGAGCTGGCCGCGTTGTGGGAGGCCTGGGACGACCGCCCTGAGGTCGTGTACCTGCGTGGCCCCGAGGCGGGTCTGGTGATGGTGCAAGGGCGCGTCGGCGGCACGGGCGACCGCTTCAACCTCGGCGAGGCGACCGTGACCCGTGCGACCGTGCTCGCTCGCCACGGCGATGACGAGGCGACCGGCACCGCCTACGTCCTGGGCAGCCACCCTGAGCACGCCGCGCTCGCGGCCACCTTCGACGCCCTGCTGGGCTCCGGGCAGCGCGAGCGCGTGCTGGTCGACGTGATCGAGCCGCTCGAGCGCGCGCAGGCCGAGCGTGACGCCCGCGTCCACGCTGAGGCTCGCAGCACGGTGGTCGACTTCTTCACCGTCGCCCGCGAGAACGCCGGTCCGGACGAGGAGGACGACGCATGAGCCTGACCAAGAACCATCTGCCGGGATTCGCCGAGCCGGTGCACGACGCGCAGCGGACGTTCCGTGCCGTGCTCGAGGCCATGGCCCGTCCGACCCTGCCGCAGGTGATCGCTCCCGTGCTCGGGGGCGCACTGCGTACGCCCGCACCGCTCGGCGCGACCGCCGGCGCGGTCCTGCTCTCGCTGTGCGACGAGCAGACACCACTGTGGCTCGACCGGCCTCTGCGGGCATCGGCGGACGTGTGCGCCTGGCTACGCTTCCACACGGGCGCCCCCCTGGTCGACGAGCCGCGGGAGGCGGTGTTCGCCGTCGCGGCCTCGCCGTCGGGGGCACCACGTCTCGCCGACCTGGCGCAGGGCACCGACGAGGAGCCGCACCGGTCCGCCACCCTCGTGATCGACTCATCAGGCGCGCGAGGGACCAGCTCGTTGGTCGCGTCCGGCCCCGGCGTGCAGGGCGACCTCGTCTGGGATGGCGTCGTTCTGCCTGATGACTTCCTTGAGCAGTGGGAGGCGAACCGTGCCCTGTTCCCACGGGGCGTGGACGTCATCCTCGCCGTCGACACGACCGTCCGTGCGTTGCCGCGCACGACCATGTTGAGGGGGAACGCCTGATGTACGTCGCAGTCAAGGGTGGCGAGAAGGCCATCGCGAACGCGCATGCGCTGCTCGCCAAGCGGGGCGCGGGGCAGACGGACAGGATCGAGTGGCGCCAGGTGCGTGAGCAGCTCGGTGTGCTCACCTCACGCGTCATGGCGGAGGGCTCGCTGTACGACCCGGATCTCGCCGCCCAGGCGCTGCTGCAGGCGCAGGGCGACGTGCTCGAGGCGGTCACACTGCTGCGCTCCTACCGCACGACGCTGCCGCGCTTCGGCACGACCGCCGCGATCGACACTGCGGGGCTGCCCGCCGAACGCCGCATCTCGGCGACGTTCAAGGACCTGCCCGGCGGCCAACAGCTCGGCGCGACGTTCGACTACACGCATCGTCTGCTCGTCGGCGAGCTCTCCACACCGGAGCTGCCCGTCGACGACGTCGCCGAGGAGGCACCGATGCCACGCATCACCGACCTGCTCGGCGTCGATGCGTTGATCGAGCCCGAGATCGAGGACGACTGGACGGATCCGGACCCCGCCGACCTCACACGTGAGCCCACCGTGTTCCCGATGAGCCGCCCCGAGCGTCTGCAGGCGCTCGCTCGCGGCGACGAGGGCTTCCTCCTCTCGCTCGGCTACTCGACCCAGCGCGGCTACGGCCGCACCCACCCGTTCGCGGGAGAGGTTCGCGTCGGCGAGGTCGAGGTCGAGCTCGACGTCCCCGAGCTCGGCTTCGCGGTGCCGATCGGTCGCCTCGAGGTCACGGAGTGCCAGATGGTGAACCAGTTCGTGGGCACGGCCGATCGAGCACCACAGTTCACCCGCGGATACGGCCTGGTGTTCGGCCGCGCCGAGCGCAAGGCGATGTCGATGTCCCTGGTCGACCGAGCGTTGCGCGCGGACGAGTTCGCCGAGCGCCGCGTGTCGCCCGCGCAGGACGAGGAGTTCGTCGTGAGCCACGCCGACAACGTGCAGGCGACCGGGTTCGTCGAGCACCTGAAGCTGCCGCACTACGTCGACTTCCAGGGCGAGCTGGGCCTGATCCGCCAGCTCCACCGTGAGTTCCGTGAGCGGGCCGGTGCGGTACCGACGCGAGAGGAGAACGCAGATGTCTGATCCCCGCATCGTCTACAACGAGGGCTACCTGGACGAGCAGACCAAGCGCGTCGTCCGCCGGGCGCTGCTCAAGGGGGTCGCGGTCCCCGGGTTCCAGGTGCCGTTCGCCTCGCGCGAGGTTCCGATGCCGCGCGGCTGGGGCACCGGTGGCGTGCAGGTGACCGCGGCCGTGATCGGCGCGGCCGACACGCTCAAGGTCATCGACCAAGGGGCTGACGACACGACCAACGCGGTCTCCATCCGGCAGTTCTTCGAGAAGGTCGCCGGCGCGAGCAGCACGACGCGCACGGATGCAGCCACCGTCATCCAGACACGGCACCGGATCCCCGAGACGCCGCTCGTGGACGGGCAGATCCTGGTGTACCAGGTGCCGATCCCCGAGCCTCTGCGCTTCCTCGAGCCGCGCGAGACCGAGACGCGGCGCCTGCACGCTCTGCAGGAGTACGGCCTGATGTACGTCAAGCTCTACGAGGACATCGCCCGCTACGGCCACTTCGCGACCACGTACGACTACCCGGTGCTCGTGAACGACCGCTACGTCATGTCGCCGTCGCCGATCCCCAGCTTCGACAACCCCAAGATGCACCAGAGCCCGGCGTTGCAGCTGTTCGGCGCTGGGCGCGAGAAGCGGATCTATGCGATCCCGCCCTACACGGACGTGGAGAGCCTCGGCTTCGACGACTTCGGTTTCGAGCCGCAGACGTTCACGACGCCGTGCGAGATCTGCGGGTCCGAGGGTGTGTACCTCGACGAGGTCGTCATGGACGACCAGGGCGGCGTGATGTACGTCTGCTCCGACACCGACCACTGCGAGCGGACCGCCGCGACGACGGCTCAGGCCCAGGAGGTGCCAGCATGAGTGAGCTGGACAAGAGTCCGTTGCTGAGCGTCACCAGGGCCGGGCACCGGTACGGCGACATGTACGGCTGCCGCGACGTCACCTTCGACCTGTGGCCCGGTGAGGTGCTCGCGGTGGTGGGCGAGTCGGGGTCCGGCAAGACCACCTTGCTGGGGGTGCTGTCGAAGCGACTCTCGCTCGATGAGGGCTCTGTCCGGTACCGGACCACTGACGCCCTGGTCGACCTGTCGACGCTGAGCGAGCGTGAGGTGCGTCGGCTGTGGCGCACCGACTGGGGGTTCGTGCACCAGGACGCTGCCGACGGCCTGCGGATGCACGTGAGCGCGGGCGGCAACATCGGCGAGCCCCTCATGGCCAACGGTGCGCGTCACTACGGCGCGATCCGTGCGGAGGCCGAGGAGTGGCTCGCCCGGGTGGAGATTCCCGCCGACCGGACCGACGACCCGCCGTCGACGTTCTCCGGCGGGATGCGTCAGCGACTGCAGATCGCCCGCAACCTCGTGTTCGGGCCGCGTCTGGTGTTCATGGACGAGCCCACCAGCGGCCTCGACGTGTCGGTCCAGGCGCGCCTGCTCGACCTGATCCGCTCGCTCGTCGCCGATCTCGGGCTGGCCGTCGTGGTCGTCACGCACGACCTCGCAGTCGCGCGTCTGATCTCGCACCGCACCCTCGTGATGAAGGACGGCGCGGTGATCGAGTCGGGCCTCACCGATCGCGTGCTCGACGATCCGCAGGCCGCCTACACCCAGCTGCTCGTCTCCTCGATCCTCCAAGGCTGAACCATGTCGCTTGAAATGCCGCCCGGAACCGTCCTGAGCGTGGACGGCGTCGACAAGACCTTCACACTGCACCTGCAGGGCGCGCAGCGTCTGCCCGTGCTGCGCGGGCTCACGTTCGACGTCTCACGCGGCGCGTGCGTGGTGCTCGGTGGAGAGTCGGGCTCGGGCAAGAGCACCGTGATGAAGATGGTGTACGGCAGCTATGGCGCCGACGCCGGTCGCATCCTCCTCTCGCACACCGACAGGGTGCTCGACCTCGCGGCCGCCGAGCCGCGCGAGGTTCTCTCGGCCCGGGCCGAGACCATGGGCTACGTCAGCCAGTTCCTGCGGGCGGTGCCTCGCGTGCCGGCGCTCGACGTGGTGGCTGAGCCGCTCGTGGAGCGTGGGGTCGACAGGGAGAGCGCCCGCGCACGTGGGGCCGAGCTGCTCGAGCGGCTCAGCATCCCCGAGCGGCTGTGGACGCTGCCGCCCGCGACCTTCTCCGGCGGTGAGCAGCAGCGCGTCAACATCGCGCGCGGCTTCGTGGTCGAGCGGCCCCTGCTGCTGCTCGATGAGCCGACCGCCTCGCTCGACCCCCGCAACCGCGAGGTCGTGATCGACCTGATCCGCGAGCGTCTGGCCCGTGGCGTGGGCATGCTGGCGATCTTCCACGACACCGACGTGCGTGAGGCCGTGGGCAGCGCGGTGGTCGACGTCCGCGCGTTCACGCCGCAGGCGGCCGGGGCCGGCGTATGACCCGCTACGCCGTGTACGCGCTGCCCGGCGCCCTGGGTCCGGACGACGCAGCCGAGGCCGTGCGGCTGCGTGACGCGGCGCAGGCTTGGTACGCCCGGGAGGAGTTCTGTGACCTCACGGTCGACGCGCGCCGCTACGGCTTCCATGCGACGTTGAAGGCGCCGTTCCGTCTCGCCGAGGATCGTACCGAGGCGGAGCTGCGCACGGCGGCGGACGTGTTCGCTGCCGACCGGGCCGCGCTCGTCGTGCCCGCCCTGGAGCCGCGCCCGTTCGGTCCGCTCCGGGCTCTGGTGCCGCAGCGGGAGGAGCCTGCGATCGACGCGCTGGCCGCGGCAGCCGTGCGTGAGTTCGAGAGGTTCCGTGCACCTCCGGGTGAGGCGGAGCCAGGCCGTCGGCGGGCCGGACAGATGACGCCGCGCGAGCGCGAGCTGTTCCGGCGGTGGGGCAGCCCCCACGTGCTTGATGAGTTCCGGTTCCACCTGACGCTCACCGACCCCGTCCCTGAGGAGCGGGCCGCCGAGGTCGATGCCGCGCTCGCGGTGCATTTCGCGCAGACCGCCGGGGTCGACGTCGCGTTGCGCGCGATCGCACTGTTCGTCGAGCCCGAGCCGGGTGCGCCGTTCGAGATCCTCTCCGTCCATCCCTTCTCCGACCCTGTTCCCCTGGCCACCCCCGTCCCTCAGGAGACTGCCTGATGTCATGTGTCCTCAGCCCGACCCGCATCGCCCGTGAGCACGACGTGCGGCGCGCAGCGCCTGTGTCCACTCTCCATGCCGGCCCCGCGCCTCTGGGGGTGAGCCTCGCATGACGGTGTCAGTGGAGAACCCCTGGCGGATGGGCCCTGTCACGGACGACTATGCGATCCGTGGCGTCCGGGCGGTGCTGCCGGACCGGATCGTGGAGAGCGCCACCGTGGTGGTCCGGTCGGGGCGGATCGACGGTGTCAGCACCGCAGGCGCCGACACCTCCGCCGACCTCGATGGCGCCAACCTGATGCTGGTACCGGGCTTCATCGACGTGCACAGCGACGCACTGGAGAGCGAGCGGATGCCACGGCCGGGAGCGGAGGTGCCGGTGGAGTTCGCGCTGGCGTCGTTCGAGGGCCGGATTGCCGGAGCCGGCACGACGACGATGTTCCACGGCGCCGGGTTCCAGCACAAGACGTACCGCGGCATCGAGCGGGACCCCTCGAGGGCGGCCGCGCTGTGCCGCGCGATCGACGCGACGGCGTCGTACCGGGTCGACCACCGCGTGCTGCACCGGCTCGACGTGCTGTCCGCGCCGGGCGCAGGGCACCTGCGGGAGCGTCTCGATGCGTTGCCGGCCCAGACCTCCGGCCTGCTGGTCTCGCACGAGGATCACACACCCGGCCAGGGCCAGTACGCCGACCCGTCGTTCATGCATCGGCACCTCGTCGACGGTGACGGTCTGAGCCCGCAGGAGGCCGACACCCACATCCAGCGGCTGGTGCGTGAGCGCGAGGAGAAGATGCCCGTCCGAGAGGCCAACCTCGACTGGCTCGCCGAGCTGGCGGGGCGTGGTCGCATCCGGCTCATGGGCCACGACCCGGACACGCCGGACGAGATCGGCGCGCTGCGCGCACGTGGCGGCCAGGTGGCGGAGTTTCCTACCACGCTGGCGGCCGCGCGGGCGGCACGGGACACGGGGCTCACGACGGTGGCCGGCGCTCCCAACGTGCTGCGCGGTGGCTCGCACTCGGGCAACGTCTCAGCGCGTGAGCTGGTGGCCGCCGGGCTGGTCGACGCACTCGCGTCGGACTACCTGCCGACTGCACTGCTGGCCGCCGTGACACTGCTCGCCCGGGAGGACGACGTGTCGCTGCCGGAGGCCGTCTCGCTCATCACGGCGGGCCCGGCCCAGGTGGCCGGTCTGGACGACCGGGGTGCGATCGCGCCGGGGCTGCGTGCGGACTTTGCGCTCGTGGACGACCGGATCGGGCCATGGCCGCGGGTCGTGACGACACTGCGTGCGGCATGAGGGGGCGGGTTCCGTACCGGGCCGCCGTGCCGCGCCTGCCCGGTGAGGTTGACGTCGTGCTGGCGGACACCTGCCGAGCCGCGGTCAGCGGTGTGGACCGGGCGTGGGCACAGCTGGACCGCTCGGAGCTGGTCTCCTCCCGGCGCGACGGCGCGGACGGCACACCCACCTTCCGTGTCGACGAGGTCGTCGAGGACGCGATCGTCGACGCCGCGCAGCAGCACGGGGTCAACATCCTCAGCGAGGAGCTCGGGTTCCGCGACGCCGGCAGCGCGGTCACGCTGGTGGTGGACCCGCTGGACGGCTCGGCGAACGCGGCGGCCGGGGTGCCGCTCTCCTGCTTCTCGGCGGCCCTGGTGGTCGACGGCGAACCCGTCGAGGCCCTGAGCTGCTGGCTGGAGCAGGGCCACACCCTCTGGGCGCGGGCCGGGGAGCCGGTCGGGTTCCGGACCTCCGGCACCACCCGGCTGGACGGCGCGGCCGTCGACCTGCTGCGTCCCAAGCGGCATGCCGGTGGCGACTCCACCGATGCTTGGCTGCGGGTGGCCGGGCGTGCCGGTCGCATCCGGGTGCTGTCCACGACCTGTCTGGAGGCAATGCTGGTTGCTGAGGGGGCCATCGACGCGTTCGCCGACCCGGGCTCGGACACCCATCGCATCGTGGACCTGGCCGCGGCCATGCTGTTGGTGCCCGCAGCCGGGGGAGCGGTCGTCGACGCCTACGGCCGCCCCGTCGAGATCGATCTCGACCTCACGCGCCGGTGGTCCGGGATCGTCGCCGCGAGCCCCGCGCTCGCCGAGCAGCTCGCCGACGTCGTGGCGCAGGCTCCCCTGGCCGGAGGTGGCCTGCCGGCGGACGGGTGAGCGCACCCGTGAGGTTCGTGGCCGGTGAGCCGGCTCTTCGGCCGAACCGATGGCGGTGCCGCGATGGGAGACGATAGGTTGCTGGCGCGGCGGGCTCGAACCGGACCCGCTGACCCGTGAGCGCGAGATGAGACCAAAGGGAACGCATGACCGAGTATCCGAGCCAGCCCGCCTACAACGCGCCGAGCCAGCCGCCGCCCAACCACCTGGCCTGGGCCATCCTGTCCACGATCTTCTGCTGCCTGCCGCTGGGGATCGTCTCCATCGTGTTCGCGGCGCAGGTCAACGACAAGTGGCATGCCGGCGACGTCGCGGGCGCCCAGGAGGCGTCCGGCAAGGCCCGCCAGTTCGCGCTGTGGGGGACGATCATCGGTGCGGTGCTGATCGTCGCCGTGATCGCCATCTACGTGGTGGTCATCGCCATCGCGATCTCGACCGGAAGCTCGACCTCGACGTCGTACTCCTACTGAGCATGTCTGATCACGTCGTGGCGTCGTCGGCCCTTGCGGGTCGGCGAGGTCGGGGCGTGCTCTCCTTCGTCGCGGTGACGGTCGCAGGAGTCGCGGGCGCAGGACTCCTGGCGGTCGTCGACCCGAACGAGGGCGGCCACTACCCGACGTGCCCGTTCTTGGCGATCACCGGACTGTTCTGTCCGGGGTGCGGCACACTACGGACCGTCCATGCGTTGACGCAGGGTGACGTGCTCACGGCGTTGGACCGCAACCCGCTCGCGGTGGCCTTGGCGCCGTTGCTGCTGGTGGTCTGGGTCATGTGGGGTCTGCGTCTGGCCGGGTGGTCGACGTGGAACACCACCCGTGTGCCGGCCCGATGGATCTGGGGGCTGTTGGTCGTCGTCCTCGGCTACTGGGTGTTGCGCAATGTTCCGGGATGGACGTGGCTCTCGCCCTTGTGAGGAGCGGGAGCCACGTCATCTCGGGGTCTGCCTGCCGTGGTCAGGCGGCGAGCAGGGCGTCCACCTGGTTGATCGCCTGTGTCAGGCCTTCCTCCATGCCCATGTCGAGCACCTGCTGCAGGGCCTCCGAGGTGGCGTAGACGGCCGTGTAGGTGGCGATGGTGCCCGGGCCGCCGGCCTCGAGCTGGTACACGTTCTCCGAGACCGGCATGGAGTCGACCGGGTTGAGGTCGGCGTCGGCGAAGCCGTCACGGAAGTCGAAGCTGTGCGGCTCGTCGACGGCGGTGACCTCCCACCAGCCGCCGAACTTCTCTCCCTCCGGGCTGGTCATGTAGTACTTCGTGGTGGCGCCCACGGCCAGCTCGTGCTGCACGAACGTCGCTGGATGGCTGGGCGGCCCCCAGACCTTCTCCAGCTGGCGGGGGTCGGCGTAGAGCTCCCAGACCCGCTCGGGGCTGGCGGCGAACTCGGCCGTGACGGTGAGGGTGCGGTTCTCGATGTCCTTGTGGACGTTGGTGACTGGCATGTCAGCTCTCCTGTGATGTGGGGTCCTGCTGGGTCGATTCCGGGGCGGCGAGCAGATCGTCGATCCGCCCGATGCGGCCGCGCCACACGTCCTCGATCTCTTGGAGCATCGAGGCCACGGAGCGCACCGCCTCGACGTCGCCGGAGGCGAGTGCCTCACGTCCGACGCGTCGCTTGGTGATGAGGCCGGCCTTCTCCAGGACGGCCACGTGCTTCTGCACCGCCGCGAAGCTCATGTCGTAGCTCGCGGCGAGCGTCGACACCGAGTGCTCACCGGCCAGGACGCGGCGCAGGACGTCGCGCCGGGTCCGGTCGGAGAGGGCGTGGAACAGGGCGTCGGCCCGGTCCTCGTCAGTCTCTCGGTGTGCTTCCATGGCCACAACATACAACTAAACGGTTGTATGTTGTCAAGACCCCCATCTGGTTTCGTTCCAGGAGAAGGGCTGGGGTAGGGTGATGCGTCGTTGCCCGGCATGGGTGACGAACCCCGGCGGGTTGCCCGAGCGGCCAAAGGGAGCTGACTGTAAATCAGCCGGCATTGCCTTCAGAGGTTCGAATCCTCTACCCGCCACAGCACGATCAGAAGGGCCTCTGACCTGCGGAAACGCGGGCCAGAGGCCCTCTTCGTAAACCGGGCAGGGGTATTTGAACTAGCGGATTTCAGACATCTTGAAGCGCGGATCGCTCAAGCCTGTGACCTGCGGAAACGTCGAATCCCGCGACGTCAAGCGATTCTCTGTGGGCTATATGTGGGCAAGTTCGCTCGTGAGTTCGTCGGGAGGGGGTCGCGCGTGACGCTGACCGGCGAGTCCGTGAGAGAGGGGTATCCAATGGCGGCTGACGGGGACAAAGTCGCCGTCTCGCAAGTGTCGTTCGTAGTGCACGTTGATGCTTGCAGATGCTCGCGCAGCCTTGACGATCGTCACGGGAATTGTGACCTTCTGCGATGTGCCGCGGAACTGAGATGGGTGAAGAATGTATCTGATCAGATACTCTGGGTTCATGGATGCCGAACTCCTCTTGGTGAAGGCGCGACGGGCCGCGGGGATGTCGCAAGCCGCGTTGGCGCGCCGTGTCGGCACGTCGCGTCCGACCTTGTCCGCCTACGAGCACGGCCGGAAGTCACCGACCTTGGCGACAGCGGCGCGGATTCTCCGCGGTGCCGGGTTCGAGCTGTCGTTGGAGCCCGCTGTCGAGTTTGTCGAGTACGAGGGCGAACGAGGTCGCCCGATCGCGGTTCCGGTCAGGCTTCCGCGCCTCACCGTGGATGATGCGCTCAGTGTGGTGGAGCTGCCGCTGCACGTGAACTGGTCCGACCGGGGGCGACGGTTCGATCTCGGTGACCGGCGCGAGCGCGCCCGCGTGTACGAGATGGTGCTGCGCGAGGGGGGACCAACCGATGTGCTGACCTACATCGACGGCGCCCTGTTGGTCGATCTGTGGGACGAACTGGTGCTGCCAGCCGGTGTGAAGGCTGTATGGGAACCCGTAGTGGCCGGTGCCAGGCAGGCGCGGGCGGCATGACGGCATCCGCTCTGACCGATTTCCAGATCGAGGTCGCGCACCTCTTCTTCGGTCTCGACGCCTCGGACGGGTATGTCGTGGCTGGCGGCGCGGCCTTGATCGCATCGGACCTGATCGACAGGCCCACGCAAGATCTGGACCTCTTCGCCTCCGCTCCCGTCGACTCGGTGATCATGGCCAGGGACTCCTTCCTCGCCGCTGTCAACGATCGCGGATGGAGGACTGAGCTCATCCACGACGCACCCGCCTTCTGCCGGCTCGTGGTTACCGGTGACGGCGACGAAGTTCTCGTCGACCTCGGTTTGGACTCACCACCAGCGGCAGCACCCACGGTCACCGTCCTCGGCCCGACCGTCGCGCCTCTGGAGCTCGCAGGCCGTAAACTTCTCGCACTGTTTGGCCGTGCCGAGATCCGCGACTTCTCCGACGTTTTCCAACTGGCACAGCGATTCGGCAAAGATGCGCTGATCGCTGAAGCGACCACAGCTGACCCGGGCTTCGATCCGAAGGTCCTCGCGCAGATGATGACCACCCTCGATCGATTCACCGACACCGAGTTCCCCTCCGCCGACGAAGACATCCCGCGCATCCGCGCCTTCTTCGCCCACTGGTCCGATGAACTCAGGTGACTTCTCGGAACCCCGTTCTGCCTCCGCCGACCCCACGGATGGCACCAGGATGGCCGGGCACTACCTGACCAGTGGGATGCACCGAGCGTCTCTCGGACGCTGATGAAGGCTGTGTCCGCCAAGGCCAGCGTCGAGACCGAGGATTGAAACTCCCGGCTGAGTAGACGCGTGTCAATCCGTCCAGAATGACGCACTGTTTGCTCGGCGCAAGCCTTCTCACTGAGACGGGCTCGCATTCGGTACGGATGATCACATCTTGTACTTGTCGCGGCGCTTCTGAAACGCATCCTCGCCGCCGTCGAGGATGTCAATCGCATGCTCTCGTATTCCACAGGATTCCAGGACGAACTCAGCATCCCCGTTCACTGGTGACGTCCACTCCAGTGCGCCAGACAGGTACGAGAACATCTGACCGTTTCGATTCTTACGATCCTCACCGTGGCGATTGGCCACGATCACCTGTTCGGAGTCAGCGCCGATGACCATGTTTGCATCGTGGCTGACCATCAGGATCTGACGGTCACATTTGCGTCGCATCAAGTACGGAACGATCGTCTTGAAGATCGACCGGCTGTCTAGGTCGTCCTCTGGCTGATCGATGAGGAGTGGCCACGCTTCGTCCGACTCGTTGATGATCAAGGTCAGCGCGAAAAGAGCTTGCTTGCCGGGTGTCATCGACGAGCGTTCGAAGCCGCCGATGCGGTCGCCCTCCAAGGTCGCGAAGTATTCGATTTCTGGAGTCAGGGCTAGGACATCCGCAGCAAGTCGCTCCTTGGACTCTCCAACCCGGATCTTCTGGATGCCAGCCGCCACCGACGCCAGGAACGGTTGAGGCCCTGCGAGGACCTTCTCAAGATCGATCTGGTCGCCACGAGCGCGATCGAAGTATTCGGTGTTCTCCTGGCGGTTGAAGGCATTGGACACAGTGGCAATGCGGTCGGCAGGGATCCGCTGCTCGATGCCAAAGGCCATGCCGTCGAGCTCGCGTGGCGTAGCTTCAAACGCTGCGATCAGCGTAGCGATCGCCTCAGCCCTCTTCTCGATCTGCTCTTGAAGTGTCGCCAGTTGCTCAGCTTGGCGATCTCCAAGTTCCTTAATCGTCTCTGTCTTCTCCTCAACGCGACGCAACAGCTCGTCCTGCTGCTGCCGGCGCTTGACGAGGTCCTCTAGCTCGGCATTGGTTCTGTTCTTGGCGATTAGCTGTGCGTTCGTCTCCTCAAGTTCCGCGCCTCGGCGAACGGCATCCGAGCGAAGCGCGTCAAGGCTCTTACGGTGCTCGGCAACCTTGGTCCTAATCGAGTCTCTGAGCGCTTCAGAAGCTCCAGAAATCAGTTCGTCGACCTGATCACGCAGATTGTGTGGAAGGTTCGCCGCCACGGGGAGAAGAAGGACGTTCACATCGACGTCGGGCCGAGCCGTGTAGTCGCCATCGCCGGACGACTGAACCAGTGGATCAAGAGCCGCGATATCGGCGTCGGTGAACTCGATCTGGGCGGCGATGGTGGCGAGCTGTTCAAGGACCTGCTGGTAGTCCGCGCTCTCCTGCTCGGTAAGGGCGGAGGCGTCTCTCACGGTTTGAATCTGTTCAGTGAGCTTGTCCCTGGTCGATGTGATTCCTGCTGGGTCACCGATGTCCCGTAGCGTGCGACGCTCGTCGGCGATCTCCTTGTTGAGAGCGAACCACTGCTCCACACTTCGCCTGATCAGTTCGTTCGCACCGGCGATCTCGACCTGGGCACGATCGCTCGCCATTTCGAGGGCCAGATCGAGGTGGTAGAGAGCGGGACGAATTTTCGCCGTGATCTCTTTCGGTCGCTCACTGACGCTGTAGAGCGAGTTCTGGGGGATGTAGATGACGCGCCCTTGCGTCGCAGCGGAGTCGCCCCACTCAACCTCGCAGCGAATGTTCGAAACCTGTGCCCATGCCAGTCCAGCAGCGGGACCAACCGAGGCGGAATCGCCAAGGCCGCTCAGCTCCTGCTGCTCGGTGGTGTAACTCGAATCGATGGCGTGCGCGATATATGCCAGCAGGGCTGATTTACCCGACGAGCGACTTCCGATAATGGACACGAGATTTGGGTTGAGCTCGATCGGCTCCGTCGGGAACCGGTTGGACCCCGAGAAAGTGACCTTCGAGATGTACCGGTACGGGTCTTTGCGGTCAGGCGTCGAAGGACGTATAGCGACGCGCTCAGAGGGCTCGATCAGCGTCTGCAGTAGGCCTTCGTAGGTCGGATCGGCCTTGATCCAGGTGACCTCTTTGTGAACACCGTCCTCATCGACTGACTTGCCCAGCCAGCTGTCTAGCTGGTCGTAGGAATGAGCATCCGAGCCGGCGAAGACTGGCTTCGGTATTGATCTTTGCGTTCCGTCCTCGTAACGGTCTTCCTGCAGATACCACTCGACGTTCTGGCTGCCGCCGAAAATTGCGTTGCTGAACTTGTCGATCTCGTCGGCGATGTTCATCTTTCGCTGCTTGCCGGATTCTGCGCGGATCCCGTTGTTGCTGGCAGGAACCAGGATGATCACGTCCGCTGGCCCCCACGCCCGCCCAAGGTTGCTCTCCAGTGCGGAACGGAGGCTGCTTCGGGTGACCGAGGCTCCCGCAAGTTGTTGGTCCGCAAGATCCGAACACTTGACGTTTCGGTCGCGGGCGTCAGTTACCTCAGTCACTAAGTCGGACAGGAACGAATCGAGTTGGGCATCGTCGGTGTCTGGTCGGAAGATGAGGTGGATATCGACTGTGTCCGTCGCCTTGTTTACTGCTTCGTTCAGGCGGAGTTCGAGGTTGGGCAGCAGGAGCTTCTTGCTCTCAGGGTGTCGTGCTGCATGCTCCCTTCGAACCTCTCGGTATCCGTCGAAGCAGAAGTAGTCCGCGATTCCGAAAACAGCGACATCTGAGGACTCAAGCGTGGAGCAGTAACGGTCCCAGTCCAGCGGCTTGTATCCATCGCTGAGCCGAGTCCCAGGGGCATGCAAATGGAGGTCCCACTTACGCCACTCGGATCCGCGGGGAAACTCACCCACCAAGCACTCCGTTCTGCCTCAAAGAGAATCACAAGGCAACTCTGGCTGCCCCTGGCCTGCTGAACGTCGGGCGGACGATCGCCCTGAACTAGAAGTAGCATGGCACACGCGTGTGGGGACCAATTTTGGCCAGAGCGGGCGCTGTACCTGTCGCGTGATCCTCCGCGCGACCCGACAAGCCACTCTTTAATCCGCGACAGAGTCCACGCCAACGGCCGCGTCTGGATGCATGCGGATCGGCCGTGACGAGCGCGTCATTCCGCCGCCAATGTTGCGCGTCCGACTGGGCTCAGCTGAGTCCGACTGACCAGCGACCTCTCACCGGCCCCGGCCCGGGCTTGATGCGCCGGAGCCCGCCCTGACTGATGGTGCGTTTGTGTACTTCGTCCGGACCCGGCGAGGCGCAACGTGCGCTGGAGCGCCCAGAAGTGGGCGAGCGCACGTACTGATCGCCGTCGGCCACCATGCGTAGCTCGATGCTCGTTGCGTCGGTGCTTGCCGCGGCCGGCTCTGTCACCGCGAATGTCGACGCGATCTCGCTGGCCATCAATGGGTCGAGCCATCGCTCCTTGCGCTCCTCGGTGTCGAAGAGCTCCAGAACCTCCATGTTGCCGGGATCCGGCGGGTTGCAGTGCATCGACTCCGGTGCGATGAATGGACTGCGGCCGATGAGCTCGGCCAGTGGTGCATAGTCGACGTTGCTGAGCCCGGGTGAGCCCACTCGGCGTTCCTGTGCGGATGGAACAAGGTCCACAGACCGCGATGGCGCGCCTCGGTCTTGAGCTCCTCGAGGACGGGCGGGTGGAGGTTCGGGTCGCCCGACTCAGCCATCTGTGCGGAGTAGACCGGCTCGGCCGGATAGACCGGCTCGGCCGGGTAGATGCAGTCATCCACGAAATCGAGCAACCGCACGCGGTATGACGGCGCGGGCGCTGGGAGTGAAATTCATCGGACTGTGCCTTTCAGAGGTTTGGACCGGACGTCAGCTGACCCTTCGCGAGGCGGTGCGTGGACTCGCCAGATGGCCTGCTTGCAGTCGCGGCAGCTCGCATCGTCCAACGGTGCGAACGGCTCAACGAAGAGCACCGGCCATTCGGTCACCACCACGCCGCAGGCGGTCGACGGGTGGCCGATGCGGCGGGCATGGACGGTGCCGTCGAGCACCCACCGTTCGCCGTCACGCGTCGCGAGGAGGCGACGGCTTCGTCCGGTGGGAAACCACTCCGGGCGTTGAGCTCGCCCGGTGGGAACTCTGGTGGCTCGCATGGCTACAACTCCTCTTCTCGGCCGAGATCGGACCGCACCGAAGGTCGGATGCGGCAGCGTTTCGTCTCAGAGATCCTCGAACACGTCGGCCCCGCCGATGCCGAGGGCGACAGCCGCTCCGGCGAAGGTCACGCCGGTCATGACGATGGCGATCGCGGCCACCACGGGATAGTTCCCGTTGGCGTACGTGTCGTAGAGGATCGTGCCCATGACTTGCGTGTCCGGGGCGCGGACGAGCAGCGAGGCGGTGAACTCGTGGGTCAGCAGCACGAACATCAGCGCAGCCGCACCTCCGACGCTCGAGCGGAGCAACGGCAGGACGATGCGGAGGTTGGTCCGCAAGATGCCGGCGCCGGAGACTCGGGACGCCTCCACGTACGCCTCTCCCAGGGCCGTCATGCCCGACATGTGCATCCGCGTCGTGAAGGGCAGCATGATCGTCACGTAGACCACCAGGATCACCCACCTCGACCCGTACAGGAAGAAGGGCTCCTGCGTGTACGTCAGCAGGAAGCCGACGCCGAGCACGACGGCCGGAACCCCGAGTGGCAGCGTGACCATGAGGTCGAGGGTCGAGCGGATGGTCCGCATTCCCTTGGCGCGCAAGAGGAGGGACGACGCGATGAAGCCGATCGGCAAGCAGATGGCCACGGCCGCCAGCGAGATCACGATGCTGTTGAAGATCGCGTCGGTCATGGCCGGGGTGGAGAAGAGTTCGCGGAAGTTGTCGAACGTGAAGGCGCTCGGCACGATGGTGCTCGTCCAGAACGGCGACAGGGCCACGATCGCCAGGGCGACCAACGGCAGCACCATGGCGAACACCGCATAGGCACAGATCAGGGCCACGGCGAGCTTCGAGCTCCTGCGGACAGGTCGGAACCCCTTGCCGCCGTGGGTCACGAAGCGGCTGGTGTCACCCAGCAGATACTTCTGGCCGAGCACGACGGCGAGGCCGAAGATCAGCAGCGGTGAAGCGATCGCGGCTGCGGCCGCGGGATCCTGCGGCGTCCGGTTGTAGAGCGCGTAGTAGATCTCGGTGGTGAGCACCCGGACGTCGCTCTGGCGTCCCAGCAGCAGGGGCGCCGTGAACTGGCCCAAGCCGATCAGCAGCGCCACGGCGCCGCCGTAGAGCATCGATGGCCGGATCATCGGAAGGATCACCCGGAAGAAGACCCCCACACCACCGGACCCGTTGACGTGCGCCGACTCGATGAGCTCGGAGTTGATGTTCTGGAACCCGGCGCTGAGGAAGAGATAGACGAACGCGGTCAGGCTCAGGCCGGTGATGATGACGATCCACGGCAGTGAATAGACGTTGACCGGCCCTTCCGTGAGGTGGTCCCACCAGGGGAGCCGGCGTAGCGACGCGTTCAGGTACCCGGGTCGAGGAGAGAGCAGGAAGGTCCACCCGAGCACCGAGGCCACGAAGGGTAGGACGATCGGCAGGATCGGGAGGATGCGCAGGAACCGCAACCGTGGCGGGAGCCGTGTGGCCGACCAGGCCAGCAGCGTGCCGAGGACCATCGCGATGGCGAGCGACCCCAGGGCCAGCCCCACGGTCGACCAGATCGTCTCGGCCATGCGGTCACGCGTGAACTCCGTCCGGTACGCCTGCGCGCCGTTGGTGAAGGCTTCGGACTGCAGCCGGTAGATCGGCATCACCACGAGATACGCCAGAGGGAGGACGAACACGGTGGCTGCGACGCGGTGTGGACCGATCCGGCGCAGGGCGACGGTGGTCCGCTGGCCGATCGGTCGCCCGACAGTGGCGGTGGTCATGGCGTCAGTCCTTGGCCGTCACGAGCCCACGGTCGGCCAGCAACCTCGAGCTCTCGTCGGTGCCGTAGGCCTTGGCGTGCTCGGGCTCGAATCCGATGACCACCCGCTCACCGGCGGCCAGCCCCCGCGACCACACGACGGCCGAGCCATCGACGCGGGCGCGCACCCGGAGGTCGCCGACGTACAGGTAGACGTCGACGTGGCGGCCTCCGTAGACGGTGTCGATGACCTCCGCCGTCACCGTCGTCAGTCCGGGGAGGCCGGCGCGGTCGGGGGCGAGGAGCATGTCCTCAGGTCGGATGCGCAGCACGAACGCGCCGACATCGACAGGTGCCGGGACATGCCCCGTGACCTCCACGCCGGACACTCGGATGCCGCCGTCGACCCGTTCGGCGGGCAGGCGGTTCGACAAGCCGATGAAGTCGGCCACGTACTCGGTCGCCGGACGCTCGAAGACCTCGAACGGGTCGCCGATCTGCTCGAAACGACCGGCGCGCATGACCGCGACACGGTCCGCCAGGGCGAGGGCCTCAGCCTGGTCGTGCGTCACGAAGACGGCTGTGAAGCCGAGGCGCGTGTGCAGCTCGTGCAGCTGGGCACGCACGTCGTCGCGCAGCTTCGCGTCGAGGTTGCTGAGCGGCTCGTCGAACAGGATCATGTCGGGGCGCGAGACGAGACTGCGCGCGAGGGAGACCCGCTGCTGTTGCCCGCCGCTGAGCTGAGCGGGATACCGGTCCAGCAGTTCCTCGCAGTTCACGAGTGCGGCGGCTTCCTCGATCCACTGCGCCGCCTCGGGCCCGTTCTTGCGCCGCGAGCGGAGCGGGTAGCCGATGTTCTTGCGCACCGACATGTGCGGCCAGAGCGCATAGGACTGGAAGACCATGCCGATGTTGCGCTTCTCCGGCGGCAGCGCGACACGCTGCGACGAGTCGAACCAGGTGCGACCGCCCAGGGAGATGTGACCCGCGTCAGCGGTCTCGAGACCGGCAAGGCAGCGCAGTGTCGTGGTCTTGCCACAGCCGCTCGGACCCAGGAGGACGACGAACTCGCCCTCCTCGATCGAAAAGTCCAGCTGGTCGATCGCCGTGGTTGGGGGCTTGCCGGCGAACTGTTTGTGCAGGGCCCTCACCTCAAGGTGCGGCATGGTCTCTCGACTCCTCGTGTCGTGGTGCGGTGGGTACGGCTCGGACGAAGGCGGTGGGGCGACTCGCGTCGATGTCTGTGGCCCGGACCGTCCTGTCCCAAACCGGGTGGTCAGCGGAAGATCGCGTCCCAGGCTTGACGGGCTTCGCCGAGCTTCTCCGGCGTGGATGTGGCCGGGTCCCACGGCGGGAGCTCCTCGTTGGTCCCGAGGACGCCGTCGGGCGCCTCACTGAGCACTGAGCTCGCCAAGGGCCAGATCGTGGCCTGACCGTCCTCGCTGAGCAGGTACTCGAGGAACAGCTGGGCCGCATTGGGATTCGCGGCTTCTGCGTTGACGACGCCGTACCCGCGGATGCCGAACTTGCCGGTGGGAGAGATGTCATAGTCGATCGGAGCGCCGGCCTCCTGGGCCTCCACCACCAAGCTCGGCACGACCCAGTTGGCTGCGTAGATCTCGCCCGAGCCGAGCGCCTCCACGATGCCCGTCGTGCTGGGGTAGATGCGCGGTTCCTGCGCGCCGAGGGTGCTCAAGAAGTCGTCCCCGAATGTCTCCGCCAGCCAGATGTAGAAGTCATTGGCAGGCGCGCTCGCCAGCTCGAGCACTCCGACCTTGCCGTCGGCGAGGTCGGAGTCAAGCAGGTCGGGGTAGTCCTTGATGTCCTCCGGCACCAGGTCGGTGTTCCAGGCGAAGGTGTTCACCGTGCCGCCGAGCTCGTAGATGGCGTGGTCGGCGTCGAAGAACTTCTCTGTGTCGTAACCACCCTCTCCGGTGGCCTCGGGGCTCTGGTCCGCCGGCACCCACGCGCCCGCCTCGCCCTGCTCGATGAGCCAGGTGGGGGAGGCGTTCTCGATGAAGTCAGCGGTGGGGGCCCCCGAGCCCAGCTCGGTCTCCAGGCGCGGCACCATCTCGGCGTCGGGCAGGCGAACAGCCTCGACCTCGACGCCGGGGTACGTGGCCTCGAAGCCCTCCGCGACAGCCTCCACGACGTCAGGGGTGACGTTCATGTAGACGACGACCTTGCCCTCATCGCGGGCCGCGGCGTACAGAGCCGACTCGGGGGCAGGCTCGGTACTGCTCGCGTCGTCGTCGGCGGAACCACAGGCCGCCAGCGTGAGGGCAGCAGCCACGCTGAGGGCGATCAGCCTGGCGGTGCGTTGTGTGTGGGACATGCGTGCTCCTTGGGGGTGGGGCGGACCGAGGGGGTGTCGCCGCGGTGCGTGCCGGGAACATATGGCGAGCTGGAAGGCAGCACTGTGACCCAGGTCCACCATGTGTGATGTGAATCGCACGCGTGTGACCGCGATGGCGTCGCCGGAGTAGGCGGCTGGACCTGATGCCGACCTCAAAGATTGTGCGACCTGGGTCACATTCAAGTCGGTGCGCCCGCACTAGATTCACGGCACCGCGAAACGTTCGGTCTTCGCATCACTGACGGGCACCGCCCGACCTGGAGGACAACGCATGGACGGCAGCATCGACGTGGCCCAGTTCCGGCAGGTCCTGGGTCAGTACCCGACCGGCGTCGTCGTGGTGACGGCGAGTGGGCCGGAGGGCGAGCCGATCGGGATGACGGTGGGCTCGTTCACCTCTGTGTCGGCCCATCCGCCACTCGTCGCGTTCCTGCCCGACCAGCGTTCAGCCTCCTGGCGCAGCCTCCGCGAGTCCGGCGGCAGCTTCTGCGTCAACGTGTTGAGCTCGCGGCAGGAGGAAGTCTGTCGACAGGTCGCGACTCGTCGGACGGACAAGTTCGAGGGTCTGGAGTGGGAGACGTCACCGGGAGGCAATCCGGTGCTGACGGGCGCGGTCGCCTTCATCGACTGTACGACCGACGTCATTCACGACGCGGGCGACCACCACATCGTCGTCGGTCGCGTACAGCACCTGCGGACGCAGAGTTCGGACTACCCGCTGCTGTTTTTCCGCGGAGGGTACGGATCGTTCCGCCCGGTCTCGCTCGGTGCCGCCGACGCCGACCTGGTGAGCCAGATGCGCCACGTCGACCTGATCCGCCCCACGCTCGAGCGCCTCGCGGAGGAGGTGTCCACCGAGGTCAGCGCGCTGTGTCTGGTCGGTGACGAGCTCGTCATCGGCGCGTCCGCTGGGCAGGAGCGCAGCGCCGAGGTGCCGACCCGGGTCGGTCAGCGCTGGCCCTTCGCACCGCCGATGGGGTCAGTGTTCGCCGCATGGGGTGACGAGGACGTCCGCACCCGGTGGCTCGCCCGTATCCCGGCGGAGTCCGACCTTCGCGACCTCGCCGACTGGCTGCTCAAGCAGGCGCTCGATGACGGATACACGCTGGCCATCTCGACCGCGCCCGTCGCTGACCACGCCGACGCGATGGAGCTGTTCCGTGGTGGGCGGGCCACGATCACGGCGGCCATGGCGGAACGCACGCTGCGTACCGACCAGCTGGTTCACAACCCGAGCCTCGCCGACATCCCCGACGAGGTCATCGTGCGCTCGCTGAGCGTCCCGGTCATCGTGGGTCCGGAGGATGTTGCTTGCTCGCTGACCCTCTGGGGTCCGCGTACCCCGTTGCCGAAGGCCACCGTGCAGCACGACGTCGAGCGACTGCTAGCCGCTGCCGAGACAGCTGGAGACATCCTGCGTGCGACCTGAAGACCTCCGAACCGATCTCGGTCACGCGCCCGCGCCGTCCGGCGGGGTGAACACCATCGATCCGACCACCTGGAGTCCCCATGAAGATCGGCAACGCCACCATCATCCCGGTCCTCGACGGCACGGCCCGCCTGCCGATCGAGCTCGCGGCCGCACACCGGTCGGGCTCGCCCTGGTCGTGCCAGCACCAGGCGCTGGATGAGCAGGGACGTCTACGGATGGACATCGGTACCTTCGTCGTCAAGGTCGGTGACCGGACGGTCCTCGTCGACCTCGGCGTCGGGCCTGAGAAGATCCACGAGGCCTTCGTGACCGGCGGACTCATCGCGAACCTCAGCCGCACCGACGTCGCCCCCGAGGACGTGACAGATGTCGTCTTCACCCATCTGCACGTCGACCACGTCGGGTGGTCGTCGGTCCGGGAGCGCCCGACCTTTCCCAACGCGACCTACCGGGTGCACGCGGCCGACTGGGCGCACTTCGTGACCGGACCTCTCGCCGACCCCGTGCTCGACCCGCTCGTGCGGGCGCGCGTGGAGCCGATCGCCGGGCGGGTGGAGCTCTTCGACGCCGAGACCGAGCTCGTCCCGGGACTCATCGCGCGTCCGGCTCCGGGCCACACGCCGGGGACGACGGTCTTCGTCGTGGCCGACGCGGGGGAGCGGGCCCTGTTGCTCGGCGACGTCGTGCACACCGTGGCCGAGCTCACCGACCCGGAGTGGGAGGGCGTCGCAGACGTCGACGTCGCCGCGGCCAACGCGATGCGAGCACGGCTTGCGGAGGAGCTCGAGGCCACGGGCGACCTGTTCGCGCCGGCACACTTCCCGGAGCTGTCCTTCGGACGTCTCGTGACCCGGGACGGGCTCCGCGACTTCCGCTGGGCCTGACCTCGGCAGTCGGGCCGCGTGGCCCGT
This sequence comes from Aeromicrobium sp. CTD01-1L150, assembly GCF_041951745.1. Classification (GTDB taxonomy): domain Bacteria; phylum Actinomycetota; class Actinomycetes; order Propionibacteriales; family Nocardioidaceae; genus Aeromicrobium. Next base: position 814,244 of record NZ_CP169555.1, read on the forward strand.
GACGTGGAAGTGCCTGCTGTCACGTTCGAGACGCCACCCCTTGCGGCGCGCCATGGAGTGCTCTCGCCATGGTGACGCCAGTCGTCAGCCACTCGTCGGGGAGCATGGGGTTCTCGAGGTCAGCGTCCAGCATGTAGTGCCCGCGGACTGGGCAGGTGGCCCCGAGCTCGGTGAGGAGGGGGCGGAGCAGCAGCTCGGGAGCCGACGCGTGGTGCGGATTCCCGCCCACCATCAGCGGCAGTCCGACGACTCCGGCGAGTCCGCCGGCAGAGACCTGGTCCAGGAAGACCTTCAGCAGTCCTGTGTACGAGGCCTTGAACGTGGGGCTCACGACGAGCGCCACGTCGGCCGAGCAGAGTCGGTCCACGACACGCTCGACCTCCGGGTCACCCCACGCGAGCAGTGCTGGCCCGAGCGTGGCGAGGTCGATTTCGGTGGTGATGGTGCCGTCTCCGAGCTCGGCCAGCTCGTGCGCGATCTTCAGTGCGGCGCCATGTGTGCGGGATCGCGGCCGGGGGTGGCCGATGACGACGGCGATGTCCACGAGATACCTCCGAGGTGGGATCCCATCATCGTCATGGTGACCGGGAAGAGCGTCTGTGACTGGGGTCCGTCGGTGGGGGAGTGCTCGGCACCCTGAGGCCCCTCGGACCTGGGTCACAGACATCTTGATCGGAGGTGGGCAGTATGACGTAGGTCTCACCCGGTCTATGGTTCGACGTCTCGACGTCCTTCCGGCAGGGAAGGGACGGCACGACAGGTACGGCGACGCGAGGAGAAGCCATGACGACGACATCGGTCGTGACGCGGGACGGAGTCGGGCTGCACGTGAAGGACGTTGGCGAGGGGGAGCCGATCCTCTTCCTGCACGAGTATGCCGGCGATCACCGTAGCTGGAGTCGTCAGGTTGCCGATCTGGGGACCGACCACCGCTGTGTCACCTACGCAGCGCGAGGCTACCTCCCTTCCGACGTTCCAGTGGATCCGTCGTCGTACTCGTGGCAGCGCGCCGTCGACGACGCGGTCGACGTGATCGACTCGCTCGGGCTCGACTCGGTGCACGCTGTCGGGCTCTCGATGGGCGCGTACACCGCGCTGCAGCTCGCGCTGACCCACCCCGATCGGCTGCGATCGGTCCTGGCTGTGAGCGTGGGCTCGGGATCCGACCCTGACACGCGGGAGGCCTACCTCGCGGAGACGCGCGTCGTGGCCGCGGAGCTACGCGCACGTGGTGCCGGTCCAGTGGGACGGAGCATGGGCACGGGCCCGGCTCGTGTCCAGCTGCAGCGCCGCGACCCCGAAGCGTGGCAGGAGATGATCGACCAGTTCGGCGATCATGATGCCGAGGGCCTGGCGCTCACGATCCTGGAGATCCAGGGCCGGCGTCCGTCACTGCATGACCTCGTCGACACGATCGCCGAGGTCACGCTCCCGCTGCTCGTCGTGATCGGCGACGAGGACGAGGCATGCCTCCCGACTGGGCTCCTGCTGAAGCGCACGGCGCCTGCAAGTGGCCTACACGTCTTGCCTGGCAGCGGACACGTCCCCAATCTCGAGCAGCCCGGGCGATTCAACGGGATCGTCCGGGAGTTCATCCGTGATGTGACGACAGGCAGCTGGTTCCCGCGCGACCGACGCTCCCGTGCCACCTCCCAGTTCGGTCTCGAGCGCGACCACGGCGTGGAGGTGTCGGCATGACAGCGCCGGAGCAGGGACTCTCGCCATCTGCCGTCGAGGCGTGGTCGAAGAGCTTCCTCGCAGACCAGGACCCGTCAGTGCGCGACGCGCTGCTGGGCGACAGCCGTCAGGCCACCTATCCGGCTGGAGCTCTCATCTCCCGCGAGGACAACTACAAGGTGGTGCTCGTCAACCGCGGTCAGCTCCGCGCCAAGATCACCGCGTGGGATGGGCGTGAGGCGACCACCCGGTACCTGACGGCCGGCCAGTTCAGCGCGATCCCGGCGATGCTCACCGACGGCGCACCATCCTCGGTCGAGGCAGTCAGTCATTGCGAGGTGACGATCTTCAACCCGCAGACGTTCCGGCGCCTCATGCGGACGCGCGGCGACCTCTGCTACCAGGTCGCCGTGTACCTGGCGGAGAGTACGTACGAGGCCGTGGCCAACCTGGAGGACAACCTCTTCAAGTCGGTACAGCAACGCGTGAGCCGGCACCTGCTCGAGATGGCCACGCCGACCGTCAACGGCCTGCTGGTGCAGACCGACCAGACCGACCTCGCCCACGCGATCGGCTCAGTTCGCGAAGTCGTGTCGCGCGCGCTGCGCAAGCTCAGCGACGCCGGCGCGATCCGCCGGAACCGACGCCAGATCTGGATCGAGGACCCGGCACTGCTGCGTGACTTCGCCTCGACCGACCCGGTCACCCCGGCCACCGACCAGCTCCGTGTCCTGGAGTCCGACCTCCACCCGCCCAGCTCACCGGGACGAGCGCAGTGAGGGCCTCATGATGATGTACGCGATCGATCCCGAGCTGCGCGAGGCCGCCGCGGCGCTGCCGGCCGTGGACCGTACCGACGTCCCGGCCGCTCGTCGGATCTTCGAGGCCCGCCTGGGTGCCGAGGGCGCCGGGGCCGACGACGTGACGACTCGCGACGTCAGCTGCATCAGCGCTGACGGCGCTGCGATCACCCTGCGCGTGTACCGCCCACGTGACCTGAGGTCCGACGGTGCGGTCTACCACGTCCACGGTGGCGGATTCATCCTCGGCAACCTTGCGATGAGCCACCCGCGCAACGTGGAGATCGCCCGCGAGGTCGGATGCCTCGTGGTGTCCGTCGACTACCGGCTCGCGCCCGAGAACCGCTTTCCGACTCCGGTCGAGGACGTGTACGCCGGCCTTGTCTGGCTGTTCGACCACGCCGAGGAGCTCGGCGTCGAGGCAGACCGGATCGTGCTGCATGGCGTCAGCGCGGGAGCCTGCCTCGCAGCGGCCACCACCTTGGTGGCGCGCGAGCGTCGTGCACCTGACATCCACTGGCAGTTCCTCGCATCACCCGTGCTGGACGACCGTCTGACGAGTGACAGCAGCCGCCGGTTCGTCGACACGCCCGCCCTGACGCGTACCGACCTCGTGGCCTGCTGGTCGGCTTATCTCGGCGCCGGGGTGCCCGGCACCGACGCCGTCGCGGCGATCGCGGCTCCAGCCCGCGAGACCGATCTCGGTGGCCTCCCGGCCGCCTACATCGCGGTTGCCGAGCTCGACCCGCTCCGCGACGACGGCCTCGCCTACGCCCAGGGGCTCCTCGCCGCCGGAGTTCCTGTCGAGCTCCACCTGTTCCCCGGCACCTACCACGGCTCGTCCGGTGTCAAGGCCGCTGCGATCAGTCGTCGCGAGCAGGCCGAGGAGATCGCGGTGCTGCGGCGCTTCGTCTCCACGTCCTAGCGCGCCTCACGCCCCCCGAAACCTCGAAGGAGACCTTCCATGATCGACGCCACGTCACCGACCGGATCCGCCGCGGACCAGCACTTCCTGCGCGGAGTGCGGGTCCTCGACATCACGGGAGCGCTCGCCGGCCCGTACTGCACGACGATCCTGTCGGACCTCGGTGCTGAGGTCATCAAGATCGAGCCGGTCGACGGTGACTCGCTGCGTCGACGTCTGGTGGGTCCGGAGCAGCGGCCGCTGCCCTTCGACCTGATCCACCGCAACAAGCGCAGCCTCGCGGTCGACATCAAGTCCGAGCGGGGCCGGGCGCTGGTGAAATCCCTCGCGTCGCGATCCGACATACTCGTCGAGAACTTTCGCGTCGGTGCCCTCGCCCGCCAGGGTCTGGCGTACGACGACCTCAAGGACGCCTGCCCCGACCTGGTGTACTGCTCGATCTCGGGCTTCGGCCAGGACGGGCCGATGCGTGACGCCAAGGGCATCGATCTCGTGGCCCAAGCGTACGGCGGTCTCCTCAGCGTGACCGGCAGCCCCGACGGTGCGCTGGCCAAGGCCGGCTACCCGATGGGCGACCTCGGCACCGGGATGTGGGGCGTCATCGGCGTGCTTGCCGCGTTGCTGCGCGTTCGCAGCGGCCTCGGCGGGTCGTACGTCGACGTCTCGCTGGCCGACACGATCGCCGGGTGGTCGATGTGGGAGGTGGCCGACTATGTCGGCACTGGTGACGTCCCGGGCCCGCTCGGCACCGCCCACCGCCTCACCGCGCCGTACGAGGCGTTCACCTGCTCCGACGAGGCTGTGCTCGTCATCGGCGCCACGGAGCGGTCGTGGCCGGAACTGTGCGCCGTGCTGGAGGTCGACCTCGTCGCCGACCCCCGCTTCAGCGGTGAGTACAACCGCTTCGCCCACCGCGCCGAGCTCGCCGAGCTGCTCCAGGCCGCGTTCGCGCGGGCGCCACGCGACCACTGGATCGAGCTGTTGCGAGTGGCCGGAGTCCCCTGCGGCCCGGTCAACGACGTCGCTGAGATGATGGACGACGCCCAGTACGCCGTCCGCGACATGTTCCCTTGCGACGAGGCCCGCTTCGGCCACCGCCGCATCGTGAACATGCCGTTGATTGCCGACGGCGCGCCGCGCGCGCATCGTCGGGCGCCTCTCATCGGCGAGGACACGGCCTCGTTGCTCGCGGAGCTGGGCCACGACGATGCCGAGATCCGCGGGCTCGTCGCGGACGGGGTCGTCGGTGGCGTGCTCCCGGCCGACTTGACGGTGACCCGCGGATGATCGCAGATCCACCGGAGAGCGGGCTCCGCCTGGAGGTCGTCGACCGCGTCGCCGTCATCTCGATCGACCGCCCGGACAAGCGCAACGCGATGTCATCGGCGATGTGGACCGCGCTCCTCGACCACCTCCGCACGATCCAGCACGATCCCGACGTCGTCGCGGTGCTGCTGCGTGGTGAGGGCGGCAGCTTCTCGGCCGGCGGCGACCTCGCTGAGCTGCAGGTAGCGGACGCCCGGCACGTGGACCGCTACCGCCAGCTCGCCGAGGAAGCCGTCCACGCGTTGACCGCGCTCGACCGCCCGAAGGTCGCCGCAATCGACGGCACCTGTTTCGGAGCCGGCTGCAGCCTCGCGCTTGCGTGCGATGTCCGCATCGCGACCCCGACCTCGACCTTCGCGATCCCGTCGCTGCGCAACGGCCTCGTGTACGAGCCGGCGTTCGTCCACCGGCTCGTCGACGTCGTCGGCTCCGGGCTCGCTGGCCTGTTGCTGCTCGGCGGCGAGCGCTGGTCGGGAGAGGACGCCGCCATGCGGGGTCTCGTCGACCGGTGCGCGAGCGACGTGGCTACTGCCGTCGACGACTTCCTGACCGCGCTGCGCGCTGCTGATCCGCACGCAATCGTGGCGACCACCGCCGCGGTGCGCGGCGGCCTGCAGCGCGCGGCGCTCTGACCACCTGACGCTCAACGAAGGAGCACCATGGACCTCGGACTGACAGGAGCACGAGTCGTCGTGACGGGAGGTTCCCGCGGGATAGGCCTCGCCGTGGCCCGCGGGCTCGTGGCCGAGGGTGCGCGAGTCGCCCTCGTGGCCCGCGATGTCACGCGCCTCGAGGCGGCCGCCGACCGGATCCGCGCGGACCACCCGGGCGCTGAGGTGCTCGTGACCCCCGCCGACGCGACCGACGCCGCGTCGGTCGAGGCGATGGCGGCGGTCGTGGTCGACGCCTGGGGTGGGGTCGACGTGCTGGTCAACTGCGCGGCGCAGCCTTCGTTCGCTACTGGTCCGGCCTCTCTGGCGGACCTCGACGACGCCGACGTGGCTGCCGACTTCGACACCAAGGTGCTCGGTTACCTGCGCTGTGCCCGGGTGTTCGCCCCGTCGATGGCCGCGCAGGGCCGTGGCCGCATCGTCAACGTCTCGGGCCTCAACGCTCGACGTACCGGATCGATCTCGGGCACGATCCGCAACGTCGCGGTGGCGGCCTTGACTGCCAACCTGGCCGACGAGCTCGGGCCTGCTGGCATCGGTGTGACGGTGGTGCACCCCGGCCTCGTCGAGACCGAGCGCACGCCGCAGCTCGTGGCCGACCGCGCGGCCTCGTCGGGCCGCAGCGAGGAGCAGGTGAGGGCCGACCTGGGAGCTGCGACGAGCCTGCACCGCATCGTGACGACCGACGAGCTGACAGACGTCATCGTGTTCCTCAGCTCGCCTCGGGCGGCCGCGGTCACCGGCGACGCGGTGAGCGTCGGCGGCGGCAACCGCGGGTCAATCCACTATTGAGGTACGCCGTGTTCAGTCCGTCTCGGCACCCTCGATGAGCTGCTGCAACTTGTTCATACCGCCGAGCCAGCGGTCTGTCGACGTCGCACGCACACGGTAGTACTCAGCTGCCTCGGCCTGCGGCAGGATCAGGAAGCGGCCGTCCTGCAGCGCCTCCCATGTCACGTCGGCGACGTCCTCGGGGGTGAGGGCCCCGTCCTTGACCAGGATGTCGCGCAGCGGACCGGGCGCGGCCAGCATGTCGGTCTGCACGCCCTGCGGGCAGATGGCCTGCACCACGATGCCGCAGTGCCGGTAGGTGGCGGAGAGCCACTCCGCGAACGCCACCGCGCCGTGCTTCGTGACCGAGTACGGCGCGGTGCCGAGTGCGGTCAGCAGGCCGGCTGCGGACGCCGTGACGACGAACCGGCCAGAACCGCGCTCGATCCACTCGGGGACCAGCAGGCGCGCCGCACGGACGTGGGCCATCGTGTTGACCTGCCAGCTCGTCGTCCACTCGGACTCGCTGGCGTCCAGGCCCTGGCCACGGGCGACGCCGGCGTTGCCGAACCACATGTCGATCCGGCCGAGATGCCCACGGGCGTGGTCGACGAGGGAGGCGATGCCCGCCTCCGAGGCGACGTCACCGGGCACAGGGTGAGCACCGATCTCAGCGGCGGCACGCTCGGTGGCCTGTGGGGCGAGGTCGTTCACGACGACACGGGCCCCCTCGCGCACGAGGCGTGCGGCGAGCGCCTTGCCGATCCCACCGGCTGCTCCCGTGACGACGACACCCTCACCCGAGACGTTCATCTCCCACTCCTCCTCGAAGCGTGATGCCGCCGTCGACGACCATGAGCTGGCCCGTCATGAAGGCTGCGTCGTCCGATGCGAGGAAGGCGACCGCACTGCCGACGTCATCCGGCTCGCCGAGCCGCTGCAGAGGATAGTCCCGCGCAACCTCGTCCTCGCGGTCCTCGTAGAGGGCCGCGGAGAACCGCGTCTTCACGACGGCCGGGGCAACGGCGTTGACGCGTATGGCGGGGGCGAGCTCGACCGCGAGGAGCTCGGTCATCGACACGAGCATCGCCTTGCTCGCTCCATACATCCCGACCCCGGGTGCGGGGCTGACGGCCGAGTGTGAGGCGACGTTGACGATCGTTCCGCCGCGGGCACCCATCCACGCACGGTGCGCGTGTTGCACCCACCCGAGGGCGGCGAAGCAGTTGACCTCGACTATCTTGCGTGCGGCGGCGAGGTCGAGCTCGATCATGGGGCCGTACCACGGATTGATGCCGGCGTTGTTGACGAGCAGGTCGAGCCCGCCGAAGTTCGCCACGGCACTGACGACGGCTGTCTCCTGGTGCACGGGGTCGTCGGCCCTCCCGGCGACACCCGTGGCGACCTTCGGGCCGCCAAGATGGTCGACGGCTTCGTCCAGCGTCTCCTGGCGGCGCGCCGTGAGGACCACTCGCGCGCCCTCGGCGACGAGGCGCCGAGCGATGCCCAGACCGATCCCACGACTGGCGCCGGTGATCAGCGCGGTCCTGCCCTCGAGCCGGCGAGTCACCGTGTCGCTGCTCCGGGAGCTGCCCCGATGGGTGCGGTTGGTGGTGGTCATCTGCGTCCCTCTCTGAATCTGCTGGTCACTGCTCGGCGATGCGGAGGAGCACCTTGCCGACGGGCGCCTCAGCCACTCGGTCCTGCGCCGTGGCGATCTGCTCGAGCGGGTAGGGGTGCACTGGCAGGGGTGTCAGAGAGCCGACGGCGATCGCCTCCGACGTCCAGCGGACGGCGGCCGCCGTCTGTTCCGAGGTGAGCCCGTACAGCAGCGTGAAGCTGAGACTGAGGTTCGCGGCCATGAAGTCGCTCGCCGGCAACGTCAGGTCACCCGCGGCGGCATACGTGGCGATCGTGGCGCCGGGTGCGGCTACGGCGAGGTCGAGCTCAAGGTTCGTCGCGAGGGCGACCTCGATGATCCGGTCGACTCTCCCCACGGTTTCGAGTACCTGCTCAGCGGCATCGGGATCGGAGTACAGCACCACGGCGTCGGCCCCGGCAGCCACGGCCAGGTCACCTTTGGCCTCAGAACTGACAGTGGTCACGACCTGTGCGCCGGCGTGCTTGGCCAGCTCGATCGCGAAGTGACCGACGGCTCCGGCTCCGCCTGCCACCAGGACGACCTTGCCGGCGAGTGGTCCAGGGTCGCCCCCAAGGCAGTGCGCGGCTGTGAGCGCTGGGACGCCGAGGCAGGCGCCGAGGTCGAAGCTTGCCCGCTCGGGCAGAGTGACGGCTCGCTCGGCCGGAACGACTGCGTACTCGGCTGCTGTTCCGTACCGGTTACCGAACGCCGACAGGTAGAGCCACACGCGCTGCCCGACGGCGAGGTGGTCGACGCCGACGCCGATGGCGTCGACGACCCCGGAGCCGTCCTGGTGAGGCACCTGGAAGCCGTCGGGTGTGCGACCGGCGTGGCCGTCGCGGGTCTTCCAGTCGGTGGGGTTGATGCCGGAGGTCACGATCCGGACGCGGACCTCGCCGGGGCCCGGTTCGGGTGTGTCGAGGTCGACGATCTCGAGCACCTCGGCGGCGGGACCGGGGCGGCGGTAGAGCGCGGCCCTCATGCGACGCGCGACCGGACGAGTCCGACGAAGTGGTCCACCGCTGCGGGGATGTCGAAGCGCGGTCGCCAGTCCAGCTCGTCGGCGATCCGGCTGCCGTCGAGCGCCATGTAGTACGGATCGGGCTGCTCCATCGGGTTTAATCCCTGGCCGAGCGTCAGGTCAGCCCCGGGCACCGCGGTCCGGACAGCCTCACCCAGCGTGTTGAGAGTCGTGACGTGCCCGGCGGCGATGTTGTAGGCCGGATGCCTCAGTGCTTCAGGCGCGAGCGCGACGGTCGCGATCGAGTCAGCGACGTCCAGGACGTACACCAGGTCGTCGCCTTCCTCGCCACCCTGCTCGAGGGTGAAGGGCTGGCCCGACGCGGGCAGTTCGATCATCGAGCTGTAGGTGTTGATCGGCCCGGAATGGCGCTGCAGGCGTCCGGGTCCGAAGATCGTGCCGAAACGCAGACTCACGCACTCGAGCTCTGTCGTGCGGGCGTACCAGGCCAGGACGTTCTCGCTGGCGTGCTTTGTGATGCCGTACATGCCGATGGGTCCGAGGTGCTCGTCCTCCGCGATCGGCGCGTACGTGGGGTGGCCGAAGCGGCCGGTCGCGGGGGCATAGACCGCCTTCGAGCTCGTGTAGACGACGCGCCGCACGTCGGCGGCCAGCGCGGCCGTAGCCACGTTGGCGGTGCCCTTGACGTTCACGTCGAGTGCCAGATGGGGGTACCGCTCGCAGTCGACCATCGCCGCGAGGTGCACGATCACCTCTGGGCGCAACGTCCGGACCGAGGCGGTCAGACCATCGGCGTCGCTGATGTCGCCCACCACGACCTCGACCTGATCGGCGATGTCGGGAATCAACGTGGTGTCGTACCGGGTCTCGACGACGGACACCTCGTGGCCCCGCTCGATCAGCTCGCGCGCGAGCCACGCGCCGTTGACGCCCAGCCCACCTGTCACCATGACTCTCATCGGCTGCTCCTTACTGGTTCTGTCTCAGCTGTCCGCGGCGAGGCGGCGGAACGAGGGCACCATCGGCGCGTACGCCGACATGCCGCCGTCGACGACGATGACCTGGCCGTTGATGAACGACGACTCCGGCGACGCCAGGAAGAGCGCCGCCAGGGCGACGTCGTCGGGGCGGCCGAGCCGTGGCGCCGAGACGTGGTCGAGCATGACCTGCGTCTGCTCCTCGGAGTACATCCTCTCCGTGGCGGGGGACACGATGTGTCCCGGCGCGATCGCGTTGGTCCGCACGCCCTCCTTGCCGTACTCCGTGGCGAGCGTCTTGGTCAGTCCGATCACCGCAGCCTTGGCCGTGGCGTAGGCGGGTCGGCTCTCGAGCGACAGCCATGCGGCGAGCGACGTGGCGTTCGTGATGGACCCTCCCCCTGAGCTGATCATGTGCGGTACGGCGTGCTTCGCCGTGAGTACGCAGCCCATCAGGTCGACGCCGAGCTGGCCGGTCCACACGGCAGCGTCGGCCTCGGCGACGAAGACGTCGCGCTCCACGAGCCGGCGCTCCGACGCGTAGTTCTGCAGGACGTCGAGACTGCCGTAGGTCCGCACGGCGAAGTCGACGAGCTCCTTCACCTGCGACTCGTCCGATACGTCCGCCGCGAAGGGCTCGGCGGTGCTGCCGTCCTCCTGGATGCGCTCGACCGTCACGGAGGCGTTCGACCCGTTGATGTCGGCCACCACGACCTTCGCTCCCTCGCGGGCGAACAGTTCAGCCGTGGCGGCGCCGATGCCGGAGCCGCCGCCGGTCACCAGCGCCGTCCTGCCTGTGAGTCGACCCGTTGATTCCATGGCGTGCTCCTTCACTCTGAGTTCGCCGCGGGAGCTCCCGCGGTCGTGGTCGGTGGGGTGGGGGAGACGCAGGTCAGTACCACCGTGAGGGTCACGGCTCCGCCAGCGACCATGTAGCCGGCCGGGGCCAGGTCGGAGCCGGTGCCGTCGACGAGCCACGTCGCAACGAACGGGGCGCTGCCGGCGAAGATCGCCGACCCGAAGCCGTAGGCGATGCCGAAACCCGACACGCGGACCCGGGTCGGGAACATGTCGGCCCACACCGTCGGTGCCGCGCCCCCGAATGCGGCGACCGGGATCCAGACCAGCACCAGCCCGAGCACGCCCAGCGCGAATCCGCCCTGGGCGACGATCAGCAGGCCCGGGTACGGCAGCGCCACGGTCAGGACCGAGGCGAGCACCAGTGTCGCGCGGCCGCCGAGACAGTCCGACAGGTGGCCGAAGCCGAGCACCATGACGGTCGCGAGGGTCGTCGCGACCAGCACCGCGCCGATGGCCTGCCGGGGCTCCAGCCCGACGACGGTGCGTACGTAGGAAGGCATGAACGCCTGGACGGTGGCCGAGGCGGTCGCGAAGCCCATCACGATGCCGAACACGGTGACGATCGCCCGCCAGTGCCCGGTGAAGACCGAGCGGATGGGGTCGTCCTCGCGCGTGGCCTCGGCCTTGATCTCCTCGAACTCGGGGGACTCGGCGATCCGGTACCGCAGGTAGAAGCCGACCAGCAGCAGCGGCAGGCTCAGCAGGAAGGCGACCCGCCAGCCCCACGACTCCAACCCGGCGGTGGAGAGTGACAGCGTCAGCAGGAAGACGACGAAGATGCCCAGCACGCTGCCGGCTGTGGCGGAGAAGAACGCGAACGCCCCGAACAGCCCGCGCCGACCCGGCGGCGCGTTCTCGATCAGGTACGTCGCCGAGGTGCCGAACTCGCCGCCGATCGAGAGCCCCTGCGCCATGCGAGCGACCACGAGAAGGATGGGCGCCCAGATACCGATCGTGTCGTAGGTCGGGGTGAGTCCGATGAACACCGTCGCCACGCCCATGACCGTGACCGCCACGACCATCGCGATCTTGCGTCCGCCCCGGTCCGCCAGACGACCGAAGAAGATCGCGCCGACGGGCCTCATGAAGAAACCGACGGCGAACACCGCGAAGGTCGACAGCAACGACGCGAGTGGATCGTCTGACGGGAAGAAGAGTTGGGAGATGACCGGTGTCAGCGCGGCGAAGATCGCGAAGTCGTAGAATTCCAGACCGTTGCCGATGCCGACCGCGACGATCGACCGGCGGTTGAGCGGCTCCGAGCCGTCATGGACCTCATCGACGGGCCCCTTTGCGTCGGCGCTGGGCGTCGTTGAGCGAGACATCAGGCGGGCACTCCGTCCGTCACCTGTTCCAAGCGCGGCTTCACGTGCTCCGCGAACTGGCGGATGCCGTTGATGGCCTCCTCGTGATCCATGTGGCCGGCCTGGCCCATCAGCACGAGGTGACCAAGCCCGTCGACCCTGTCGTGGAAGCGCTCGATCTGGCCGGCGACGGTCTCTGCGCTGCCGGCGAACAGGATGCCACGGTCGATCAGGTCGTCGAGCGACATCGATGTCAGGTCGGGGATGGGGGAGAGGGCAGGCGCCCCGGACTCCGACGGCTGTGGTCCGCGCAGCGCGGCGGCGCGAACGAAGTACGGCATGTAGCCGGGCGGGAACGTGAACTCCTGGGTGACTTTGTTGCTCTGCAGGTACCAGAGAAGCTTCCGGGCACCCTCGCGTCCCTCCTCCTCGGTCCGGCCGGTGTAGCAGAGAGCCGCGTAGCCGAACATGTCGTCACTCGGCGGCCGGCGGCCCAGCTCGGCGGTCCGGTCGCGGTACGCCTGGAAGATCTTGCGTGCCCCTTCGTGACCGACCAGGAACGTCGCGACCTTGTAGCCGTGGTCGGCGATCGCCGGCACGCTGCCTGGGGTGCCGGCCGTGATCCAGATCGGCGGCGTCGGCCGCTGGTACGGGCGAGGCCAGATGTTGACCTGACGGTGGTGGAAGAACTCGCCCTCCCAGTTGAAGGGGCCGTCGTGGCTGGTCCACGCCTGGGTGATGAGCTCGATGGCCTCCCACATGCGCTCGGTCATCCGCACGGGCTTGGAGTTGGTGGCCGAGACCTCGTACTGCACGCCGCGCACGAAGCCTACGTCGAGCCGCCCGCGGGAGAAGAGGTCGATCATCGCCATCTCCTCGGCGATGCGCACCGGGTCCGGGCGGTTCGCGACGGGGTTGCCGAGGATCAGGATGCGGGCGTCGGTGGTGCACCGTGAGAGGGCGGCGGCCAGCACCGGAGCCGCGGCGGTCATGCATGTCGCGGTCGAGTGGTGCTCGTTGACCATGATGTTGAGGCCGGCCTCGTCGGCGACCTGCCATTCCTTGATGTACCGGTCCCAGAGGTCGGCGGCCCGATCCGGGTCGATCAAGCCGTTCGGGAGGGTGACTCGCACGGAGTCGTATGTCTCCGAGCTCGGCAGATCGGGGTACGCGCACTCGCTGAAGTGCCAGAACTGCATGAGAAGGCTCCTGTCGTGTTCGGTCAGGCGACCGATCGGGTGATCAGTGCGGCGACGTCGGTCGGCCGGTCGACCTGCGCGCGGTGTCCTGCGGCATCGAGCTGGTGGAACTGGGCGCCGGGGATGCGGTCGGCAATCGCACGTCCGTAGGGCGGCGAGACAATGCCGTCCTCGGTCCCCCAGATGACCGATGTCGGCACCGCGATGCGACTCAGGGACTGCTCGAGGCGTGGGCTGTGGAGGTATGGCTCCCAGCCGTAGACGGCCAGGGCCTCCTCGTTGCGCATGACTTCGAGGACGTCATCGATCGCCGCATCCTCGGGCGGGCCGAGGCCGCGACTGGGGTCGGCGTAGGTCAGGCGCTCGACGTCGGCACGGATGGTGGCGAAGACGTCGGTGATCTCGCGGTCGCGCGGTGCGCCGAACTTCACGCCGACGGTGTCGACCAGCACGAGCTGCGAGATGCGCGTCGACCCGCGGACTGCGATCTCGAGTGCGACCCAGCCGCCGAACTGCAGGCCGACGAGCGTCACGTCCGTCTGGTCGGTGCGGTCGAGCCAGGCGAGGTAGACGTCGGCGAGGTCGGCCACGGTGTTGCACCAGTCGGGTCGCTCCGAACGCCCGAAGCCGGGGTGGCTCGGCAGCACGACCGAGAACTCGTCGGTCAAGGCCGTCACGAACGGTCCGTCCTCCTGCACCCGCTCGGCGCCGGGCAGCACGAGCGCCGGCCGGCTGCCAGTACCGGCGGTGAGCGTGTCGAGGTGGACGCCATGGCCGAACTCGACGCCCTCGGCGCCCACTAGGTCGAGTGTCTGCACTGTTCCTCCATCGCGGCCACCGGGCCGTTCCGTGTGCTCTGTCCGAGGCGGTCGCGCATCGGATCGTCTGTGCCACGAGTGTTGCGCGTCACAGTTCTCGTGACTGTGACTTTGATCCGGTGGCTCGCCACCTCGCCGACTTTGTCGATGCAGTGGAGCCTGACCAGCTCTGCGGACCTAGGTTGCCCTGGTTCGGATGACTCGCTGGTGAGGAGATCGGTGATAGGCGATGGATCATGCCGAAGCCATGTCCGGAGTTCCGACACGACGCCGTGCTCTGGATCTGTTGAGGTTCTAGCCGTGCTGCTCGTGATGTCGTGCAGAGTCTCGGAATCGCGAGTCGCGCTTGGACCGATTGCGTCGTCGCTGGAACCGATTCGGCCGGTATCGCCGCAGTCAGCGGCGTGGTGTGAGCGTGCTGCAAGTCAGCCGGCATGGCCTTCGGAGGCTCGAATCCTCTACCTGCCACATGGGACCAGGAAGGGTCCCTGACCTGCGGAAACCGGGAACAGGGTCAGGAACGACTGAGTCGTCGCCATCCGCCCTGCCGGTTGTGCGCGACGATCTCGGTCACGATGCCGAGCACAGCGTCGCGGTTGATCTCGTCGCGTTCGTAGATCTGGATCGCTCGTCCGGTCTGGTTGGCGTGCCCCTGGTTGATGACACCCGAGGGATCACTCACAGTCGGGTCGTAGAGAAACAGGTTGACGTGGTCCTTCGTCGCCAGCAAGGCACAGACATTGCCGCCAAGGACGAAGTAGGGCCGCACGGATCGCTTGATCGTTTCCTCGATCTCCGGATCCGCATCCCAGATGATGCCGCGCAGCTGCTCGCAGATCGACTGCTGCCACTCGGGCAGCTGCTCGATGTAGGCGTCAACTCCAGGATGTGCCCGGCCCGTCATGAACGATGTGCCCGGCCCGTCATGAACGAATGGTGGCATGGGCGTCGTTGGCGGAGCTCGTCGGCGAAGATCGGCTGGACCAGCGCAAAGAGCGTCCTTGCCCCGCCAACGCCGAGCGTCCCCAGCTGAGGGTGGCTGTCGTCGCACTCTGTGGGCTCCTGCGTGGGCAGGTTCGCTCGTCCGGCTGATCGGCCCGGCCGCCCGGCGAGGCGATCGGTAGGGTGCCCCCGTGGTCTACGACGCGTTCTTCCGTTCAGTGTTCTCGTCGATGGATCCGGAGAAGGCCCACGAGCGAGCCTTCACCGCCATCCGGGCCGGCGGGCCCGTCATCGGGAAGCTGACTCGCCAGGCGGAGGCGCCGCGCACGGTCATGGGGGTGAGGTTCCCGCACGCGTTCGGCCTCGCGGCGGGCTTCGACAAGAACGCACGGGCCGTGTCCGGCCTGCTCGGCCTGGGCTTCGGCCACGTCGAGATCGGCACCGTCACCGCCAGGGCCCAGCCCGGAAACCCCCGACCCCGGTTGCTCCGCCTCGTCGACGACCGCGCCGTCGTCAACCGCATGGGGTTCAACAACGACGGCGCGGCCGAGGTGGCCAGCCGGTTGCACCGCCTTCGTCGTCGCCACGGCAACGCCCCGGTCGTGGGAGTCAACATCGGCAAGACCAAGGTCGTCCCGCCCGAGGGCGCGGTGGCCGACTACGCCGAGAGCGCCCGGCTGTTGGCTCCGTACGCCAGCTACCTGGTGGTCAACGTCTCCAGTCCCAACACTCCGGGCCTGCGCGACCTGCAGTCGGTCGAGTCGCTGCGCCCGATCCTCGAGGCAGTCCGCTCGGTCATCGGCGGCACACCGCTGGTAGTCAAGATCGCCCCCGACCTCGCCGACGACGACGTCGACGCCGTGGCAGACCTCGCGCTCGACCTCGGTCTGGACGCGATCAGCGCGACCAACACCACCATCGCCCGACCGGCGAGCCTGCACACGTCGCCGGACGTCGTCCGTGACGTGGGGGGAGGCGGACTGTCGGGCCCGGTGCTGCGCGAGCGCGCCACCGATGTGCTCGCCCGGCTGCGGGCACGCGTCGGTGAGCGGATCGCGCTCATCGGCGTCGGAGGAGTGACGACCGAGCAGGACGTCCTCGAGCGCCTGGCCGCCGGTGCCGACCTCGTACAGGCCTACACCGGCTTCATCTATGGCGGACCGGCATGGCCCGCGCGCCTCGCCCGCGCCGCAACCACCACACCGACCCCCGTCTGGAGCACGACATGACCCACCCACCCGGCCCCGCCTGGGGGCAGGTTCCGCCGGACCCGTCCGCGCCGTACGGCAGGGATCCGTTCGGTGCGCCGTACTCGGAGAAGTCGAGGACGACCGCGGGCCTCCTGCAGCTCCTGCTCACCCTGCTGTGCAGCGTCGGCGGTGTCGGGCGGTTGTACGCCGGTCACGTCGGGATCGGCCTGCTGCAGCTGCTGGGCATGCTCATCTCGGTCCCGCTGATGTTCGTGCTGATCGGGTTCCTGACCTTCCCCGCGTTCTGGCTGTGGAGCCTCATTGATGGCATCCTGATGCTCACCGGGCGCCCCTTGGACGGTCGCGGATTGCCCTTGCGTCCCACGTGAGCGGCCCGATTTCACGATCGTTGGGCGACCATGTATGTTTGGTCGTCGGCGCGCCCCTTTAGCTCAGTCGGCAGAGCGTTTCCATGGTAAGGAAAAGGTCTACGGTTCGATTCCGTAAAGGGGCTCTGAGGCGAGAACTCTCGTCGCTTCACGGCTGGGTAGCTCAGGTGGTCAGAGCACACGACTCATAATCGTGGGGTCGCGGGTTCGAGTCCCGCCCCAGCTACCACCACACCAGTCCATCGGCCGGTACCGAACCAGCAGACGACCAGATAGAGGCAGACCCGTGGCGAGCAAGAGCTCCGACGTTCGACCCAAGATCACCTTGGCTTGCACCGAGTGCAAGGAGCGCAACTACATCACCAAGAAGAACCGTCGCAACGACCCCGATCGTCTCGACATGAAGAAGTTCTGCCCGCGCTGCCAGACCCACCAGGTCCACCGCGAGACGCGCTGAACCCAGCAGACTCCACGAGCAGACCCCCGGCCGCGGCCGGGGGTCTGCTCGTTTCGGCTGCTGCCGCTGGCACCCGAACCGTCCCGGCGCCTGGGCCACTGTTCTCTGCTGCTCACCCTGGTTCGCCAACGCCGGTGAGCAGCAGAAAGCCGTGGTGAGCGTCCTGAATCCCAGGAGCTCATGGGAATCTGGGGGACTGCGTCATCGGGGGACGAGCGGCGGTGAACTCACCGGACGCCGCGACGAGGTGCGCCGATAGTCTCGGTGTCATGGATCTGGCCGAGCTGACCACGCTGCGCCTGGGTGGCCCGGCCCGTACCGTCATCGAGGCGACCACGCAGGACGAGCTCGTCGAGGCCGTCCGGGTCATCGACGAGGCCGCCGACCCCTTGCTCCTCGTCGGCGGCGGCAGCAACCTCGTGGTCGCCGACGAAGGCCTCGACGGCACAGTGGTCAGGGTGCTCACCCGCGGCATCGGCGTCGACGCCAACCCGTGCGGCGGCGCCAGCGTCACGGTCGCCGCCGGGGAGGTGTGGGACGACGTGGTGGCTCACGCGGTGGAGCGGGGCTGGGTCGGCGTCGAGGCGCTGTCCGGGATCCCTGGCGCCGTGGGCGCCACACCCATCCAGAACGTCGGCGCCTACGGCCAGGACGTCTCGCAGACCATCTCCTCGGTGCGGACGTGGGACCGCTACGACCGCACGGTGCGGACCTTCGCCAACGCCCAGTGCGACTTCACCTACCGGCACAGTCGGTTCAAGGCCGAGCCCCAGCGATACGTCGTGCTCGAGGTCACCTTCCAGCTGGAGCTGGGAGACCTGGGCGCCCCCGTGGCCTATGCCGAGCTGGCCAGGGCCCTCGGGATCGAGGTCGGCGAGCGTGCACCGCTGGCCGACGTCCGTGAGGCCGTCCTGGCGCTGCGACGGGGCAAGGGGATGGTGCTCGACGCCGCCGACCACGACACCTGGAGTGCGGGGTCGTTCTTCACCAACCCGGTGCTCGACGCCGACGCAGCATCGCGTCTGCCGGCCGACGCCCCCCGCTTCGCCCAGCCCGACGGCACCATCAAGTCGAGCGCGGCGTGGCTGATCCAGCACGCCGGTTTCGAGCGCGGTCACGCGCACGGCAGTGCGGCGGTCTCGACCAAGCACACGTTGGCCCTCACCAACCGTGGTGGTGCCAGCACCGCAGAGCTCCTGGAGCTGGCGCGGGAGATCCGTGCCGGGGTGGAGACGAGGTTCGGTGTGGTGCTGGTGCCGGAGCCGGTGCTCGTCGGTTGCCGACTTTGAGTCCCAGAACCCAGACCGAGCCTCAGTAGGAGTAGCTGCTGCTGGAGCCTGAGCTGGTCGTCTCGGCGATGACGATGATCGTGACGATGCCGATGATCACGACGATGGCGAGGATCATCAGCACGGTGCCGATGATCCCCATGATCCGTCCGGCCTGCGCCTCGCCGCGACCGCCGAGCGTGCCGCCCGAGGCATCGATCTCCTTGACGGCCCGGCCACCCAGGACCCAGGCGAACGGAGCGGCGACGATGAAGATCCCGCAGATCAGGCCTCCGGCCAGCCCGACGATGCCGAGCACCATGGAGGTCGTGGCGTTCTGGTGCTTGGGGAGCATCGCAGGAGGCGGCCCGTACGGCGGCTGCTGCTGGCCGTAGGGCTGTTCATGGGGCTGCTGCGGCTGCTGCCCGTACGGTGGCTGCTGGCCGTAGGGTTGTTGCGGCTGCTGCCCGTACGGTGGCTGCTGCTCGTGGGGCTGTTGCGGCTGCTGCCAGTAGGGGGTCGACCCGTCCTCAGGATCGGTGGGTCCGGTGCCGTAGGGATCGCTCATGGCAGCACGATCCCACATCGAACGTGGCGCCCATGCGGGAGTCTCAGCTGCCGTAGCCGGTGTCGGTCCCGTTCAGCACCCAGGTGAGGGCGGCGACCCCGAGCAGGATGAGTGCTCCGCCGATGAGGAGCACCGTGCCGATTGCTCCGGTGACCACCCCTGCCGTGGCGGCACTGCTGGGGGCCCAGCGGTCCTCCTCCCGCGCCGCCTCGCGCCGGGCGACGGTGCCGAAGTACCACGCGAGGGGACTCACCACGAATGGGAGCACGAACATCACTCCGGTGATCCCGATGATGCCGAGCACCATGGACGGGGTGGCGCGCGGGTGCGTCGGCCGCGGCGGTGCCCACCACTGGGGCGTCGCCGATGGTGGGGCCGGTGGTGGAACCGGCTGAGAGTGCAGCGGCGCCGGTGCCAGTGGCGGCGGGGATGTCCCGTCCACTCGGTCCGACGTCATGTGGGCATCCCATCATCGTCAGCATCGGTGAGCCACTCGGCGATGGCGCGTTCACCCGCCGCGCGGACGTCATCGGGCGCACAGGACCCCGCGAACGAGCTGCTGGCAAGTCGGGCGAGCTCGTCGTCGGTGAAGTTCTGCGCCGCCCTGAGGATGGCGTACTGCCCGGCCAACCGGGACCCGAAGAGCAGCGGGTCGTCGGACCCGAGGGCGACGGTGGCGCCTGCGGCCACCAGGTCGCGCACGGGCACCTCGTCGATGGTCCGGTAGACGCCGAGCGAGACGTTGGAGACAGGGCACACTTCCAGGGTGATGCCCTGCTCGACGACACGATCCAGCAGAGCCGGGTCCTCGACGGAACGCACGCCGTGGCCCAACCGGTCCGGGTGCAGGTGGTGCAGGCACTGCTCGATGTGTGCGGGACCGCGCAGCTCCCCGCCGTGCGGCATCGAGCGCAGGCCAGCGCGCTCGGCGATGCGGAAGGCCGGTGCGAACTCGGCGGTCGTCCCACGCCGCTCGTCGTTGGAGAGCCCGAACCCGACGACGCCGCGGCCCGCGTACTGGCCGGCCAGGCGTGCCAGCGTCCGGGCATCCAGCGGGTGCCGGGTGCGGTTGGCGGCGACGACCACGGCCATGCCCAGACCGGTGCGCGCTGACGCGTCGCGCACGGCGTCGATGACGAGGTCGGTGAACGCGGTGATGCCGCCGAACCGGGCAGCATAGCCCGACGGGTCCACCTGGATCTCGGTCCACAGCGAACCGTCGGCGGCATCGTCCTCAGCAGCCTCGAGGACGAGGCGACGGATGTCCTCCTCGGTGCGCAGCACGGAGCGGGCGACGTCGTAGAGCCGTTGGAACCGGAACCAGCCCTTCTCGTCGTCGGCGGACAGCTTTGGCGGCCAGTCCTCCACGAGGGCGGGCGGCAGACGGATGCCGTCGCGCTCAGCCAGCTCGACGAGCGTGCCGTGCCGCATCGAGCCGGTGAAGTGCAGGTGGAGGTGCGCCTTGGGCAGCTCGGTGACGGACCTCATCACTCCATCCAACCAGCCCGGCCGCGACCCATCGGACGCCTCGGCGGTCGTGACGTCGCTGCGTGGTCTCAGCTGCCCGCGGCGCGAGCAGCATCCTGCACCGCGGCGGCGACGTTCTGGTGGACGTCGGGGTGGAAGACGCTCGGCACGATGTAGTCAGCGTTCAGCTCATCGGGTCCCACGGTTCGCGCCACAGCCTCCGCCGCGGCGACGAGGACCGGCACGTCGATGCCGTGGCTGTGGGCGTCCAGCAGACCCCGGAAGACCCCGGGAAATGCCAGCACGTTGTTGATCTGGTTGGGCTGGTCCGAGCGCCCGGTCGCCACGACGGCGGCGTGCTGGCGCGCCAGTACAGGATCGATCTCCGGGTCCGGGTTGGCCAGCGCGAAGACGACTGCGTCGTCGGCCATGGCGTCGACGTCCTCGGGCCCGAGGAGGTTGGGTGCGCTGACGCCGATGAACACGTCGGCCCCGGGCAGGGCGTCGCGCAGGGTGCCGGTGAGGTGAGCCGGGTTGGTGTTCTGGGCGATCCACGCCAGGTTCGGGTCGGTGTCCTCGCGCTCGAGCGCCACGATGCCGCCGACGTCGCAGACCACGACGTCACGCAGGCCTGCGCCGAGCAGGAGTCGCAGGATCGCGGTGCCCGCTGCACCTGCCCCGACGAGGACGACCCGTGCAGCGGGGAGGTCCTTGCCGACCACGCGCAGCGCGTTGCGCAGTGCGGCGAGCACGACGATCGCGGTGCCGTGCTGGTCGTCGTGGAAGACCGGTATGTCCAGTCGTTCCCGCAGGCGTGCCTCCACCTCGAAGCAGCGCGGCGCGGAGATGTCCTCCAGGTTCACCCCCGCGAACCCCGGTGCGACGGCCGCCACCGTCTCGACGATCGTGTCGACGTCCTGGGTGTCCAGCACCAGCGGCCACGCGTCGATGTCGGCGAAGCTCTTGAACAGGGCGGCCTTGCCCTCCATCACCGGGAGGGCGGCGTGCGGCCCGATGTTGCCCAGTCCGAGCACGGCCGATCCGTCACTCACCACGGCGACGCTGTTGCGCTTAACGGTGAGCCGCCGGGCGTCCTCGACGTCCCGGGCGATGGCGGTACAGATCCGCGCGACTCCGGGCGTGTAGATCATCGACAGGTCGTCGCGGTTTCGCAACGGGTGCTTGGCCGCCACCTCGATGACGCCGCCCAGGTGCATGAGGAAGGTGCGGTCGGAGACCTTGACGACGTCCACGTCGGGGACCTGCCGCATCTGCTCGGCGATCTGCTCGGCGTGATCCTGATCGCGCGAGGAGCAGGTGAGGTCGATGCGCAGGTGGTCCGACCGCGAGGACGCGACGTCCAACGCCGTGACCAGGCCGCCGGCGCGCTCGACGATCGTCGTCAGCTCGCCGACTGCGGTTCCGCCGGAGGGGACCTCCAGCCGGATCGTGATGGAGTTGGAGACGCTGGGCAGGGGAGCGGGAACGCTGGCGCGGGTCACCGATCCGTTGTAGGCGATGCGGCGGGTTACGCGCGAGTCGTCGGCGCATCCGGTTTCGCATCCGATGGGCTGAACCCGTACACTTGACCGGCCGGTGAAATCTCACGATGTTTCGTCATGCCCGCGTGCGGACGCCCGTGGTGGGATTGCACCCCGACGGCACTAGCTCAATTGGCAGAGCATCGGTCTCCAAAACCGAAGGTTGGGGGTTCAAGTCCCTCGTGCCGTGCGACGGTCCGCCCTCGGTGGGCCGCCCAGAAGTAGAACGCCCCGAAGAACGAGACAGAACGACACAGGACGACGAGAGGATCACCGTGAGCGACCGCCACGAGCTGTCCGGGCAGAAGGAGACGCGCACGTCGCCGATGACCTTCTTCCGACAGGTGATCGCCGAGCTGCGCAAGGTCGTCTGGCCGACCCGCCCGCAGGTCGTCAACTACTTCTTCGTCGTGCTCGTCTTCGTCCTGATCATGATGGCCATCGTCTCCGCCCTGGACTACGGGTTCGGCAAGGCGATGTTCGCTATCTTCGCCTAGTCAGGTAGAGGAAACCGTGACCCAACAGTTTGACGACTCCAACTCCGTCGAGGACTCTGCACCCGTCGAGGTCGAGGAGCTTTCCGACGTCGAGGCTGCCGACCCGGCCGTCGAGGCACAGGCAGCCGAGAGCGCCGAGCAGGCACCCGACCCTGCTGGTGACGACGAGACGGTCCGGACCGACCAGGCGGCCGAGGCCGAGGCCGAGGCCGACGCGGCGCTCGACTCCGACGTCGGTGCTGACGCCGGGGGCGATGCCGCCGACGACGATGCTGGGGCCGAGCCCCAGGTCGACGCCCTCGCGGAGTTCCGTGAGCGTCTGCACAGCCAGTTCGGCGACTGGTACGTCGTCCACACCTACTCCGGCATGGAGAAGCGGGTGAAGGCGAACCTGGAGAACCGCATCACCTCCCTCAACGCCGAGGACTTCATCTTCGAGGTCGTCGTCCCCACGGAGGAGGTCGCCGAGATCAAGAACGGACAGCGCAAGCTCGTCAAGCGCACCGTGCTTCCCGGCTACGTCCTGGTCCGGATGGACCTCACCGACGAGTCGTGGGGCGTCGTGCGCCACACGCCGTCCGTCACCGGGTTCGTGGGCAACTCCCACCAGCCGGTGCCCCTCAGCCTCGCCGAGGTCGAGCACATGCTCGCCCCGGCGGTGGAGGCCGAGGTCGCGGCGCAGGCCGTGACCGATGCCCCCGACGCGCCGCAGACGGCGGCCCCCAAGGTCGAGTTCGCCGACTTCCAGGTCGGAGACTCCGTCATGGTGGTCGACGGCCCGTTCGCGACGCTGCACGCGACCATCACCGAGATCAACCTCGACGCGCAGAGAGTCAAGGCCCTGGTCGAGATCTTCGGTCGCGAGACCCCGGTCGAGCTCAGCTTCACGCAGGTGCAGAAGGCGTAGTCGCGCAGCGACTGCGGGTCGAGTAGCCGGAGCGAGGAACGAGTGACGGCGTATCGAGACCACTGAGCGCCCGCGCTCACCCTTGCCACCGGCACCCTGAGCAAGACATCGCAACAATCCATCACGAAGGACCCGAGAAGACATGCCTCCCAAGAAGAAGGTCGCTGCACTCGTCAAGGTGCAGCTCCAGGCCGGCCAGGCCAACCCGGCGCCGCCCGTCGGCACCGCGCTCGGCCCGCACGGCGTCAACATCATGGAGTTCTGCAAGGCGTACAACGCCGCGACGGAGTCCATGCGTGGCAACGTCGTCCCGGTCGAGATCACGATCTACGAGGACCGGTCGTTCGACTTCATCACGAAGACGCCGCCGGCCGCCGAGCTCATCAAGAAGGCCGCCGGCCTGCAGAAGGGCTCCGGCGCTCCGCACGCGGACAAGGTCGGCGCGCTGAACCAGGACCAGATCCGTGAGATCGCTGAGACCAAGCTGCCCGACCTCAACGCCAACTCCGTCGAGCAGGCCATGAAGATCGTGGAGGGCACCGCGCGCTCCATGGGCGTCACCACCGACAAGTAGTCCGTCCAGAAACACCGTGGCATCCGCCGCGGTGGACCCTTGGGCCGAGTGCCGCGGCGACGTGGACGCAAGACCCAGAGCATCACGGCAACCGCCGCGGTGTACCGAGACCCTTGGGTCGAGTGCCGCGGCGACGTGGACGCAAGACCCAGAGCATCACGGCAACCGCCGCGGTGTACCGAGACCAAACTGTGGCAGGGCCAGCTGGGCCCGCTCGACCACACCTGGTGAACACAGAAGGAAGCCAGACATGACACAGCGAAGCAAGGCATACCGCGCCGTTGCCGAGAAGATCGACGCAGACGCGCTCTACACACCGCTGCAGGCCACCCACCTGGTCAAGGAGTCCGGCAGCAAGTCGTACGACTCGACGGTGGACGTCTCCATCCGCCTCGGTGTCGACCCACGCAAGGCCGACCAGATGGTGCGCGGCACCGTCAACCTGCCTCACGGCACGGGCAAGACCGCTCGGGTCCTGGTCTTCGCCACCGGTGCCAACGCCGACGCCGCCCGCGAGGCCGGTGCCGACCACGTGGGTGCAGACGAGCTCGTCGAGAAGGTGAGCGAGGGCTGGCTCGACTTCGACGCCGTCGTCGCCACACCGGACATGATGGGCAAGGTGGGACGTCTCGGTCGCGTCCTCGGTCCCCGCAACCTGATGCCGAACCCCAAGACCGGCACGGTCACCCCTGACGTCGTCAAGGCCGTCGGCGACATCAAGGGCGGCAAGGTGCAGTTCCGGGTCGACCGCCACGCCAACCTGCACTTCGTGATTGGCAAGGCGTCCTTCAGCGCCGAGCAGCTCGCCGAGAACTACGGTGCCGCGCTCGATGAGATCCTGCGTCTCAAGCCGTCCAGCTCCAAGGGCCGCTACGTCAAGAAGGTCACGCTCTCGACCACGAACGGGCCGGGCGTGCCCGTGGATCCGGCGCGAGTGCGCAACTACGCCTCCGACGAGGCCTGAGCCACGCTCCATCGCAACGGCCCCGCAGCACGCTCATCGCAGTGCTGCGGGGCCGTCGTCACTCTCGTCGATGCCCATGAGCCCGGATTTGGAGCCAAGGGCATCCGCCCCGTAGCATGGTGCTCACCGAAGACCGTTGGTTCGGATCCCACCCGGGATCTGCGAAGGTTCTCCGAGTGAGAACGGCCCACGCAGGTGAGGAGCAGCGAAGCAGTGCGCGAGCACTGGCTCGCACATGAGTACCACGCCCCGAGCCTGTGGCCGGGGCGTTCGTCGTCTCTGAGGTCCTTGGCCCCCGGTCCCGGTGGAACCGGAAGGAGACCCATGGCAAGCCCGGACAAGGTCGCTGCCGTCGAGGAGCTCGCGCAGACACTGCGCGATGCTGACGGCGTCGTCCTCACCGAGTACCGCGGTCTCACCGTGAAGCAGCTGCAGGAACTGCGGCGTTCACTCGGTGAGAGCGCGAGCTATGCCGTCGCCAAGAACACGCTGACCAAGATCGCCGCCAAGGATGCCGGGATCGAGCTCGACGAGAGCTTGCTCATCGGCCCCACCGCCATCGCCTTCATCAACGGCGACATCGTCGAGGCGGCCAAGGGTCTGCGTGACTTCGCGAAGGCCAACCCCCCACTCGTCATCAAGGGCGGCTTCCTCGACGGGAAGCAGCTCGAGGCTGACGAGATCAAGAAGCTGGCGGACCTCGAGTCGCGCGAGGTCCTCCTCGCCAAGCTCGCCGGCGCGATGAAGGGCAGCCTTCAGAACGCTGCGTCCCTCTTCAGTGCGCCGCTGTCGCAGACTGCCCGCCTCGTGGGCGCTCTGGAGACCAAGCGTGCCGAGGAAGGCCCCGCACAGCCCGCAGCCGAGGCACCCGCCGACGCTGCACCCGAGGCCGCGTCGCAGGACGCTGCATCTGACTCCGCGTCTGCCGACGTTGAGTCCAACTCTGCGTCTGCCGACACTGAGTCCAACTCTGCGTCTGCCGACGCTGAGTCCAACTCTGCGTCTGCCGACGCGGGTACCACCGAGGGCTGAACGCCCGATCATGATCGGGACCCCCTCGGGGTCTCACCGAAAGGAAGGACGCCACCATGGCGAAGCTCAGCACTGACGAGCTGCTCGATGCATTCAAGGAACTGACCCTCATCGAGCTCTCGGAGTTCGTGAAGGCCTTCGAGGAGACCTTCGACGTCACCGCCGCTGCCCCCGTGGCCGTGGCTGCTGCCGGCGCTCCGGCTGCCGGCGGCGACGCCGGCGGCGGCGACGACGCTGGTGAGCAGGACGAGTTCGACGTCGTCCTCGAGTCGGCCGGTGACAAGAAGATCCAGGTCATCAAGGAGGTGCGCACGCTCACGAGCCTCGGTCTGAAGGAGGCCAAGGACCTCGTCGAGGGTGCTCCCAAGCCGGTCCTGGAGAAGGCCAACAAGGAGACTGCCGAGAAGGCCAAGGAGGCCCTCGAGGCCGCCGGCGGCAGCGTCACCCTGAAGTGACGTTCGGCTGAACTCCCGGGTCATCGACCCACGCGCTCGGCGCCCGTCCCACGAGTTGGGGCGGGCGCCGTCGTGGTTGTCGCGCCTGCATCACGGGCATGGTGTCGATCACATTTGTCAACGAGAGTTACTGCAGGTAGCGTGCGGTGTCGCGTGAGGTTACTCACGAGTCACGTGTCTTTGGCCGAGTCGTAACCGACGGTGGCGAAGTTCGTTAGGCTGAGTGTCTCGGGTCACATGTCCGAGTGGAGGGACGGTACGTCGATCGATCGGCGTGCCGAGGGAAGAGGAGTGCCTGTGGGCGTCGAGGTCAAGGTCGAGAACCTGACGAAGAAGTTCGGGTCGCAGCTGATCTGGAACGATGTGTCGTTGAGCCTTCCGGCGGGTGAGATCTCCGTCATGCTGGGTCCTTCGGGTACCGGCAAGAGCGTCTTCCTGAAGACGTTGATCGGGTTGTTGAAGCCTGACAACGGTCACATCCACATCGAGGGTGTCGACATCGCCACGTGCAAGGAGAAGGATCTTTACGAGATCCGCAAGCTCTTCGGGGTGCTGTTCCAGGACGGCGCGATGTTCGGTTCGATGGACCTCTACGACAACGTGGCGTTCCCGCTGCGTGAGCACACCAGGAAGAACGAGTCCGAGATCCGCAACATCGTCATGGACAAGATGGAGCTGGTGGGTCTGACGGGTGCGGAGAACAAGCTCCCCGGTGAGATCTCCGGTGGTATGCGCAAGCGTGCCGGTCTGGCGCGCGCGTTGGTGCTGGATCCGGAGATCCTGCTGATCGATGAGCCGGACTCTGGTCTGGATCCGGTGCGTACGGCCTACATCAACCAGCTGTTCGTAGACTTGAACGCGCAGATCGATGCGACGTTCCTGATCGTGACGCACGACATCAACACCGCTCGCACGGTGCCGGACAACATCGGCCTGCTCTACCACAAGCACCTGGCGATGTTCGGGCCGCGCGAGATGCTGCTGACGTCCACCGAGCCAGTGGTCGCGCAGTTCCTCAACGCCCAGCGCGTCGGTCCCATCGGCATGAGCGAGGAGAAGGACGCCGACGAGCTCGCGGCCGAGCAGGGCCAGGAGATGCCTCCGTTGCCGCCGGTCGCGCTGCAGATCGAGCCGTCCGACGGTCGTCCGCGTCGCGGGGCCCGTGAACCGGGCGCCTGGTGCCGTGAGAACGGCATCATCCCGCCAGAGGGCTCCTTCGCCCGGGACATGGCCATGACCCCCGGAGCGCCGGTATGAACCAGCACGAGCGAGTGGATCGGTGGGCACGCCTGGCGTGCCCGCGGTCCTGTCGTGGTTCTGAGGGAGTCCTCGCGTGAGCGTGGCTCAGCTGACCGCTCCCGCCCGCATCGCGGGCGGGCTCTTCGCCTTCATGCTCGACGTCTTCGTCGC
Organism: Aeromicrobium sp. CTD01-1L150; assembly: GCF_041951745.1. Lineage (GTDB taxonomy): Bacteria > Actinomycetota > Actinomycetes > Propionibacteriales > Nocardioidaceae > Aeromicrobium. The sequence goes on from NZ_CP169555.1 coordinate 841,858, forward strand.
GCTGTTCAAGCGACCCTTCCAGCTCAAGGAGTTCTTGACGCAGGCGTGGTTCATCGTCACCGTGACGATCATCCCGACCGCGCTCGTCGCGATCCCCTTCGGCGCCGTCATCGCGCTGCAGGTCGGCGGACTCATCCAGCAGTTCGGTGCCCAGTCCTTCACCGGGTCGGCCGCCGTCCTCGCCGTCGTGCGCAACGCCGGACCGATCGCCACGGCCCTGCTCATCGCCGGTGCTGCCGGCTCGGCGATCGCCGCCGACTTCGGCTCCCGCAAGATCCGCGAGGAGCTGGACGCCATGATGGTGCTCGGCATCGACCCGATCCAGCGCCTGGTGGTCCCGCGAGTCCTGGCCTGCATGCTCGTGGCGGTCTTCCTCAACGGCCTGGTCAGCGTCGTGGGAGTGGCCGGCGGATACTTCTTCAACGTCGTCCTGCAGGGCGGCACCCCCGGTGCCTACCTCGCATCGTTCACTGCCCTGGCCCAGCTGCCCGACATCTACCAGGGCATGGTCAAGGCGCTGTTGTTCGGCTTCGTCGCCGCGATCGTGGCCTCCTACAAGGGCATGAATGCCAAGGGCGGTCCCAAGGGCGTCGGTGATGCGGTCAACGAGTCCGTCGTCATCACCTTCATCCTGCTGTTCATCATCAACTTCGTCGTCTCGGCCACGTACCTGCAGCTCGTGCCGCCCAAGGGGATGTGACCATGGCGAACTCACGGATCACTGCCCTGTACGAGACGCCGGCCAAGCAGGTCGACGAGCTCGGCCGGCAGATGCTGTTCTACATCCGGGTCTTCAAGGCCATCCCGGTCACGCTGCGCAAGTACATGAAGGAGGTCGTGCGCCTGCTGGCCGAGGTCGCGCTCGGCTCCGGTTCGCTCGCCATCATCGGTGGCACGGTCGGCGTCATCGCCGCCATGACCTTCTTCACCGGCACCGAGGTCGGCCTGCAGGGCTACGCGGCCCTCGACCAGCTCGGCACCGCCGCCCTGTCCGGCTTCGTCTCGGCCTACTTCAACACCCGCGAGATCGCCCCGATCGTCGCCGGCATCGCGCTGGCTGCCACTGTCGGTTGCGGATTCACCGCCCAGCTGGGTGCCATGCGCATCTCCGAGGAGGTCGACGCGCTGGAGGTCATGGCCATCCCGTCGATGCCCTTCCTGGTCTCCACGCGAGTGCTGGCCGGTCTCGTGGCCGTCGTCCCGCTCTACGTGGTCGGGTTGTTGTCGTCCTACTTCGCGACCAGACTGACCATCACCCAGCTACAAGGTCAGAGTGCGGGTACGTACGACCACTACTTCTCCACGTTCCTACCGCCAGGTGACGTGCTGTGGTCCTTCGGCAAGGTGCTCATCTTCGCCGTCGTCGTGATCTTGATCCACTGCTACTACGGCTACTACGCCTCCGGCGGCCCCGCTGGTGTGGGTGTGGCCGTGGGCCGTGCCGTCCGGACGTCCATCGTCGCCGTCAACGTCGTCGACCTGCTCGCCTCCATGGCGATCTGGGGTACGACCGCCACCGTGAGATTGGCAGGCTGATCGCCCATGGCTGCAACTCCTCTGGCTGAGCGCCCCACCGCACTGAAGGTGCTGGGCATCGGTTTCGTCGTGCTCATGCTGTTCTTCGTGTGGCTCACCTATGCCTTCTTCAACAAGACGTTCGAGAGAGCGGAGATGGTCACCCTCCAGACGTCCAAGTCCGGCTCCAACTTGCCCATGAACGCCGACGTCAAGCTGCGCGGGATGATCGTCGGATCGGTCCGCTCCATCGAGCCGAGCGACCAGGGCGTCACGATGCAGCTGGCGATCAAGCCCGAGTACATCGACCGGATCCCCGCCGACGTCACCGCCGACATCATCCCCAAGACGCTCTTCGGCGAGAAGTACATCTCGCTCATCGCCGCCGAGGGCGCCGGGCCGGACAGCGAGTCCCTCAAGGCCGGCGACACCATCACCCGCGCCGAGGTGCCGATCGAGGTCGAGGACCTGCTCAACGACCTCTACCCGTTGCTGCAGGCCGTCGAGCCCGCCGACCTCTCCTACACGTTGACCGCGATGGCGCAGGCACTGGAGGGGCGCGGCGAGAAGCTCGGCGAGACCCTCGTGACGGCCAACGACTACCTCAAGGAGATCAACCCCGACGTGCCGGTGCTGGTCGATGACCTGGTCAAGCTCGGTGAGGTCTCCGACATCTACGCCAAGGAGCTGCCCACGGTCGCGAGGTTGCTGCGCAACTCCGTCACCACCGGCAACACGCTCGTGGCCAAGCGCACCGAGCTCGCGGCGTTCTTCGACGAGGGCACCCGCCTGGCCGACACGCTCACCGAGTTCGTCGCGGCCAACGCCGACGACCTGGAGGCGCTGGGCTCGCAGAGCCGCGAGATCCTGCAGGTCTCGGCCAAGTACTCCTCGACGTTCCCGTGCTTCCTGGGTGGCATGGCCACCTCGGTCGAGCGGCTCGACAGTGTGCTGCGCAACCGCACGGTGCACATCGACCTCAAGACCCTCGCGACGCAACCGACGCAGTACGAGGAGGGCGAGGAGGCCAACTTGCCGGACCAGGCCGTGATCGACTCGAGCTCCTACGCCCAGCCCACCGGGCCCAACTCCATCGAGCAGGTCTGCGAGAGCCTGCCCCAGTACAGCAACGAGACCGGTCCGGACGGCTACCGCACCGACGCCGGCAACCCTTCCGGGTCGCTCGCGCAGGACAAGGTGCCGTTCAACGTTCCACCGGAGGTCTACACGCTCGTGGGGCTCACCAACAGCCACAACAGCAAGTTCGGCGAGGACGAGGACTTCGAGCGTGCCGCTGCGGCCTCGCTGGGCGACCTGGGCTACTGGAGCCCCAGCCTGGCCAACACCGACAGCGAGCAGCAGCGTGACCAGGTCCGCCAGCTCGCCGCCGCCATGGCGGGGGTCGAGGCCTCCGACGTCCCGGATGCCGCGTCGCTGCTGCTCAGTCCGGTCCTGCGTGGAGCGGAGGTGCAGGCCCCGTGAAGCTCGACAAGGAATCCCTGTCCGCACTGCTCAAGCTGGCCGTCTTCTTCGGCTTCACCGGCGGCGCGACCCTGCTGCTCATGGTCGTGCTGAGCCAGGGCCTGTTCCAGAGCACCGAGACCTACCAGGCCCGATTCAGTGACGCCACCGGAGTGGCCAAGGGCGACGACGTCCGCATCAGCGGAGTTCGTGTGGGCGAGGTGAAGAGCGTCGACATCGTCGAGAGCGACGAGGCGCTGGTGACCTTCGGCGTCGACTCCGACATCCCGCTCACCCAGAACACCAACGCCCAGCTGAGGTTCCGCAACCTGGTCGGTCAGCGCTACATGGCGCTCTACCAGGGCGGTGAGGGTGGCACGCAGCGTCTCGAGCCCGGCAGCACGATCCCGCAGGAGCGCACCGAGGAGGCACTGGACCTCAACGTCCTGCTCAACGGGTTCAAGCCGGTCTTCCAGGCACTCTCGCCGGAGGACACCAACCAGCTGGCCTTCGAGCTGGTCCAGACGCTGCAGGGTGAGGCCGGCAACGTCGAGAGCCTGCTGGCCCGCACGGCCTCGCTCACCCAGACGCTGGCCGGCCGCGACGAGCTCATCGGCGACGTCATCACCAACCTCTCCGACGTCCTGGACACCATCGGCAGCCGCGACGAGCAGCTGACCTCCACGATCGACAACCTTCAGGCGCTCGTGACCGGGCTGAAGGAGGACCGCGGCGCCATCCTCGGCTCCCTGGACTCGATCTCCCTGCTCACCGAGGAGACCTCAGGTCTGCTGAGCGAGGGTCGTGACGACCTCGCCGCGGACGTCAAGCAGCTCAACCGGCTGAGCGGCAACCTGTCCAAGAAGAAGAACCTTGACCAGGTGGAGAAGTCGTTGCAGATCCTGCCGATCAAGCTGGAGAAGCTGGGCAACCTCGCCTCCAACGGTTCGTTGTTCAACTTCTACGTGTGCGAGCTCGACGTCGACCTCGAGATGCTGCCCGGTGACGGCGCGGTGGAGGAGACGGTCGAGGGTGCGATCGGCAGTCTGCTGAACCTCCCCGAGGGCCAGGAGCTCAGCAACCTCAAGACCGGTGGTGCACGGTGCGCGACCGAGGGTGGTGAGTACTGATGAAGCCCTTCCGTGAACGCAACCTGGCCGTCATCGGCCTGCTCGGCTTCGCCGTCATCGGTGCGATGCTGCTGGCGGCCTTCCGGGCGGACCAGCTGCCCATCATCGGTGCGGGCGAGATCTATCATGCCGAGTTCGCCGAGATCGGTGGACTGCGTGACGACGCCGAGGTCCGCGTGGCCGGCATCACCGTCGGCAAGGTCCAGTCCATCGACCTTGAGGGCAACAAGGTCAATGTCACCTTCAAGATCGACAAGGGCACCCAGCTCGGCCAGGAGACCGGCGCCGAGATCAAGCTCCGTACCCTGCTGGGCGCACAGTTCCTCGCGCTGACGCCCAACGGCAGCGGAGACCTGGACGAGGGCGACACGATCCCGGTGGACCGTACGGTCCCGCCCTATGACGTCGTCGAGGCCTTCTCCGACCTCACCGAGGTCAACGAGGCACTCGACAAGGACCAGATCGCCGCGGCGCTGGAGACGTTGGGCGACGTGGCGGCAGAGACCCCGGAGGAGTTCCGGGGCGCCATCCAGGGAGTTTCCGACCTGTCGGAGAACCTCGTGGCCCGCGATGAGCAGATCAACACGCTGCTGGTCAATCTCAAGAAGGTCTCCGGAGTCCTCAACTCGCGCAACGAGGAGCTCGAGACGCTCTTCGAGGATGCCTCGGTGCTCTTCGATGCGCTGAGCTCGCGGCGCGAGTCGATCAACCGCCTGCTCGTCTCCACCCAGGAGATCTCGGCGGAGCTGCAGACGTTGGTGGAGCAGACGCGCGCCGACCTCAACCCGGCCCTGACCCGTCTGGAGCGTGTCACCGACATGCTGAAGCGCAACCAGGACAGCCTCGATGCGGCCCTCACGACGCTGCCGGCGTTCCTGCGGGTCTTCTCCAACGCGCTCGGCACGGGACCGTGGTTCGAGACCTACGTGCAGATCGGCGGTGACAACAACTGATGTCCGGACTCCTGGAACGTTTCGCCGCTCTGAGCCGCATGATCACCGTCCTGGTGGTCCTGCTGCTGGTGGCCGGTGCGGTCTTCGTCTTCGTCGATCGCACCGAGTCGCGCACGCTCACCGTGGACTTCCCCCGCACCAACTCCCTGTACGAGGGCTCGGACGTCAAGATCCTCGGCGTCAACGTGGGCACGGTCGACAAGCTCACCCCGCGCGGTGAGACCGTGCGGGCCGAGATCTCCTACCCCAAGGACGTGCGGCTGCCCGATGACGTCAAGGCCGTCATCGTCTCCCCGTCGATCGTGGGTGACCGTTTCGTCCAGCTCGCGCCGGCCTTCGACGGCGGCGCGGAGCTGAAGGACGGTGCCTCGCTCGGGCCGGATCGGACCGAGGTGCCGGTCGAGCTCGATGAGGTGTACGGCTCGCTGGACGACCTCTCCGTGGCCCTCGGTCCCGACGGCGCCAACTCCGACGGCGCGCTCAGCCGCCTCGTCGACGACACCGCCGCCCAGCTCGATGGCCAGGGGGCTCAGCTGAACCAGACGATCCGCAACTTCGGTCAGCTCGGCCAGACGTTGTCGGACAACAAGGACGACCTGTTCGGCACGGTGCGCGAGGTCTCGCAGTTCGTCGAGCTCCTCGACCGCAACGACTCCTCGGTCCGTGCGTTCTTCGACTCCACCGCGGAGGTCTCCGAGGTGCTCGAAGGTGAGCGTGAGGATCTCGCGCTCACGCTGGAGGCGCTGGGTGACGCGCTCGTGGAGGTGCGCACGCTGGTGCGTGACAACCGCGAGGAGCTGCGCGGCAACGTCGACAACCTGCAGAGCATCGCCGAGGTGCTGGCGCAGCACGAGCAGGACATCGAGGGCTTCACCGTCAACGCCCCCACCGCGTTGTCCAACGTGGCCCTCACGTACAACGGCGAGTTCGGCACGCTCGACAACCACGCCGACGTCCTGGGCCTGCTCACCGGCCTGGTGGGCGGGCTGCCCAGCGTGCTGTGCAACGCGGCGGAGGGCCTCGGGCTCGAGGAGGTCCCGGTGATCGGAGACCTGTTGCTGGATGGCTGCCGCACCCTGGCCGACGCTGTCAGTCCGGTGACCGATGGGCTCGCCGACGGCATCGGCGACGCCGCCGGTTCCTCCGGTGACGATGCCTCCGCAGAGGAAGAAGTGGACGAGGAGCTGTTGCAGCAGCTCCGCGAGGGGCTGGGAGCAGAGCGCACCGGCGTGACCTCCGGACAGTCCCCGGACCGGACCCAGACGTCGCTCGAAGAGATGTTGGCGGTGCAGTGATGATCAGGACCGCACGCACCAGGCTCGCCGCGGTGGCCGCGGCCGCCGCCGTGCTGCTCAGCGGCTGTGGGATGTCCCCCTACGACCTGCCGCTGCCCGGCGGCGCCAACGTCGGGGACGACCCCTACGAGGTGACGGTGGAGTTCCGCGACGTGCTCGACCTCGTGCCGCAGAGCGCGGTGCGGGTCGATGACATCGCCGTCGGCAAGGTCACCAAGATCGAGCTCGACGGCTGGACGTCCACGGTGACCCTGCAGGTCAACGACGACGTCGAGCTGCCGAACAACGCCGTGGCCAACCTGCGCCAGTCCAGCCTGCTGGGTGAGAAGTTCGTGGCGCTGGAGGCCCCCGAGAACCCCGGTCCCGGACGTCTCGCCGACGGCGACCACATCGGTCTGGACCGCTCGGGGCGCAACCCTGACATCGAGGAGGTCCTCGGTGCCGCCTCGCTGCTGCTCAACGGTGGCGGTCTGGAGAAGACCAACACGATCGTCAAGGAGCTCAACCGCGCGCTCGACGGCAACTCCCCGGAGATCAAGGAGCTCCTGCGGACCTCCGAGGACTTCCTCGGTCAGCTCGACGACAACTCCGAGGACCTCCTGACGGCGCTGGAGAAGGTCAACCACCTCGCCGAGACCACGCAGGAGCAGGAGGGTGCGATCGTCGAGGCACTCGATGAGCTGCCCGAGGCTCTGGAGGTGCTCGATGAGCAGCGCGACGAGATCGTCTCCCTGCTCGAGGCGCTCGACGGCCTGAGCGACGTCTCCGTCGACGTCATCCGACGTACCAAGGGCGACACCCTGGCTGTGCTCCGCGACCTCGAGCCCACCCTCAGGGGCTTGGCCGACGCGGGCGACGACCTCGCCACGAGCATGCAGGTGCTGCTGTCCTTCCCCTTCACCGACGCGATCGTCGGCAACAGCGTCACGCGTGCGCGGGAGACCTGTGAGCCGGACCTGACCTCTGCCGACGAACGGGCCGTGAGCGACACGGCGTGCTACGGGGACTACTCCAACCTCGACATCCGCCTGAAGCTCGACTCCGACCAGATCGAGAACCTCCTGCGGGGCGTCATCAGCCTGGGCAACACCCTGACTCCGTCCGACTCCGACGCCCCCGCCAGCACCCAGAGCGAGGCTGCTGAGTCCGACGAGGACGGCCTCGTCGATCTCGTCGAGGGTCTCGCACCGGCCGACTCAGGCAACGACAGTTCTCCTGAAGGTCCGTCGCAGCACAGCGATGGGGGCAGCTCCGGTACCGAGGGTGGCAGCGGCTTCTGCAACCTGCTCGGAGCGTGCCGCACCACGACGGCCGATGAGTACATGCAGAATGCGGACGACGCGAGTCGTCTCCTGATCGGACCGGCGGTGGCGCGATGATCACTCGATTCACCAAGATCCAGCTGGTGATCTTCGCCATCATCACGGTGCTCGGCACCGCCTTCGTGGGAGGGCGGTACGCCGAGGTCGACCGGATCTTCATCGATCGCACCTACCCCGTGACCGCCAAGTTCGAGGACTCCGGAGGGATCTTCGCCGGTGCCCAGGTGACCTACCGAGGCATCGAGGTCGGCCGCGTCGGCGAGCTGGAGTTCACTCGTGACGGTGTCGATGTCGTGCTGGACATCGAGAAGGACGCCCCCGACATCTCCGCCGACGCCGAAGCGCACGTGGCCAACAAGTCAGCCATCGGCGAGCAGTTCGTCGACCTGCAGCCGCAGAGCAACCAGGCCCCGTTCCTGCAGGCGGGCTCGACGATCGAGACCACCAAGACAGCCATCCCGATCGACACCACCACGTTGCTGGTCAACGTGAACTCGCTCGTGAAGTCCATCGACACCGACAACCTGAGCACCCTGGTGGCCGAGCTCGGAGCAGCCTTCGAGGGCACGGGCCGTGACCTGACACGCATCGTGGACACCACGACGGAGTTCATCAACGAGGCCGACGCCAACATCGACGTCACCCGTGACCTCATCCACAACTCCCAGGGCGTGCTGCAGACCCAGATCGACAAGCAGGGCCAGCTGGCCACGTTCTCGGAGAATCTCGCGTTGTTCTCCGACACCCTCGTGGAGTCCGACGCCGACGTCAGGCGCCTGCTCGATGAGGGCACGCCCGCAGCGCGGGAGACCCGCGAGCTCGTCGATGAGAACGCTGAGGACCTGCGGTCGATCTTCCGTGACCTGCGCGTGGCCACCGAGCCTGTGGCGAGGAACAACAAGGGCCTGCAGGTGCTCTCGATCCTCTACCCGTACCTGCTGGAGGGCTCGTTCAGCGTTGCCGGGCCCAGCGAGCGGGTCAAGGGCGAGTACGACGCCACCTTCGGCCTCGTGCTGTCCTCACCGGTCGGTGACGGCAAGGTCGAGGTTTGCGAGGACGGCCACCGTGAAAGGATGGATCCTGATCAGCTCGGGGAGCGTTCGACGGCTGACCCTGACGCCCAGAACCGGACGCCGCGTGGGTTCGACCTCGACGTGAACTGCACCGATCCGGAGAAGATGCCGACCAGGACGACGTTGGACTCCGAGGACATCAACCGCAATCGCACATCCGTCGCACCCGGCGAGGGCGCGGACGGGGTTGCAGACGATTCCGTCACAGGAAAGGGCGCCCTCTCGTGGCTTCTGCTGGAACCAGCGAGCAATTGAGCTCGGAGTCCGGCAAGCGCCCCAGGTTCGTCGTCCTGACCGGCTTTGGCGTGCTCGTGGGCGTCATCGCCCTCGCTGCCGGACTGCTCGTGCCGCTGCTGCCGTTCGTCGATGACGGCGAGTCTGCTGACCATCGGGAGGTGCTGCAGCGGGCAGAGGACTTCGCCGTCACGTACAACACCTACGACGTCGCCGAGAAGGACGAGTACCAGGAGCGCATGAAGGACCTGCTCACCGAGGACTACTTCGGGGAGTTCAAGCGCATCACGGACGCGGTCTTCTCCGCGCTGGACTCCAAGGAGCAGAGCAGCGGCGATGCCCGCGTCCTCGCCTCGGCGATCGACACCGTGGACGGCGACGACGCCGTGGCCCTCGTGGCGGTCAACGCCTCGATCAGCACCTCGGAGGATGACGCGGCCGTGCAGCGTCGTTTCCGGTGGAAGGTCACCTTCGCCAAGGAGGGGGGCGAGTGGCTGGTGAGCCAGTTCGAGCAGGTCGTCCCGGTGGACGCGGAGCTCGGCGAGCCCGGCGAGGAGGGTGGCCTCGTCCCTGACATGGAGGGTGAGAGCCCCCAGGGTGAGAACCAGAGCGAGGAGGGTCAGTGAGCGGGGAGGAACGTCCTGCACGCCGTCGCCGTATCGCCGGTGAGGGAACGCCGAGCACGGATGCGGCGCAGCAGCCGGCACGACGCGTCGTCAAACGACCCGTCGTCCGTCCAGGTGCCGCCAAGGCTTCCTCGACGTCGCAGGACGTTCCCCTGGATCGCGACGCGCCCGATGACCTCGCGGAGACGGGCGACGATCCTGAGGGCGTCCCACAGCAGGACGTGTCCGAGCGCGAGGAGGCTCCTCGGATCGTCCCGGCCGGCTGGCGCAGGGGCCGTTCGAGGTCCCAGGACGAGCGCGCGGGGGAGGACACCCTGGAGCCGGACGACCTCGAGTCCCCCGGCGAGGGGGAGAGCTCCCGGACCGCGTCGGGACTCACGCCGTCGCGTGCGCGCCTGCGCACCGCGCTCGCGGTGCTCGTGGTGGTGCTGGCGCTCGTCTTCGCCGTCGTCGCCTCCTACTGGGCCGTGCAGAAGATCCGAGGTGGGGCAGGTCTGGAGGCCGCGCAGGCTGAGGCGGCAGCCGCTGCCTCCACTGCGTCCGAGCAGATCCTCGGGTATCGCTACGACCGCCTCGATGAGCACCTGGAGAATGCCCAGGCCCTCATGACCGACGACTTCGCCGAGGAGTTCGAGTCCATCTCACCGGCCCTGGACGACCTCGCGCCCCAGCGCCAGATCGTCGTGGAGGCCACCGCGCGCGACGCCGCCGCGATGCCGTGTGGAGGGGACTGCTCGCGCGACGCGGTTGACGTACTGGTCTTCATCGACCAGGCACGGGTCGCCGACGGCGACGACGAACCGACGGTCTTCGGGAACCGGATCGCGCTGTCGATGGTCAAGTCCGGTGGCGACTGGCTCGTCGACGACATCGAGGCCTACTGAGCATCGCGCTGATCCTCTGCCCTCGCCCGGGCCGTGGCGGACGAGCGACGTCGTCGGCCCAGCGCCAGCATCATGGGCAAAAGCACACCATGCTGAACCATGTGGGAGGCGTTGTCAAGCACCCCGGTTGCATCGGCTTGCTGCAGAGGGTTACACTTGACTTTCGCGCTCACCACGCTTGCTCCAGGCTTGCTCTCAGACCCCTTGACCGGGGTCAAGTGGCGTGCGCAGAAGTCCATACGTGCCACCCTTGCGAAGCCCTTGGAAGGACTCCTCTTGGCCGCCTCGCGCACCTCCGCCCAGAACTCGACTGCCCAGACTGCAGCACAGAACACTCCAGCACAGAGCTCCGCCGGGCTCGCCCCTCGCCGCATCTCCTTCGCCAAGATCTCCGAACCTCTTGAGGTTCCCGAGCTCCTGGCGCTGCAGACCGACAGCTTCGACTGGCTGATCGGCAACGAGAAGTGGCAGGCCGGCGTCGACGCGGCTATCGCCTCCGGGCGAACCGACGTCTCCAGCAAGTCCGGACTGGAGGAGATCTTCGAGGAGATCTCCCCGATCGAGGACTTCTCCGAGACCATGAGCCTGTCGTTCCGTGATCATCGGTTCGAGCCGCCGAAGTACTCCGTCGACGACTGCAAGGACCGCGACGTCACCTACGCCGCGCCGCTGTTCGTCACCGCCGAGTTCATGAACAACGAGACCGGCGAGATCAAGAGCCAGACCGTCTTCATGGGTGAGTTCCCGCTCATGACCGACAAGGGCACCTTCATCATCAACGGCACCGAGCGTGTCGTCGTCTCACAGCTCGTCCGCTCACCCGGCGTCTACTTCGAGCGCACCCCGGACAAGACGTCGGACAAGGACGTCTACACCGCCAAGGTCATCCCCTCGCGTGGCGCCTGGCTGGAGTTCGAGGTCGACAAGCGTGACCTCGTCGGCGTCCGTCTGGACCGCAAGCGCAAGCAGAGCGTCACGGTGCTGCTCAAGGCCCTCGGCTGGTCCGAGGCCCAGATCCTGGAGGAGTTCGGCCAGTACGAGTCGATCCGCCTCACGCTGGAGAAGGACAACGTCGCCGAGCAGGATGAGGCGCTGCTGGACATCTACCGCAAGCTCCGTCCGGGTGAGCCGCCCTCGCGCGAGGCAGCACAGACGCTGCTGGACAACTACTACTTCAACGCCAAGCGGTACGACCTGGCCAAGGTCGGTCGTCACAAGATCAACAAGAAGCTCGGCACCCAGGAGGCGTTCGACGCCCAGACGCTGACGATCGACGACATCGTCGCGACGATCAAGTACGTCGTGGCGCTGCACGCCGGTGAGACCGAGCTCGAGGCCCCGGCCGGCACGGCCATCGTCGAGGCCGACGACATCGACCACTTCGGCAACCGTCGTATCCGCACGGTCGGCGAGCTGATCCAGAACCAGCTGCGCACGGGTCTGGCCCGTATGGAGCGCGTCGTGCGCGAGCGCATGACCACCCAGGACGTCGAGGCCATCACGCCGCAGACGCTGATCAACATCCGTCCTGTCGTGGCGGCGCTGAAGGAGTTCTTCGGCACCAGCCAGCTGTCGCAGTTCATGGACCAGAACAACCCCCTGGCCGGCCTGACGCACAAGCGTCGACTCAACGCGCTCGGTCCCGGTGGTCTGTCCCGTGAGCGCGCCGGCTACGAGGTCCGTGACGTTCACCCGTCGCACTACGGACGCATGTGCCCGATCGAGACGCCTGAGGGTCCGAACATCGGCCTGATCGGTTCGCTGGCCTCCTACGGCCGGATCAACGCCTTCGGGTTCATCGAGTCGCCGTACCGCAAGGTCGAGGGCGGCAAGGTCAGCGACCAGATCGACTACCTCGTCGCGACCGATGAGGACCGCTACATCATCGCCCAGGCGAACTCCCCGCTCAACGATGACGGAACGTTCGTCGACGATGCCGTGCTGGTGCGCCAGCGCGGCGGCGAGGCTGAGCTCCGCCCGGCCAGCGAGGTCGACTACATGGACGTCTCGCCGCGCCAGATGGTCTCCGTGGCCACGGCCCTCATCCCGTTCCTGGAGCACGACGACGCCAACCGCGCGCTCATGGGCGCCAACATGCAGCGTCAGGCCGTGCCGCTGGTGCGCAACGACTCCCCGCTGGTCGGCACCGGCATGGAGTTCCGTGCCGCCGTCGACGCCGGTGACGTGACCATCGCCAAGAAGGCCGGTGTGGTCAAGGAGGTCTCGGCCGACTCGGTGGAGATCATGGAGGACGAGGGCACGTACAGCACGTACCGCCTGTCGAAGTTCCGCCGCTCCAACATGGGCACCTGCACCAACCAGCGACCGTTGGTCGCGCAGGGGGACCGTGTGGAGGTCGGCTCGCCGCTGGCCGACGGCCCGTGCACCGACCAGGGCGAGATGGCCCTGGGCGCCAACCTGCTGGTGGCCTTCATGCCGTGGCAGGGGCACAACTACGAGGACGCCATCATCCTCTCCCAGCGCGTCGTGCAGGACGACCTGCTGACCTCGATCCACATCGAGGAGCACGAGGTCGATGCCCGTGACACCAAGCTGGGCCCGGAGGAGATCACCCGCGACATCCCGAACGTCAGCGACGAGATGCTCGCCGACCTCGACGAGCGCGGCATCATCCGTATCGGTGCCGAGGTCGGCAACGGCGACATCCTCGTCGGCAAGGTCACGCCCAAGGGCGAGACCGAGCTGACCCCTGAGGAGCGCCTGCTGCGCGCCATCTTCGGCGAGAAGGCCCGCGAGGTCCGCGACACCTCCCTGAAGGTGCCGCACGGCGAGTCCGGCACCGTCATCGGTGTGCGTGTGTTCAACGCCGAGGACGGCGATGAGCTCAGCCCCGGCGTCAACCAGCTGGTCCGCGTCTACGTGGCCCAGAAGCGCAAGATCTCCGACGGCGACAAGCTCGCCGGACGCCACGGCAACAAGGGCGTCATCTCCAAGATCCTGCCGCTGGAGGACATGCCGTTCCTCGAGGACGGGTCGCCCGTCGACATCGTGCTCAACCCTCTGGGTGTGCCCGGCCGCATGAACATCGGCCAGGTGCTGGAGACCCACCTCGGGTGGGTGGCCAAGGCCGGCTGGGACATCGGCGACCTCAAGGACGAGTGGGCCGACCGCCTGCGCGCCCTGGGCGCCGATCGGGCCCCCATGGACTCCAAGATCGCCACGCCGGTCTTCGACGGTGCGCGCGAGGACGAGATCCAGGGCCTGCTGGCCTCCACGCTGCCCAACCGCGACGGTGATCGCATGGTCGGCCCCGAGGGCAAGGCGGTGCTGTTCGACGGTCGCACCGGCGAGCAGTTCCCCGACCCGATCAGTGTGGGCTACATGTACATGCTCAAGCTGCACCACCTGGTGGACGACAAGATCCACGCGCGTTCCACCGGCCCGTACTCGATGATCACCCAGCAGCCGCTCGGCGGTAAGGCCCAGTTCGGTGGCCAGCGCTTCGGTGAGATGGAGGTCTGGGCCCTGGAGGCCTACGGTGCGGCGTACGCACTGCAGGAGCTGCTGACGATCAAGTCCGACGACATCCTCGGCCGCGTCAAGGTCTACGAGGCGATCGTCAAGGGCGAGAACGTCCCCGAGCCCGGCATCCCGGAGTCCTTCAAGGTGCTCGTCAAGGAGATGCAGTCGCTGTGCCTGAACGTCGAGGTGCTCAACGCCGAGGGCACCGCGGTGGAGATGCGCGACGCCGAGGAAGACCTCTTCCGCGCGGCGGAGGAGCTCGGTATCGACCTCTCGCGGCGCGAGCCGTCCAGCGTCGAAGAAGTGTGAGACGGGGCCTTCGCCCGGGGGACTGCTCCTCGGCTCGAAGGCCCGGACCACACAACGTGACTACTTCAGATTTCGAAACGTAAGGGAAAGAAGACAACGTGCTCGACGTGAACTTCTTCGATCAGCTCAAGATCGGTCTCGCCACCGCCGACGACATCCGTCATTGGTCCTTCGGCGAGGTCAAGAAGCCTGAGACGATCAACTACCGCACGCTCAAGCCGGAGCGTGACGGACTCTTCTGCGAGAAGATCTTCGGTCCCACCCGGGACTGGGAGTGCTACTGCGGCAAGTACAAGCGCGTGCGCTTCAAGGGCATCATCTGTGAGCGTTGCGGCGTCGAGGTGACCCGGAGCAAGGTTCGTCGCGAGCGGATGGGGCACATCGAGCTCGCCGCGCCGGTCACCCACATCTGGTACTTCAAGGGTGTCCCCAGCCGCCTGGGCTACCTGCTCGACCTCGCCCCGAAGGACCTGGAGAAGGTCATCTACTTCGCGGCCTACATGATCACCCACGTCGATGAGGATGCGCGTCACCGCGACCTCTCCTCGATGGAGTCCAAGATCGAGATGGAGGTCAAGCAGCTCGAGGACCGCATGAACAACGCGGTCGACGAGCGCAGCAAGAAGTTCGAGGAGGACCTCGCCGCGCTCGAGGCCGAGGATGCCAAGGCCGACGCCAAGCGGAAGGTGCGCGACGCGGCCGACCGCGAGCTCAAGCAGATCCGTCAGCGCAGCGAGCGTGAGATCGACCGCCTGAAGGAGGTCTGGGACCGCTTCAAGAACCTCAAGGTCCAGGACCTCGAGGGCGACGAGATGCTCTACCGGGAGATGACGTACCGCTTCGGCGACTACTTCGAGGGCTACATGGGCGCCACCGCGATCCAGAAGCGCCTGCAGTCCTTCGACCTCGACGCCGAGGCCGCCTCGCTGCGCGAGGTCATCGCCAACGGCAAGGGCCAGAAGAAGACCCGTGCGCTCAAGCGGCTCAAGGTCGTCTCGGCGTTCATGGGCAGCAGCAACCGGCCCGAGGGCATGGTCCTGGACGCCGTCCCGGTGATCCCGCCGGAGCTGCGTCCCATGGTCCAGCTCGACGGTGGCCGGTTCGCCACGTCGGACCTGAACGACCTGTACCGCCGTGTCATCAACCGCAACAACCGCCTCAAGCGTCTGCTCGACCTCGGCGCGCCCGAGATCATCGTCAACAACGAGAAGCGGATGCTGCAGGAGGCCGTGGACTCGCTGTTCGACAACGGCCGTCGTGGGCGTCCCGTCACGGGACCGGGCAACCGTCCCCTCAAGTCCATCTCGGACATGCTCAAGGGCAAGCAGGGGCGTTTCCGGCAGAACCTGCTCGGCAAGCGCGTCGACTACTCCGGTCGTTCGGTCATCGTCGTCGGCCCGCAGCTGAAGCTGCACCAGTGCGGCCTGCCCAAGCAGATGGCGATCGAGCTGTTCAAGCCGTTCGTCATGAAGCGGCTCGTGGACCTCAACCACGCACAGAACATCAAGAGCGCCAAGCGGATGGTCGAGCGCGGTGTCCGGGCCGAGGTCTGGGACGTGCTGGAGGAAGTCATCACCGAGCACCCGGTGCTGCTGAACCGTGCGCCCACGCTGCACCGTCTGGGTATCCAGGCCTTCGAGCCGCAGCTCATCGAGGGCAAGGCCATCCAGATCCACCCGCTGGTCTGCTCGGCCTTCAACGCCGACTTCGACGGTGACCAGATGGCCGTGCACCTGCCACTGTCCGCCGAGGCGCAGGCCGAGGCGCGCATCCTGATGCTGTCGACCAACAACATCCTGAAGCCGTCCGACGGCCGTCCGGTCACCATGCCGACGCAGGACATGATCATCGGTCTGTACTTCCTCACGCTCGAGCGTGAGGAGATGGCAGGTGAGGGTCGCAGCTTCAGCTCCGTCGCGGAGGCTCAGATGGCCTTCGACCGCAAGGAGATCTCCTTGCAGAGCAAGGTGAAGATCCGCATCGCGGACGTCGACGGCACCGTGCAGACGCGTGAGACCACGCTCGGCCGTGCCATCTTCAACCTGGCTCTTCCCGACGACTACCCCTACGTGAACTACCAGGTGGGCAAGAAGGAGCTCGGCGTCATCGTCAACGACCTCGCCGAGCGCTACAGCAAGGTCGACGTCGGCGTCGCACTGGACAACCTGAAGGACACCGGTTTCCACTGGGCCACCCGTTCGGGCGTCACGATCTCCATTGACGACGTCGTCACGCCGGAGTCAAAGCCAGAGACGCTCGCCAAGTACGAGGGTCAGGCAGCCAAGGTCCAGCAGCAGTTCGACCGCGGTCTCATCACCGAGGACGAGCGTCGTCAGGAGCTTATCGAGATCTGGACCCAGGCCACGGCCGAGGTCTCCGGCGAGATGGAGAAGATCTTCACCGCCAACGAGGACAACCCGATCTGGATGATGGTCCACTCCGGTGCCCGCGGCAACATGATGCAGGTCCGTCAGATCGCCGCCATGCGTGGCCTCGTGGCCAACCCCAAGGGCGAGATCATCCCGCGCCCGATCAAGGCGAACTTCCGCGAGGGCCTGTCGGTGGTCGAGTACTTCATCGCCACCCACGGTGCCCGCAAGGGTCTGGCCGACACCGCCCTGCGTACGGCTGACTCCGGATACCTGACGCGCCGACTCGTCGACGTCAGCCAGGACGTCATCATCCGCGAGGAGGACTGCGGCACCGAGCGCGGTCTCATCCACACGATCGCCCAGCGCAACGACGACGGCACGCTCGTCCCGGCGGAGAACGTCGAGACCTCGGCGTACTCACGCAACGCGGCCGTGCAGATCAAGCACCCCGAGTCCGATGAGGTGCTCGTGGAAGCCGGTGGCGACCTCGGCGACGTCGAGATCGGTCAGCTGGTCACCGCCGGTGTCGAGCAGATCCGGGTCCGTACGGTCCTGACCTGCGAGGCGCGCACCGGTACGTGCGCCAAGTGCTACGGGCGTTCGCTGGCCACCGGCAAGCTCGTCGACATCGGCGAGGCGGTCGGCACCATCGCGGCCCAGTCGATCGGTGAGCCCGGCACCCAGCTGACGATGCGGACCTTCCACACCGGTGGTGTGGCCGGTGACGACATCACGCACGGTCTGCCGCGCGTCGTGGAGCTCTTCGAGGCCCGTCGCCCCAAGGGCGAGGCCCCGATCACCGAGCTCGCCGGTCGGGTCACGATCGACGACACCGACAAGACCCGCAAGATCGTCATCACCCCCGACGACGGTTCGGACGTCCTGGAGTACCCGGTCACCAAGCGTGCCCGTCTGCGGGTCGACGACGGCGATCGCGTCGAGGTCGGCGACCAGCTGACGCACGGCACGCCCGACCCGCAGGAGGTCCTGCGCATCCTGGGCGTCCGCAAGGCTCAGGAGCACCTCGTGGACGAGGTCCAGGAGGTCTACCGCAGCCAGGGTGTGGCGATCCACGACAAGCACATCGAGATCATCGTGCGTCAGATGCTGCGTCGTGTGACGGTCATCGAGCAGAGCGACTCCCTGCTCATCCCCGGCGACCTGGTCGACCGTTCGAAGTTCGAGGAGGAGAACCGTCGGGTCGTCTCCGAGGGCGGCACTCCGGCATCGGGACGTCCGGTGCTCATGGGCATCACCAAGGCGTCGCTCGCGGTGGAGTCGTGGCTGTCGGCCGCGTCCTTCCAGGAGACGACGCGCGTCCTCACCGATGCGGCGATCCACGGCAAGTCGGACTCGCTGCGCGGTCTGAAGGAGAACATCATCATCGGCAAGCTGATCCCGGCCGGCACCGGTCTGGACCGGTACCGCAACGTCCGGGTCGAGCCGACGGAGGAGGCCCGCCAGGCCGCCTACGCGGTCACCGGGTACGAGTCGTACGACTACGGCTTCGGCGGTGCCGAGGACGGAACCGCCGTCCAGCTCGACGACTTCGACTTCACCACGTACGAGTGAGCTGAGCCGCAGTAGACCGGCCCCGGACCATTGGTCCGGGGCCGGTCTGCGTCCACCCGGGTGTCAGGTGGGGGAGATGTCCTTGGGCTTGGCCGGGGTCGGGTCGGTGCGGAACAGCCAGGTGAGCCGGGGCTCGAAGATCGGCCGGAAGACCGTGGAGACGATCTTGAGCATCAGCAGGTTGGCGACGACCGTGGCGACGATGATGGTCACCAGTGCGGCCTCGGCGCCGTAGGGCTGGAGACGGTCGAAGACCTCGAACTCGTGGCGCAGGATGAGGATGACGTAGCCGTGGAGCAGGTAGCAGTAGAACGTCCGCTCGCCCATCCGTGTCGTCCATGACCGGCCGCGGGGGACCAGCGACAGCGCCGCGAACGCCAGCACGAACCCCACGACGAGCAGCTCACCGCGCTGCATCACACCCTCCAGAGGGTCGGCGAGCAGAGGGTCCTCGTCGTAGCGCTGCTTCCACAGCAGCCAGTCGAGCGTCCACCCGGAGGAGTAGGTGTAGCAGTACCAGAACGCACCGGCCAGCACGGCGAACGAGGCGATGCGGATCCGGGTGTCGGCCAGCATCTCGAACCGCTCGCGAGTCATGTGCAGCCCCACGACGTAGAACGGCAGGAAGCCGAGGATCTTGGGCAGGGCCAGGACGTTCGGCACCTCGATCAGTCCGACGAGCAGCGAGATGGCGATCGAGGTGGTGATGGGGTACTTCAGCGCGCGCCAGATGGGTGTGGTGATCCGCCACACGAACAGCGCGGCCATGAACCACGCTAGCCACTGCGGGGACAGGAACATGTACGGGTCGGGGCTGTCGGTGTAGTACCGCAGGATCATCTGCATCGAGATCTCGACGATCAGGTACGGCACGACGAGTGTGCTGACGATGCGGCGCACCTGTCTGGCATCGCCCATGTAGTGACGGGCGGTGTAGCCGGAGATCAGGATGAAGAACGGCATGTGGAAGGCGTAGATCCACGTGTACACGCCGCGCGCGGAGTCCATCTGTGTGAACTGCGTCAGCGAGTGGCCGATGACCACCAGCAGCATCACCCAGTACCGGGCGTTGTCCAGGTAGGCGACGCGCTCCTTGGTGGCGGAGGTCGTCTGGGGCAGGGGGTCGAGCTGGCTCATCGTGGTTGACTCTAATCGTTGATCGAGAGCAGGAGGCGTGGTGTATTCAGCGGCAAGACGGACCCAGAGGCTCGGCGCCTATGCCGTGGTGCTGAGGGAGGACGACCGGGGGATCGAGCATCTGCTGCTGACGCGGATCTCACCGGTCGGTCACCCTCGTGGTTGGTGGGGGTTGCCCGGTGGGGGAGTCGACCACGGGGAGTCGCCCGGCGTCACCGTGGTGCGCGAGCTGCACGAGGAGACCGGTCTGCAGGCCTGCGCCACGCAGCTCGTGGAGGTGCACGACGTCCACGTCGTGGAGCAGGGACGCGGTGACCGGTACGAGGACTTCCACGGCGTGCACCTGGTCTACGCCGCCGACGTCCATGGAGCCGGGCTCCCGGAGCCGCACGTCGTGGACGTCGGGGGCACGACGGACGTCGTCCGCTGGGTGCCGGTTCCCGGTCTGGCCGAGGCGCCTCCCGGACCGCTGCTGGCCGTCGTCGAGCACGTGCTCGGACACCTGCAGAGCTACCGGTCGGCGGACTCGAGCGGCTCGATCGGCCCCTCGGCCCCGGGCCCGGTCGAGCCCTCCGGGGTGTAGAAGAGCATGGCGTAGTTGCCGCGTGCCGACAGGATGTAGGCGGCGACGGCGACGTCACCCTTGGAGTTCGTCGAGCGGTAGGTCGTCGTGATCTCGTTGAGGTCCTCGACGATGTCGATCTCCGGCTCGCCGACGGCTGCGGAGAACTCCTGCGCCAGGTCGTCGGCCTGGCGCACCCGGTCCGAGGCCGTGGCCACGAACGTGGGTGTGGATCCGGTGAGCAGCACGGTCGTCTGCACGGGCAGCTCCCACCCTTCGGGGAGCCCGTCGACGTCGGTCGCCTCCTCGTCCATCTGGGGCCAGATGAGCTCCGAGCGGTCCTCGCCCTCGACGTCGCGCGGGACGTCGATGTTCTCGGTCTCACGTTCGATCTGGCCGGCCCGAGGGTCGCCGACGTACTCGGCGACCACGGTCATGACCGGCTGGGAGTGGGAGGAGGCGCGGGCGGTCCTGCTCGCGACGTCGCCGGGGTCGACGGTCACGGTGACCCGCACGTCGCGTCCGTCGGCAGTCTCCCCGCGGGCCTGCGCGAAGCAGGCCGTGACGCGGCGGTCCTCGGCCTCGCAGTACTCGCCGATGTCGTCAGTGACCAGGCCGGCGCCGGGCACGACGGCGTTCACCTGGGTGAGCACGTGGCGCAGCGTGTCGGTGGGGTCGGTGTCGATGCGCATGACCGACACGGTGGTGTCTGGGCGGGGCGGGTTCTCCACGGAGGCGAACGTGTCCTGGCCGGGCTGTGTCTCGGGGGTGGGAGTCTCGGTCGGTGTCGGTTCGCCGGCGTCCTCGGCCTCCTGGCGCCGTTCGGCCTCCACGGCCTCGCGCTGGGACTCCGCAGCGTCGAGCTCGGGCTGATAGGCCGCGATGAGTCGCTCGCTGCGCAGGCGCACGAGCGGGCCGAGCTGGGTGGCACCCTCGGGGACCTCCAGGCCGAAGGCGATGGGGCTCTGCGGCCCGGACTCGTGCTCGGCCACATCGACCGGTGCCGGGGCGCTCGCACTGACCGACGGCTCGGGGTCGTCGCGTTGGGTGCGGGTCTCGCACGCGGTGGTGGTGAGCATCAGGAGGCAGGCCGTCGTGGCGATGGCGGCCTTGCGTCTCATGTCTCTTCCTGTCCTCACTGCGATGGGTCATGGCGGTGCGGGTCGATCGAGCATCGATTGTTCCACCGTCCGACCCGGACGCTCCTTGGGGCGCAGCCATCCTGCCGTACCGAACCAAGATTCCGCTGAATGGTCATCGCCCCTTCCGGAGTAGCATCGCCGGCAGCAACGGCGTAGCGAGGAGTCCGATGACGGCGCGGGTGAGCACGACCGACCGGGTGTTCGCGTCCCTGCGTGAGGCCATCGTGTCCGGGGCAATGGAGGCCGGGTCGCGGCACTCCATCTATCGGCTCGCGGAGGAGCACGGCGTCTCACGGACTCCGGTGCGCGATGCCGTGCTGCGCCTGGCCGATGCCAACCTCGTGACGATCGAGCGCAACCGCGGTGTCGTGGTCCGTGCCGTGACGGCCGATGACGTGCGCGAGGTCTTCGAGCTCCGTCTGCTGCTGGAGGTCCCAGCGGCACAGCACGCGGCCCGTCGTGTCGATGACCACCTGGCGGGTCGGCTGCGTGACCAGCTCGCCGAGCTCGAGGAGGCGGCCGAGCGCGAGGACGAGGAGGCCTTCCAGCGTCATGACCGCACACTGCACACGATGATCGACAGCGTCCCGGGCAACGGTCGGCTCGCGGCGGAGGTCTCGACACTGCGCGAGTCGATCCAGGCGCGGGGCGCCGTCACCGTGCATCGCTCACGCGGACTCGCCGACATCCTCGCCGAGCACCGCCCGATCGTCGAGGCGATCTGCGCAGGAGACGTCGAGCGCGCGGCAGCGACCATGAGTGCCCACCTCGTGAGCACGGCGAGCCTGCTCATTGAGCAGGCCGGAGGAGACCCGAGTAGCATGCTACTGTGGATGCGCGAGCAGGCAGGCATCGTCGAGCAGTCGGGCATCAGCGAGCCCAGAGTCGAGGAGGAGTCGTGAGCTTCGAGCCCACCCACCCGGAGTCGGTCTTCACCTACGGAGCGCCCCAGCTCAAGTTCGGGCCCGGCGCTCGTCACGAGCTCGGCTTCGACCTCGGGCAGCTCGGGGCGCGCCGCGTGCTCGTGGTCACCGACCCCGGCGTCGCCGCCACCGGCGCCCCGGCCGAGATCGCACAGGGACTGGGACGTGGCGGCATCGAGACCGTGGTCTTCGACCGCAGCCACGTCGAGCCCACCGACGCCAGCCTCGTCGAGGCCGTGGAGTTCGCCCGCGGGTCCGCTCCCTTCGACGCCGTGGTCGCCGTGGGTGGCGGCACTGCCATCGACACCGCCAAGGCCGTCAACCTGCTGCTCACCAACGACGGCGAGCTCATGGACTACGTCAACGCCCCGGTCGGCGGTGGGCGTGCGCCGGGCAACTCCCTGCTGCCTCTCGTGGCCGTGCCGACCACGACGGGCACCGGCAGCGAGAGCACCACGATCTGCGTCCTCGACGTCGTGAGCCAGCAGGTCAAGACTGGCATCTCCCACCCGCGTCTGCGGCCCACGCTGGCCGTCGTCGACCCCGAGCTGACGATCAGTCAGCCGGCAGGAGTCACGGCGGCCTCGGGCCTGGACATCCTGTGCCACGCGCTGGAGAGCTACACCGCACGGCCCTTCACGTCCTACGAGGCCAAGTCGGCAGAGCAGCGGGTGCCGTACTGCGGCTCGAACCCGATCTCCGACCTGTGGTGCGAGAAGGCGCTCACGCTCATGTCTGGTTCCTTCCGCACGGCCGTGCACGACGGTGACGACGCCGCGGCGCGCACCGAGGTCGCGATGGCCGCGACCTTCGCCGGGCTCGGGTTCGGCAACGCCGGCGTGCACGTGCCGCACGCCAACGCCTACCCCATCGCCGGCCAGGTCGGCGACTTCCAGCCGGACGGTTACCCCGAGCGTGCCGCAGGGGAGCACGGCCTGGTGCCGCACGGCATGGCCGTCTCGCTCACGGCTCCCGAAGCCTTCCGCTGGACGTTCGAGGCCGCGCCCGAGCGGCACGTCCGTGCAGCCCGTCTCCTCGACCCGGGCGCCGAGGAGCCCGACGGCCCGGACCTGCTCCCCGGCGTCCTGACCCGGATCATGCGTGACGTCGCGATCCCGTCCGGACTCGGTGCGGTCGGCTTCGGCGAGGGTGACGTCGACGCGCTGACCGAGGGTGCGCTCAAGCAGGAACGACTCCTGGCGACGGCGCCCCGGACCGTGACGCCCGAGGCGCTCAGCGGCATCCTGCGGCGTTCCCTCGAGCTGTGGTGAGCCTCCAGGCGCAGGCCGGCAAGGCCACGGTCACCGATGTCGCGGCGGCCCTGCGCCGCCACGACGTGCACGACGTCGACGACTCGAGCCTCACCCGGGCCCTGTACAGCACCGACGCATCGCTGTACCGCGTCGTCCCGGACGTCGTGGTCCGTCCGCGGCACACCGATGAGCTCGAGGCGGTCATGGCTGTCTCGCGCGAGAGCGGTGTCCCGATCACGGCCCGTGGCGCGGGGACGTCGATCGCCGGCAATGCGGTGGGTCCGGGCATCGTGGTGGACCTCGCCAGGCACCTGAACCGGGTGCACGAGGTGGACGTCGAGGCCAGGGTGGCGCGCGTGGATCCCGGTGTGGTCCACGCATCCCTGCAGAAGGTGGCCGCTCCACACGGCCTGCGCTACGGCCCCGACCCCTCGACCCACACGCGGTGCACCGTCGGGGGGATGATCGGGAACAACGCCTGCGGCAACCGCGCCCTCGGCTATGGCCGGAGCGCGGACAACGTCGTGGCCCTCGACCTCCTGACGGCCTCGGGTGAGCGCATGGCCGTGGGCCGCGACGTGGCGCCCACCTCGCCGAGGCTGGATGAGCTGCGCGACGTCGTCGCCAGCGACCTCGCCACCGTTCGGACCGAGCTCGGTCGTTTCGGCCGACAGGTCTCCGGCTACAGCCTGGAGCACCTCCTGCCGGAGAGGGGCTTCGACGTCGCGTCGTTCATGGCCGGCACCGAGGGCACGCTCGCACTCATCACCGGTGCGACCGTCGACCTGGTGCGCGTGCCGCAGCACATCCACCTCGTCGTCCTCGGCTACGGGTCCATGGCACAGGCAGGCGACGACGTCCCCGCCATGCTGCCCTTCGGCCCGATCGCCTGCGAGGGACTTGGCGCGCGCATCGTGGACGTCTTCCGCGCTGCCAAGGGGGCCGCCGGCGTTCCCGAGTACCCCGAGGGTGGAGGCTTCCTCTACGTCGAGCTCGCCGGGGAGGACCCGGACGAGCTGGCGGCCATGGGCGAGGAGGTCGTGCGGGCCTCCGCCGCGCTGTCCCACCGCCACGTCACGAACCCTGCTGAGCAGGCCGTGTTCTGGCGCATCCGCGAGGAGGGCGCCGGGCTCTCCTCCCGGGTCTGGGACCGGCCCGCCGTGTCGGGATGGGAGGACGCGGCCGTCCCGCCGGAGGTCGTCGGCGACTACCTGCGTGACTTCGACGACCTGCTGAACGAGCACGGTCTGCATGGTGAGCCGTTCGGCCATCTCGGAGACGGGTGCGTCCACGTCCGCATCGACTTCGGTCTCGACGAGCCCGGGGGGCGCGCCGGCTACCGCGCCTTCATCGAGGATGCCGCCAGGCTCACCGCCTCGCACGGCGGCTCGTTCTCCGGTGAGCACGGCGACGGGCGGGCCCGCTCCGAGCTGCTGCCGCTCATGTACTCCGAGGGCGCGATGACCCTCTTCGGCGCGGTGAAGAACGTGTTCGACCCCGACGACCTGCTCAACCCAGGCAACCTCGTCGGCCCGACCCCGCTCGAGGGGGCGGGCGGCTCCGCGTCCAGAGACGGCCACGGGGCACGTCCCTTCGATGCGGACCTGCGCGCCCAGGGGCTGGACTGGGAGCCCGGCCTGCAGCGCACGCGACGCGGCCTGCGGCTGCTCCACGACGACGGTGACCTTGGGGCAGCCGTCCACCGCTGCACCGGTGTCGGCAAGTGCCTCGCCGACACCCGCGGTACCGCGCCCGGCGGGGGTGCCGGGCCGGGGGCGGCGAATGGCCCCGGCGGGGGTGCCGGGCCGGGCGCGGCAAATGGCACCGTGATGTGCCCGTCGTTCCAAGCCACCCGGGACGAGAAGGACTCCACCCGCGGCCGGGCCCGGGTGCTGCAGGAGATGGTGGACGGCCGACTCGTGGGCCAGGGCTTCCGCTCGCCGGAGGTGCACGAGGCCCTCGATCTGTGCCTGTCCTGCAAGGGGTGTCTGAACGACTGCCCCACGGGGATCGACATGGCCACCTACAAGTCCGAGGTTCTCCACCAGACGTATCGCCGACGGGTCCGACCGCGCAGTCACTACGTGCTCGGCCGGCTCCCGTTCTGGGCCAAGGTCACCGCGCCGTTCGCCCGGCTGGCCAACCTGGCCCTGAGGGTGCCCGGGCTCGTCCACGTCGCCCGGTGGGCGGCCGGAGTCGACCAGCGGCGCAGTCTGCCGCAGTTCGCTTCTCGACGCTTCGGTCGTCTCGCCCGAGGCTGGGTCGGGCAACGCGAGGAGTCGGGGAGGCCACGGGTCCTGCTGTGGGCCGACTCCTTCACCGAGTACTTCTCGACCGAGGGCGGACGCGCCGCTGTCGACGTGCTGGAGCGGGCCGGCTACGCCGTCGAGGTGCTGGCTCGCCCCCAGTGCTGCGGGCTGACCTGGATCACCACGGGCCAGCTCGACACCGCACGCGACCTCGTGCTCAAGGCCGTCGACCAGCTACATCCCTACGTCGCGGCCGGAGTCCCGGTGGTGGGGCTGGAGCCCTCGTGCCTGGGGGTCCTGCGCTCCGATGCCGTTGAGCTCACCGACGACCCGCGAGCAGCCGAGGTCGCCTCCGGTGTCCACACCCTCGCCGAGCTGCTTCGCCGCACCGAGGGGTGGGAGCCGCCGAACCTCGGTGGCACCGAGCTCGTGGTGCAGCCGCACTGCCACCAGGCCTCCGTGCTGGGCTTCGAGGCCGACCTGGAGGTCCTGCAGCGGGCGGGTGCTCAGGTCACCCGCCTGTCCGGGTGCTGTGGGCTGGCCGGCAACTTCGGGGTCGAGCAGGGGCATTACGAGGTCTCGGTGGCCGTGGCCGAGCACCAGCTGCTGCCGGCGGTGCGCGCTGCCGGTCCCGGCAGCGTGGTGCTCGCCGACGGCTTCAGCTGTCGCACCCAGCTCGACGACCTCGCCGGTGTCCGCGCAGTGCACCTGGCCGAGCTCCTGGCCGCTCGACGGTGACGTGGTGCTCCTGTTTCTGACCGGCTTTCGGGCGTTGTGTGGTCTCGCTCCGTCGCGGCTCCGCGTCTCCTGCGACGGCTCCACTGCATGACGCACTCCGCGCGTGGGCGTGGTGTGGCCGAGCCTCGGTCGTTGCGTGGTCTCGTTCCGTCGCGGCTACGCCCTTCATGCGACGGCTCCATTGTATGACGCGCTTCGCGCGTGCTGACTCGACCTCCCGGCACCTCTCGCTCGCAGAGCTCGCTCGGGTGCCGTGACGCTCGGGTGCCGTGATTTTGACCGGGGCAGTGGTGGCCGGTAGTCTTGATCTCCGTGCCTGACGTCTGTCGGGCCGACCGTCGTGCCCATCGCGCCGGCCGAGGTTCCTCGGCGTTCGTCGACGTGGGCTCACGCATCCTCGAACCGAAACGAAAGAAGACGTAGTGCCCACGATCAACCAGCTGGTCCGCAAGGGTCGTCAGACCAAGGTGGTCAAGAACAGCACGCCGGCCCTCAAGGGCTCGCCCCAGCGTCGCGGCGTGTGCACCCGCGTGTACACCACAACGCCGAAGAAGCCCAACTCCGCGCTGCGCAAGGTTGCTCGTGTCCGGCTCTCCAGCGGTACCGAGGTGACTGCCTACATTCCCGGTGAGGGGCACAACCTGCAGGAGCACTCCATCGTGCTCGTGCGTGGTGGTCGCGTGAAGGACCTCCCGGGTGTCCGCTACAAGATCGTCCGCGGCTCCCTCGACACCCAGGGTGTCAAGGGTCGCCAGCAGGCTCGCAGCCGGTACGGCGCGAAGAAGGAGAAGAGCTGATGCCTCGCAAGGGTCCCGCGCCCAAGCGCATCCCCGAGACCGATCCGGTCTACAGCAACCAGCTGGTCACCCAGCTGATCAACAAGATCCTCGTCGACGGCAAGAAGCAGACCGCGCAGCGCATCGTCTACGGCGCTCTTGAGGGCACGCGCGCCAAGTCCGGCACCGACCCGGTCGTCACGCTCAAGCGTGCGCTCGACAACGTCAAGCCCAGCCTGGAGGTCAAGAGCCGCCGTGTCGGTGGTGCCACCTACCAGGTGCCGATCGAGGTCCGTCCGGCTCGCCAGACCACCCTCGCCCTGCGCTGGCTGGTCAAGTACTCCGGTGAGCGTCGCGAGAAGACCATGGCCGAGCGTCTGCAGAACGAGCTCCTCGACGCCAGCAACGGCCTGGGCGGCAGCGTCAAGCGGCGCGAGGACACCCACAAGATGGCCGAGGCGAACCGCGCCTTCGCCCACTACCGCTGGTAAGCCCAGCTCCACACCGACGTAAGGAACGGCTACCCCACCGTGGCAACCGACATCACCACCGACCTGACGCGCGTCCGCAACATCGGCATCATGGCGCACATCGATGCCGGCAAGACGACGACCACCGAGCGCATCCTGTACTACACCGGCATCAACTACAAGATCGGTGAGGTCCACGACGGCGGCGCCACGATGGACTGGATGGAGCAGGAGCAGGAGCGCGGCATCACGATCACGTCGGCCGCGACGACCTGCTGGTGGAACGACCGCCAGATCAACATCATCGACACGCCCGGACACGTCGACTTCACCGTCGAGGTCGAGCGCTCCCTGCGTGTCCTCGACGGCGCCGTCGCCGTCTTCGACGGTGTCGCCGGTGTCGAGCCGCAGTCGGAGACCGTGTGGCGCCAGGCCGACCGGTACGGCGTTCCCCGCATGTGCTTCGTCAACAAGCTGGACCGTACGGGCGCCTCGTTCGACTTCTGCGTCAAGACCATCCGTGAGCGTCTCGGCGCCACGCCGCTGGTGATGCAGCTGCCCATCGGCGCCGAGTCCGACTTCCTGGGTGTCGTCGACCTGGTCGGCATGCGTGCCCTGACGTGGCGCGGCGAGACCTCCATCGGCGAGGACTACGAGGTCGAGGAGATCCCCGCCGAGCTCGCCGACGCGGCTGCCGAGGGGCGCGAGGCCCTGCTGGAGACGCTGGCCGACGTCGACGACGACATCGCGATGCTCTACCTGGACGGCGAGGACATCGACGTCGACACGCTCAAGGCCGCGATCCGTCGCGCCACGCTGTCGACCGCCCTCAACCCGGTCCTGTGCGGCACGGCCTTCAAGAACAAGGGCGTGCAGCCCCTGCTCGATGCCGTCGTCGACTTCCTGCCCTCGCCGATCGACGTCGGTGACGTCGTCGGCCACGACGCCAAGGACGAGAGCCTGGAGGACTCCCGTCCTCCGTCGGAGGACGCGCCGTTCGCCGGCCTCGCCTACAAGATCGCGGCTGACCCGCACCTGGGCAAGCTGACCTACCTGCGCGTCTACTCCGGTCGTCTCGAGGCCGGCACGCAGGTGCTCAACGTGACCAAGGGTCGCAAGGAGCGGATCGGCAAGATCTACCAGATGCACTCCAACAAGCGTGAGGAGATCGCCTCGGTCGGCGCCGGCCAGATCGTCGCCGTCATGGGTCTGAAGGACACCACGACCGGTGAGACGCTCGCCGACTCCGCCAAGCCGATCGTCCTGGAGTCGATGACGTTCCCCGACCCGGTCATCCAGGTCGCCATCGAGCCCAAGACCAAGAGCGACCAGGAGAAGCTCGGCGTCGCGATCCAGCGTCTCGCCGAGGAGGACCCGACCTTCCAGGTCCACACCGATGAGGAGACCGGCCAGACGATCATCGCCGGCATGGGCGAGCTCCACCTGGACATCCTCGTGGACCGTATGAAGCGCGAGTTCCGCGTCGAGGCCAACGTCGGCAAGCCGCAGGTCGCCTACCGCGAGACGATCAAGCGGACCGTCACCGGCCACAGTTTCACCCACAAGAAGCAGACCGGTGGCTCGGGCCAGTTCGCCAAGATCATCATCGGCATCGCTCCCACGGGTGCACAGTTCGGTGGCGAGGGCGGCTATGAGTTCGTCAACGAGGTCACCGGCGGCCGCGTCCCCAAGGAGTACATCCCCTCGGTGGACGCCGGCGCCCAGGAGGCCATGGAGTTCGGCGTGCTCGCCGGCTACCCCATGGTCGACGTCAAGGTGACGCTGGAGGACGGCGCCTACCACGACGTCGACTCCTCCGAGCTGGCCTTCAAGCTGGCCGGTTCGATGGCCTTCAAGGAAGCGGCGCGCAAGGCCGACCCGGCCTTGCTGGAGCCCATGTTCGCGGTGGAGGTGACGACCCCGGAGGACTACATGGGCGACGTCATCGGCGATCTCAACTCCCGCCGTGGTCAGGTCCAGTCCATGGAGGAGGGCTACGGAGGCGCCAAGCTCGTCAAGGCGCTCGTGCCGCTCTCTGAGATGTTCGGCTACGTCGGCGACCTGAGGTCCAAGACCTCCGGCCGTGCGTCGTACTCGATGCAGTTCGACTCTTACGCCGAGGTTCCCAAGGCCGTCGCGGAGGAGATCATCAAGAAGGCCCGCGGCGAGTAACAGCGGTCCATCCCATAAGGTGGCCTGAGGTTCTCACCCGGATCCGACGGCGTTTCACAGACAAGCAACAACCAACCCAGGAGGAGCCCCAGTGGCTAAGGCGAAGTTCGAGCGGACCAAGCCGCACGTCAACATCGGCACGATTGGTCACGTCGACCATGGCAAGACCACGCTGACGGCTGCGATCACCAAGGTTCTGGCCGAGAAGTACCCCGACCTCAACTCGGCGTCGGCGTTCGACCAGATCGACAACGCGCCCGAGGAGAAGCAGCGCGGCATCACGATCTCCATCTCGCACGTGGAGTACCAGACGGAGGCGCGTCACTACGCGCACGTCGATGCGCCCGGTCACGCTGACTACGTGAAGAACATGATCACCGGTGCTGCCCAGATGGACGGCGCGATCCTGGTGGTTGCCGCGACCGACGGCCCCATGCCCCAGACCCGTGAGCACGTGCTGCTCGCCCGTCAGGTCGGCGTGCCCTACATCCTCGTCGCGCTGAACAAGGCCGACATGGTCGACGACGACGACCTCATCGAGCTCGTCGAGATGGAGGTCCGTGAGCTTCTCAGCGAGCAGGACTTCGACGGCGACAACGCCCCCGTCGTCAAGGTCTCGGCGCTCAAGGCGCTCGAGGGCGACCCGGAGTGGGTCAAGAGCGTCGAGGACCTCATGGAGGCCGTCGACGAGAACATCCCGCTCCCGGACCGTGACACCGACAAGCCGTTCCTGATGGCCATCGAGGACGTCTTCACGATCACGGGCCGCGGCACCGTCGTGACCGGCAAGATCGAGCGCGGCAAGGTCAACGTCAACGACAACGTGGACATCGTCGGCATCCGTGAGAACAAGCAGTCCACCACGGTCACCGGCATCGAGATGTTCCGCAAGTTCCTCGACTACGCCGAGGCCGGCGAGAACGTCGGGCTGCTGCTGCGCGGCACCAAGCGTGAGGACGTCGAGCGCGGCCAGGTCATCATCGCGCCCGGAAGCGCCACGCCGCACACGGAGTTCGAGGGTCAGGCCTACATCCTGGCCAAGGAGGAGGGTGGCCGTCACACGCCGTTCTTCAACAACTACCGTCCGCAGTTCTACGTCCGCACCACGGACGTGACCGGCGTCGTCACGCTGCCCGAGGGCACCGAGATGGTCATGCCGGGCGACAACACCGAGATCAGCGTCGCGCTGATCCAGCCGATCGCACTCGAGGAGGGCCAGCGCTTCGCCATCCGCGAGGGCGGCCGTACCGTCGGTGCCGGTCGGGTCACCAAGGTCACCAAGTGATCGATCTGCCGACGCGCTGACCTCAGGTCAGCCTGAAGCACCTCTGAGCCCCGGCCCTCCTGTCGAAGGAGGGCCGGGGCTCCGTCGTGTGGATCACGGCTCGGCGGGTCACGAACCGCCGATGTGGTCAGGCGGCGATCCTTGCCTTCGATGGTAGGGAAAACCCCACCATCGAAGAAGCGGATCAGGCCCCTCGTGGCAGCGCTGCTGCGCTCATAGCGTGATGGTCGACGGCGCACTTCGGCGCCTCGGACGAGAGGATCATCATGAATGCTGCCGTGGCCCTGAGCTCGGTGACCAAGACCTTCGGGGTGGGCGATGCGTCGGTGCGTGCCCTCGACGACATCAGCCTCGGGCTTCAGGAGGCCGGCTTCACCGCAGTGATGGGGCCGTCCGGATCCGGCAAGAGCACACTGCTGCGATGCGCCGCCGGGCTGGAGGTGGTCGACGGCGGGCGAGTGGCGATCGATGGCCAGGAGATCGGGTCGTGGAGCGAGACGAGGCTGACGAAGTTTCGACGTCAGCACGTGGGATTCGTCTTCCAGGACTACAGCCTGATGCCGTACCTGACGGCCGAGGAGAACGTCGCGCTGCCGCTGCGACTGGCGCGGCGTCGGGTCGATCGGTCCGCAGTCCGTGCGGCGCTGGCTGCCGTGGACATGTCCGAACGCGCCGACCGGTACCCCGCCCAGCTGTCCGGGGGCCAGCAGCAGCGGGTCGCGCTGGCGCGGGCCGTGGTCGCCCGGCCAGCCGTCGTGTTCGCCGACGAGCCCACCGGGGCGCTCGACACCACGAGCGCGGCCACGGTCCTCGCGATGCTCCGGCGGGCCTGCGACGAGCTGGGGCAGACCATCGTCATGGTCACCCACGACCCGAACGCGGCCGCCTGGGCCGATGAGGTCCTCTACCTCGTCGACGGGCGGATCGCGGGGCGGATGGTGCGTCCGACCGCTGATGCGATCGCGGGACAGATGGCCCACCTCGACGACCTGGTGATGACGGGGGCGGCACGATGAGCGCGCCGGCCCTTGCCTCACTGCGTGGTCGCGCCGGTTCGTTTGCCGCCTGCGCCCTGTCGGTGTTCTTCGGCACCGTCCTGATGACCGGCTTCACCTCGCTGATCGAGACCGGGCAGGCCGATCCGGTCTCAGAGGTCGACGGGGAGACGTTGATGGTCATGGGGGCCGTCATCGGAAGCTGGGGCGTCCTCATCGTCCTGGCCGCCGTGGCATCGACGGTCGCGATCACCGTGCGGCAGCGGACCACCGAGCTCAACCATCTGCGGGTGATCGGAGCGACCAATCGCCAGGTGCGTTCCCTCGTGCGTCGTGAGACGGTCGCCGTCGCCCTGGTGGCCACCCTGGCCGGACTGGTGCCCGGTCTGCTGGCCGGCCGCCTGCTCCTGAGCCTGGTGGCCGACGCGGGCCTGGTGAGCTCGGGGATCGAGCACCGGCTCGGCGTCGTGACGATCGGCGCCATCATCGTGTCACTCCTGCTCGTGGCCGTCGTCGCCTCGAGCCTGGCGGTCCGGCAGGTGACCCGTCGCCGTGCCGGCGTGACTGCTGAGCCCACCCGGCTGTCCCGGGTCCGTGCGATCGGTGGCGTCGTCCTGCTGCTCGGTGCGATCGGCCAGGGTGTGGTGGGGAGCCTGGTCGCCTCCCAGAGCGACGATCCGTTCGTCGCGATGCAGATGCTCGGGTCGCTGTCGATCGTGGCCTCGCTGGGCCTGGCGCTGCTCGCGCCGCCCGTGGTGACGATGACTGCGCGGGGCCTGGCCGGAGCGCGGGGCCTGGCCGGCAACGCCTCCCACCTCGCCGCGACCGCGCTGGCCCGTCGGTCCGTGCGTGCCTCGGGGGCGCTCACCCCCATCGTGATGTTCGTCGGTGTCGCGGTCGGGACGCTCGGTCTCATGGCCCTGCACCACGAGTTCTCCGTCGGGGCCGGGGACAACCCCGATGCCGCGACCGTGGAGCTGCTCAACTACGTGGTCGTCGGCGTGATCGCGCTGTTCGCGGCGATCATGATCGTCACGACGACGACGGCCGGTGTGCTGGACCGTCGGATCGAGCTCGCCCGTCTGCGTCGGATCGGCGCGAGCCGTGGCGACGTGGTCCGGGCGGTCACCACCGAGGCGTTCGTGCTCGCCCTGGTGGGCATCGGGCTGGGGCTGGCGGGTTCGCTCGCGACCGTCGTGCCGTTCGCGATCCTCACCGTCGATGGCCCGCTGCCGTCGAGCCTGCTGTGGATCGTGCTCGGCACGGCACTGGTGGCCATCGTGGTGACGGTGGGTGCAGCGTGGTCCGCCGTGCGACGAACCGTGCGCACGTCACCGGCCGTCGTCCTCGCAGCATGAGTGAGCGATGGCCGCATGCGCCGGGGGCTGCAAGAGTGGGTCACGTGCTGACGTTTCCCGGTCCGTGGTCGCTGGACGTCGACGGCCTTCGCAGCCGGCTGGTCCTGACCGCGGTGGCAGGTGCCCAGTTCCTCGGCGGACTGCTGGTGGCACTACCACTTGCGATCCTGGTGACGGTCTCCCTGGCGACCGTGCCGGCGGTGGGAGTCGGCCTCCTGCTCCTGTTCGTGACGGTACCGCTGACGGGAGCGTGGGGATCCTGGCAGCGGCGTGTCGTCGGCGAGCTGCTGGACCGACCGGTCCCGGGCCACCACCTGGCCCCTGCCGCCAGCGGCCCGTGGCGCCGGATCATGACATGGCTGCGTGACCCGGTGCGTCGACGCGACCTGGCGCACGTGTGGTTCAGCGCGACGGTGGGGGCCGCGCTGAGCGGCCTGGTGGTCGTCGCCTTCGGGACGCCGATCACGCACCTGGTCCTGGGGATCGTGCTCGAGGAGTGGTCGTGGTGGTTCGCCGTCCTCACCGCGACGGCCGCGGTCATGCTGTGGTGGCTCCTCACCCCGGCGCTCGCCCGGTTGCGGCTCGGGATGGATGCGGCCATCCTCGGGGAGCGGCGCACCACGACGCTGCAGCGACGCGTCGAGCAGGTCACGCGTACCCGCGACGAGACGCTCGATCACTCCGCCGCCGAGGTGCGCAGGATCGAGCGTGACCTGCACGACGGTGCGCAGGCCCGGCTGGTCGCGCTGGGCATGCACCTGGGCATGGCGGAGGAGCTGCTGGAGACCGACCCGGCGGCCGCCGCCGAGCTGCTGGGTGAGGCGCGCGACTCGACGCAGGCGACGTTGGAGGAGCTGCGGGCCATCGTGCGGGCGATCCATCCTCCTCTGCTCGCCGACCGCGGGTTGGTCGGTGCGGTCGAGGCGCTCGCGCTCGAGCTGCCCGTCCCCGTCACGGTGACCGCCGAGCTCGACGACGCGTTGCCCGCACCGATCGAGTCTGCGGTCTACTTCGCGATCGCCGAGTGTCTGACGAACGTCGCCAAGCACGCCGGGGCGCAGCGCTGCTGGTTGGTGCTGCGCGGCGACGGGGTGCGGCTGGACGTGGTCGTCGGGGACGACGGCCGTGGAGGCGCCCACCCGCAGGGTGGCAGCGGCCTGGAAGGGCTGGAGCGACGACTCGCTGCCTTTGACGGCACGATGGAGGTCATCAGCCCCGTCGGAGGCGGGACGCGAGTCAGGATGGAGGTCCCGTGCGCGCCATCGTCGCGGAGGACAACGCGCTCCTGAGGGACGGGTTGATCCGTCTTCTGCAGGCCCATGAGATCGCGGTCGTCCACGCCGTCGACAGCGTGGACGGCCTCGTCGGCGCCGTGGGGGCGGTGCCGGACGTCGACGTCGTCATCACTGACATCCGCATGCCGCCGACCTTCACGACGGAGGGACTGCAGGCCGCCATCGACCTGCGGCGCGGGCGTCCCGACCTGCCGGTCCTCGTCCTGAGTCAGTTCGTGGAGCAGGTCTACGCCCGCGAGCTGATGAGCACCGGTCACGGTTCGGTGGGCTACTTGCTGAAGGATCGCGTCACACGAGTCTCGGAGTT
Organism: Aeromicrobium sp. CTD01-1L150; assembly: GCF_041951745.1. Taxonomy (GTDB): domain Bacteria; phylum Actinomycetota; class Actinomycetes; order Propionibacteriales; family Nocardioidaceae; genus Aeromicrobium. The sequence continues at coordinate 876,749 of NZ_CP169555.1, forward strand.
CATTGACGACGTCCGTCGGGTGAGCGCCGGGGCGACGGTCCTCGACCCGCAGGTCGTCTCCGCGCTGGTCTCGAGCAGGGACGACGGCGGTCCACTGGACCGGCTCACGCCGCGTGAGCGGGAGGTGCTGGAGCTGATGGCGCAGGGCCGGTCCAACGCTGCCATCGCCCAGGCACTGGTGGTCACCGAGAAGGCCGTCGGCAAGCATGTCTCGAACGTCTTCATGAAGCTCGACCTGTCCCACCACGGGGACGACAACCGCCGCGTCCTGGCGGTCCTGAGGTTCCTGCAGTCGCGCTGACCGTCGCTGCAGGCGGCAATGGTTGTCGTGGGCGTCCTTTTGGCGGACACGTGCTCGTGTATTCCGCAATGGATCCGTAGCCTATTTCCCATGGGACACGGTCACAGTCATGCGCCGGCCGGGACCGGACTTCGCCACCGACGCCGACTCCTGCTCGTGCTCGCGTTGTCGGTCACGGTGCTCCTGGTGCAGGCCACCGTCGCCGTCATCACCGGCAGCCTGGCACTGCTCGCCGACGCCGCCCACATGCTCGGCGACTCCTTCGGCATCGTCCTGGCGCTCGCGGCCATCACCGTGGCGCAACGCGGCGGTGCACCGGGCTCGCGCCGTACCTTCGGGTACCACCGCACCGAGGTGCTCGCGGCCGGGCTGAACGGCCTGGTCCTGCTGGGGTTGTGCGCCTGGATCGTGTGGCAGGCGCTCGGGCGTCTCGGTGACGCCCCCGAGATTGCCGGCGTCCCGGTGCTGGCCGCCGGTGCGATCGGGCTGGCGGTCAACGTCGTCGGGCTCGTCCTGCTCCGGGCGGGTGCGCAGGAGAGTCTCAACGTCCGAGGGGCCTACCTGGAGGTCCTGGGCGACGCCCTCGGCTCGGTGGCGGTCATCGCCTCGGCGGTGGTGATCCTGCTGACCGGCTGGCACACGGCAGATCCGGTGGCGTCGTTGCTGATCGCGGCCATGATCGTGCCGCGGGCGCTCTCCTTGCTCAAGGACGTGGTGGAGGTGCTCCTGGAGGGCTCGCCCAAGGAAGTCGACCTGCGGGAGCTCCGCGCGCACATCCTGTCCCTCGACGGTGTCGTGGACGTCCACGACCTGCATGTCTGGACCATCACCTCGGGGATGCCGGTCATGAGCGCGCACGTGGTCGTCGACGACTCCATCGACGCGATGGGTGATGCGCACGACATCCTCGATCGGCTCGGCTCCTGCCTGTCCGAGCACTTCGACGTCGAGCACTCGACGTTCCAGATCGAGCCCGCCGGACATGTGGAGTCGGAGTCCCACGTCCACCACTGAGGCCGGCATCGGGCCAGGCGGATTTGTGTTTCCCCGTGGGCGTCTGTCAGACTAGTGCGGTTGCTCCGGCCGGTTCGCTGGGGCGCGCTCGCCCGGAACTCACGTCGGGACATCACGAGGGCGTCGCACGGTGACCGGCCTGACTGCTGCCAAGGCAGGCGACACGGACTCATCGTAGGCCGTGGCCCGGGACCAGCGGTCCAACCACCCAACTCCAGAAGTGTTGCGCATGCGCGCGGGCCAGACCGCGACACGCCCGACCTCGGGGTCCGGAGGGGAGTAGCCCCTTGCGGGTGGAACAGCCCACGAGCACAACCAGCTGACGAAGAGTAAGGACGAGCAGAGCATGGCGGGACAGAAGATCCGTATCCGGCTCAAGGCCTACGACCACGAGGTGATCGACACCTCCGCGCGCAAGATCGTCGACACGGTCACCCGTACGGGTGCATCCGTGGCAGGGCCTGTGCCGCTGCCCACGGAGAAGAACGTGTTCTGCGTGATCCGTTCGCCCCACAAGTACAAGGACAGCCGCGAGCACTTCGAGATGCGTACGCACAAGCGGCTCATCGACATCATCGACCCGACGCCCAAGACCGTCGACTCGCTCATGCGACTCGACCTGCCGGCCGGTGTCGACATCGAGATCAAGCTCTGAGGGGAACGACAGACCTATGAGCACCACCTCCACCGCGAACGCGCGCGGCCTGCTCGGCCGCAAGCTCGGCATGACCCAGGTGTGGGACGACAACGGTGTCGTCGTCCCCGTCACCGTGCTGGCTGCCGACACCAACGTCGTCACGCAGATCCGCACCCGTGAGAACGACGGCTACTCCGCCGTCCAGCTCGGCTTCGGTGAGATCGACGGCCGCAAGGTGAACAAGCCCGAGTCGGGCCACTTCGCCAAGGCCGGCGTCACGCCCCGCCGTCACGTCGTCGAGATCCGCACCGAGGCGATCGCCGACTACGAGCTCGGTCAGGAGATCTCCCCGGAGATCTTCGGTGCCGGCGAGAGCGTCGACGTCACCGCCACCAGCAAGGGCAAGGGCTTCGCCGGCGTCATGAAGCGCCATGGCTTTGCCGGTGTGGGCGCCTCCCACGGTGCCCACCGCAACCACCGCAAGCCTGGCTCGATCGGTGGCTGCGCCACCCCGGGTCGAGTCTTCAAGGGCCTGCGCATGGCCGGACACATGGGTGCGGACACCGTCACCACGCAGAACCTCACCGTCCATGCGGTCGACGTCGACAAGGGCGTCATCCTCATCAAGGGTGCTGTCCCCGGTCCCAAGGGCGGTCTCGTCGTGGTCCGCTCTGCCGCGAAGGGAGCCTGAATCCATGGTCACTCGTATCGATGCGGACCTGCCCGTCGACCTCTTCGGCGTGCAGACCAACGTCCCGCTCATCCACCAGGTCGTCACGGCCCAGCTCGCCGCTGCCCGTCAGGGCACCCACGACGTCAAGTCGCGTGGTGAGGTCCGTGGTGGCGGCAAGAAGCCGTACCGCCAGAAGGGCACCGGTCGCGCTCGCCAGGGCTCGATCCGCGCGCCGCAGTACGCCGGCGGTGGCATCGTGCACGGCCCGACGCCGCGCAGCTACGAGCAGCGCACACCCAAGAAGATGAAGGCCGCCGCCCTGCGCGGTGCCCTCTCGGACCGGGCCCGCAGCGGTCGACTGCACGTCGTGGAGTCCCTCGTCACCGGCGACGCGCCCTCCACCAAGGCTGCCGTCGCCGCCGTCTCCGAGCTCATCGGCAGCGCGGCGGGGGTGCCGGGTCGTGGGCGGCGCAAGGCGCCGCGCGTGCTCGTCGTCGTCGAGCGTGAGGACGCGATCACCGCCAAGAGCCTGCGCAACGTCAAGGACGTCGAGCTGATCACCGACGACCAGCTCAACACCTACGACGTGGTGCGCAGCGACGACGTCGTGTTCACCAAGTCCGCCTTCGACGCCTTCGTGGCCGCCCGTTCGGCCGAGGGGACCGAGACGGTCACGCTGAGCAAGGCAGTCCTCGAGGCAGACGCAGCACCGGCCAAGAAGGCACCGGCCAAGAAGGCACCGGCCAAGAAGGCAGCTGCCGAGACGGCGCCGGCCGCCGAGGCTGCGCCCGCTGCCGAGCCCGCGGCCACCGAGGTCACAGGCGCGACCAAGACCCAGCCGTACGGTCCCGGGTCCAAGGCGCCCCTCAAGAGCGGCAACGCTCCCAAGGGTCACGAGGTCAAGGGCAACGTCGACTCGATGACGTTCCACACGCCCGACAGCCCGGCCTACGAGCAGGCCGAGGCCGAGGTCTGGTTCGACACCGAGGAGACCGCCCAGGCGGCCGGCTTCACCAAGGCAGGAGAGGACGCATGAGCACGCTGCACAAGGACGCACGTGATGTGCTGATCGCCCCCGTCGTCAGCGAGAAGAGCTACAACCTGCTCGACGACAACAAGTACACGTTCCTGGTGCGCCCGGACGCCAACAAGACGGAGATCAAGATCGCCGTCGAGAGCGTCTTCGGCGTCAAGGTGACCGCGGTGAACACGATCAACCGCAAGGGCAAGGTGCGCCGTACGCGCACCGGCCTCGGCAAGCGCAAGGACACCAAGCGCGCGATCGTCAGCGTGGCCGCCGGCCAGAGCATCGACATCTTCTCGAGCCCGAGCTGAGGTAGAGCAGACCATGGCAATTCGCAAGCACAAGCCGACCACGCCGGGTCGTCGCGGTTCATCCGTCGCCGACTTCGCCGAGGTCACCCGCACCACGCCGGAGAAGTCCCTGCTGGAGCCGCTGCCCAAGAAGGGCGGTCGCAACAACCAGGGTCGGATCACGACGCGTCACCAGGGCGGCGGTCACAAGCGCGCCTACCGCGTCATCGACTTCAAGCGCTACGACAAGGACGGCGTGCCGGCCACGGTCGCTCACATCGAGTACGACCCCAACCGCACCGCCCGGATCGCCCTGCTGCACTACGCCGACGGGGAGAAGCGCTACATCATCGCTCCCGACGGCATCCGTCAGGGCCAGCGGGTCGAGGCCGGCGTGGGTGCCGACATCAAGACCGGAAACAACCTGCCGCTGCGCAACATCCCCGTGGGCTCGATGATCCACGCCGTGGAGCTGCGCCCCGGCGGTGGCGCCAAGATGGGCCGCTCGGCAGGCTCGCGCGTGCAGCTCGTCGCCAAGGAGGGCAGCCGCGCCCAGGTGCGCCTGCCCTCGGGCGAGATGCGCTACGTCGACGTCCGCTGCCGCGCCACGCTGGGCGAGGTCGGCAACGCCGAGCAGTCCAACATCAACTGGGGCAAGGCGGGCCGCAACCGCTGGAAGGGCAAGCGCCCGACCGTGCGCGGTGTCGTCATGAACCCGGTCGACCACCCGCACGGTGGTGGCGAGGGCAAGACCTCCGGTGGTCGCCACCCGGTCAGCCCGTGGGGCAAGCCCGAGGGCCGTACGCGCAAGCGCAAGGCCAGTGACCAGATGATCGTCCGCCGCCGCAAGTCCGGCCGCTGAGAGAGGACCTGCCCATGCCACGCAGTCTGAAGAAGGGTCCCTTCGTCGACGGCCACCTCACCAAGAAGGTGGACGCCCAGAACGAAGCCGGGACCCACAACGTGATCAAGACCTGGTCGCGTCGCTCGATGATCCTGCCGTCCTTCATCGGACACACGATCGCCGTGCACGACGGCCGCAAGCACGTCCCGGTGTTCATCACCGACTCGATGGTGGGACACAAGCTCGGAGAGTTTGCCCCGACCCGTACGTTCCGCGGTCACGAGAAGGACGACCGAAAGGCCAAGAGGCGATGAGCGAGCGTCAGCGAGCGAACAATCAGGATGTCGTCATGACGGCATCGACTACTCTCACGACCTTCGAGGCGGTGTCGTCATGACCGCAGCTACCCGTAACAACATCAGCGCACGGCGAGAGCGCCTGCTGGGCGATGCCCCCGGCGCCTTCGCCGTGGCCCGCTTCGTCCGTGTCACGCCGCTGAAGTCGCGTCGTGTCGCCGACCTGATCCGCGGCCTGGAGGTCGACGAGGCCCTCGCGCTCCTGCAGTTCGCGCCGCAGGCCGTCGCGCAGGACTTCCACAAGCTGGTCTCCTCCGCAGTCGCCAACGCCGAGACCACCGAGGACCTGGACGCCTCCGACCTCGTGATCTCGACCGTGCTGGTCGAGGAGGGGCCGACGATGAAGCGCTGGCGCCCTCGCGCCAAGGGCGCGGCCAACCGCATCCTCAAGCGCAGCAGCCACCTGACCGTCGTCGTCCAGCCGGCCGACACCATCCAGAAGAAGGGCGGGAACTGAGCATGGGTCAGAAGATCAACCCGCATGGCTTCCGACTCGGCGTCTCGACCGACCACAAGAGCCGCTGGTACGCCGACAAGCTGTACAGCAACTACGTCGGTGAGGACGTCAAGATCCGCAAGCTGCTGACCCACGGCATGGACCGTGCCGGTATCAGCAAGGTCGAGATCGAGCGCACGCGTGATCGCGTTCGCGTCGACATCCACACCGCGCGTCCCGGCATCGTCATCGGTCGCCGTGGCGCCGAGGCCGACCGCATCCGCGGCAGCCTGGAGAAGCTCACCGGCAAGCAGGTCCAGCTGAACATCCTGGAGGTCAAGGCCCCCGAGATGGATGCCCAGCTCGTGGCCCAGGGCGTCGCGGAGCAGCTCAGCGGTCGTGTGCAGTTCCGCCGGGCCATGCGCAAGGCGATGCAGACCACGATGCGTTCGGGTGCCAAGGGCATCCGGATCCAGTGCTCCGGCCGTCTCGGTGGTGCCGAGATGAGCCGCTCGGAGTTCTACCGTGAGGGCCGCGTGCCCCTGCACACGCTGCGCGCGGACGTGGACTACGGCTTCTACGAGGCCCGCACGACCTTCGGCCGCATCGGCGTGAAGGTCTGGATCTACAAGGGTGAGGTCGCCGGTACTCGCGCCGAGCGTGAGGCCGAGGCCGCCAAGCGCGCCGCCGCTCCGGGGCGCTCCCGCCCGCAGCGTGGACGCCGTCCCGCCCGCGAGGGTGCTGGTCGCGACGGTGGCCAGCAGGGCCGCGCCGAGCAGCCAGCAGCGGCGCCCCAGGGCGACGCGCCGACGGCTCCGGCCGAGGCCGCGCAGGACGACGCTGCTCAGAACAACCTGGCGCAGCCAGCCGCGGAAGGAGGGCAGAGCTGATGCTGATGCCCCGCAGGGTCAAGTACCGCAAGCAGCACCACCCCAAGCGCCGCGGCATGGCCAAGGGTGGAACCGAGCTCACCTTCGGTGAGTACGGCATCCAGGCGGTCGAGGGTCACTACGTGACCAACCGTCAGATCGAGTCTGCTCGTATTGCGATGACCCGACACATCAAGCGTGGCGGAAAGGTGTGGATCAACATCTACCCCGACCGTCCACTGACCAAGAAGCCCGCTGAGACCCGCATGGGCTCCGGCAAGGGCTCGCCCGAGTGGTGGGTCGCCAACGTCAAGCCCGGACGCATCATGTTCGAGCTGTCGGGTGTCTCCGAGGAGGTCGCCCGTGAGGCGATGCGGCGCGCCATCCACAAGCTGCCGATGAAGGCCCGTTTCATCAGCCGCGAGACCGAGGGAGGCATGTGATGTCGAAGACGACCGCTGCTGACCTGCGCGAGCTGGACGCCGACGCACTGGCGGACAAGCTGCGTGAGACCAAGGAAGAGCTGTTCAACCTGCGTTTCCAGAACGCCACCGGACAGCTCGACAACACGGCCCGTCTCAAGACCGTCCGGCGCGAGATCGCTCGGGTCTACACGGTTCTGCGCGAGCGCGAGCTCGGGATCATCGAGGTGGACGCATGAATGACAAGGAAGAGACTGTGGAGCGTACGACACGCAAGGTCCGTACGGGCCTGGTGGTGAGCGACAAGATGGACAAGACCGTGGTCGTGTCCGTCGAGGACCGCATCACGCACGGGCTGTACGGCAAGGTGCTGCGACGCAACACCAAGCTCAAGGTCCACGACGAGCAGAACGCAGCCGGCGTCGGCGACCGCGTCCTCATCAACGAGACGCGACCGCTGTCGGCCACGAAGCGGTGGCGTCTCGTGGAGATCCTCGAGAAGGCGAAGTGAGAGACAGATGATCCAGCAGGAGTCGCGACTCAAGGTCGCCGACAACACTGGTGCCAAGGAGATCCTGTGCATCCGTGTTCTCGGCGGATCCGGTCGGCGCTACGCCGGCATCGGCGACACCATCGTCGCCACCGTCAAGGACGCCATCCCCGGCGGCAACGTCAAGAAGGGTGACGTCATCAAGGCCGTCATCGTGCGCACCGCCAAGGAGCGCCGCCGTCCCGATGGCTCATACATCAAGTTCGACGAGAACGCCGCCGTCATCCTCAAGACTGACGGCGACCCGCGCGGAACCCGCATCTTCGGCCCGGTCGGCCGCGAGCTGCGTGACAAGAAGTTCATGCGCATCATCTCGCTCGCTCCGGAGGTGCTCTGACATGAGCAACAACAACAAGACCCTCGCCATCAAGAAGGGTGACCAGGTCAAGGTCATCGCCGGCGCCGACAAGGGTGTCGTGGGCTCGGTCATCCAGGTCCTCGCGGACCGTGACCGGGTCATCGTCGAGGGTGTCAACCGCGTCAAGCGGCACACCCGCACCGGCACCGATGGCGGCGCCAACACCGGCGGCATCATCACCAGCGAGGCTGCTGTGCACGTCTCCAACGTGATGCTCGTGGTGGATGCCGACGGCGACAAGACCACCACGCGCGTCGGCTTTCGTCGCGACGAGGTCACCAAGACCCGCAGTGACGGGTCCAGCTACCCCGCGCACCGCAGCGTGCGCATCGCCAGCAAGACCGGGAAGGAGATCTGAGCATGGTCGAGACCACAGCCGCCACCACGCCTCGCCTGAAGGCACGGTACCGCGAGGAGATCCTTCCCGCGCTGCAGGAGCAGTTCGCCCACGGCAACGTCATGCAGGTCCCGGGCCTGACCAAGATCGTGGTCAACATGGGCGTCGGCGAGGCTGCTCGTGACGGCAAGCTCATCGAGGGAGCCCTGCGCGACCTCACGGCCATCACCGGCCAGAAGCCGCAGGTCACCAAGGCCCGCAAGTCGATCGCGCAGTTCAAGCTGCGTGAAGGGATGCCGATCGGCGTCCACGCCACGCTGCGTGGCGATCGCATGTGGGAGTTCCTCGACCGCCTCCTGACGCTCGCGCTCCCGCGCATCCGCGACTTCCGGGGCCTGAGCCCCAAGCAGTTCGACGGCCGGGGCAACTACACGTTCGGGCTGACCGAGCAGGTCATGTTCCACGAGATCGACCAGGACAAGATCGATCGGTCGCGGGGCATGGACATCACGGTCGTCACCACGGCCACGAACGACGACGAGGGTCGGGCACTGCTGAAGCAGCTCGGCTTCCCCTTCAAGGAGAACTGACATGGCGAAGACCGGTCTGAGGAACAAGGCGGCCCGCAAGCCCAAGTTCGCGGTGCGTGGCTACACGCGCTGCCAGCGTTGCGGCCGACCCAAGTCCGTCTACCGCAAGTTCGGCCTGTGCCGCATCTGCCTGCGCGAGATGGCACACCGCGGCGAGCTGCCCGGAGTGACGAAGTCCTCCTGGTAGTAGAGCGTGACGAAGTCCTCCTGGTGACGGAGCGTCACCTGGAGCAGCTGGCAACTCACCCCCTGACGCAGTAGGTCCCCTCCCACTCGCCCCCCTTTCAGGGTTCACGAGGACGAGACGGAAACCGCAGCGAGAAACGGAAACACACCATGACGATGACCGACCCGATCGCGGATCTGCTCACGCGGATCCGCAACGGCAACCAGGCCTACCACGACGAGATCGTGGCGCCCTACAGCAAGCTCAAGGAGGGCGTTGTCGCCCTGCTGAAGCAGGAGGGTTTCATCACCGACTTCTCCGTCACCGAGCCCGGTGAGGGAGAGGTCGGCAAGACCCTGCACGTCACCCTCAAGTACGGTCCGCAGCGCGAGCGCTCGATCGCCGGCATCCGCCGCATCAGCAAGCCCGGTCTGCGGGTCTACGCCAAGTCCACCAACCTGCCCAAGGTGCTCGGTGGGCTCGGCGTCGCCATCATCTCGACGAGCCACGGTCTCCTCACGGACCGTCAGGCCACGACCCAGAACGTAGGCGGAGAAGTTCTCGCCTACGTCTGGTGAGACGCAAAGGAGACGAGTCATGTCGCGCATCGGCAAGCTGCCCGTCGCCGTTCCTTCCGGCGTCGAGGTGACCATCGAGGGCCAGTACGTGCACGTCAAGGGCCCCAAGGGCGAGCTGTCGCACACCGTGGCCGAGCCCATCACCGTCACGCGCGGTGAGGACGGCGCTCTGGACGTGCAGCGTCCCGACGACGAGCGTGAGAGCAAGGCCTTGCACGGCCTGAGCCGCACGCTCATCAACAACATGGTCGTCGGTGTCACTGACGGCTACGAGAAGAAGCTGGAGATCGTGGGCGTCGGGTACCGCGTCCTGGCCAAGGGCCCGCAGGCGATCGAGCTGAACCTCGGCTACAGCCACCCGGTGCCGTTCGAGGCGCCGGAGGGCATCACCTTCACGGTGGAGTCCCCGACGAAGCTGACGGTGCAGGGCATCGACAAGCAGGTGGTCGGTGAGGTCGCCGCGAACATCCGCAAGATCCGCAAGCCCGAGCCCTACAAGGGCAAGGGCGTGCGCTACGCCGGCGAGCGCATCCTGCGCAAGGCTGGAAAGGCTGGTAAGTGATGGCCATCTCGATCAAGCAGGTCAAGGGTCGTTCGAGTCGCGCCACGTCGCGCGCCCGTCGCCAGATCCGTGGCCGCAAGAAGCTGCACGGATCGGCCGAGCGTCCGCGTCTGGTCGTGACCCGCTCCAGCAAGCACATCGTCGCCCAGGTCGTCAACGACCTGGAAGGTCACACGCTGGTCTCCGCCTCGACGCTCGAGGCCGACCTGCGTGCCACCGACGGCGACAAGACTGCCAAGGCGCGCAAGGTCGGTGAGCTGGTGGCGGACCGCGCGAAGGCCGCCGGCATCGAGTCGGTCGTCTTCGACCGCGCCGGCAACCGCTACGCCGGACGCATCGCGGCACTCGCCGACGGTGCCCGCGAGGGTGGACTGGAGTTCTGATGATCAACACATACGTCAACGAGAACGGGAGTGCCGCAGTGAGCGAGCGCCAGCGAGCGAACCGACAGCACCTCGTGCGACCGCGTTCCTACGGTGGATTTTTTGAGGACGTGATCGCATGAGCGCCCAGCAGCGTCGCGGAGGCGGCGACCGTCGTGGTGGCCGCGGGGACCGCGGCGGCGACAAGAGCAACTACATCGAGAAGGTCGTCACGATCAACCGTGTCGCCAAGGTCGTCAAGGGTGGTCGGCGCTTCAGCTTCACCGCCCTGGTGATCGTCGGTGACGGCGACGGTCAGGTCGGCGTCGGCTACGGCAAGGCCAAGGAGGTCCCCACGGCGATCTCCAAGGGTGTCGAGGAGGCGAAGAAGAGCTTCTTCCGCGTCCCGCGCATCCAGGGCACCATCCCGCACCCGGTCACGGGCGAGAAGGCGGCTGGCGTCGTCTTCCTGCGTCCCGCATCGCCCGGTACCGGTGTCATCGCCGGTGGCCCGGTGCGTGCGGTGCTGGAGGCCGCGGGCGTGCACGACGTCCTGAGCAAGTCGCTCGGCTCGTCCAACGCGATCAACATCGTCCACGCGACGGTCGAGGCCCTGCGTGGGCTGGAGTCGCCGCAGGACGTCGCGTCGCGTCGAGGCCTGTCGGTCGAGGACGTCGCTCCGGCGGCGCTGCTCAAGGCCGAGGCCGCGGGCGTCGAGGAGGCCAAGGCCGAGCAGGCCGAGAAGGCCGCTGGGGTTGGTTCCTGATGGCGCGGCTGCAGGTCACCCAGGTTCGTTCGGCGATCGGTCGCGGCCAGAGCCAGCGAGGCACGTTGCGCTCGCTGGGTCTCAAGCGCATCGGCGACGTCGTCGTCAAGGATGATCGTCCAGAGATCCGCGGCATGGTCGAGACCATCCCGCATCTCGTGGACGTCGAGGAGGTTGAGTGAGATGGCTCTGAAGCTCCATCACCTGCGCCCGGCCCCGGGTGCCAAGACCGCCAAGACCCGTGTGGGTCGTGGCGAGGCGTCCAAGGGCAAGACGGCCGGCCGCGGCACCAAGGGCACCAAGGCCCGCTACCAGGTGCCGCACGGCTTCGAGGGTGGTCAGATCCCGATCCACATGCGTCTTCCCAAGCTGAAGGGCTTCAAGAATCCCTTCCGCGAGGAGTACCAGGTGGTCAACATCGAGCGACTCGGTGCCCTGTTCCCACAGGGCGGCGCGGTCGACGTCGACGCACTCGTCGAGGCCGGGGCGGTCCGCAAGGGCCAGCTCGTGAAGGTGCTCGGCGAGGGTGAGCTGGACGTGGCGGTGCAGGTCACCGCGCACAAGTTCTCCGGCTCGGCCCGAACCAAGATCGAGTCGGCCGGCGGCAGCGTCACCGAGCTGTGATGTCGCACTGACGATGCAGCGACGAGGTCCTCGGACACCGAGGGCCTCGTCGTTTCGTCTCATCCGGCCGTGCCGGATCATCCCGCAGCTGCCACATGGCGGTGGCGGGGAGACTGACTGTTAGAGTCGCGGGGGCTTCGCCCGGCCCCACGAACGAGGAGGACATCCGGTGCTCAGCGCCTTCGTGAACGCCTTCAAGACGCCTGACCTCAGGCGCAAGCTGCTGTTCGTGCTGGGCATCCTGGTGCTCTTCCGCCTCGGTTCGACGCTCCCGGCGCCGGGCATCAACGTGCCGAACGTCCAGACCTGCGTGCAGGCTGCCTCCGAGGGCGACAACAGCAGCCTGTTCGCACTGATCAACCTCTTCTCCGGCGGTGCGCTGCTGCAGCTCACCGTCTTCGCGCTGGGCATCATGCCCTACATCACCGCGAGCATCATCCTGCAGCTGCTCGTCGTGGTGATCCCGCGGCTGGAGGCCCTCAAGAAGGAGGGTCAGGCCGGCCAGGCCAAGATCACGCAGTACACCCGCTACCTGACGCTCGGCCTGGCGATCCTGCAGGCCACCGGCATCGTGGCGCTGGCGCGTTCGGGCAACCTCTTCGGCGGCGCCTGCAACCTGGACCTGCTGTACAACATGGACAGCATCCCGTCCTTCCTGCTCATCGTCCTGACGATGGTTGCCGGCACGGCGGTCATCATGTGGATGGGCGAGCTCATCACCGACCGCGGCGTCGGCAACGGCATGTCGATCCTGATCTTCACGCAGGTCGTCGCCACCTTCCCGGGTGCGCTGTGGCAGGTCCGGCAGACCAACGGCGTCACGACCTTCAGCGTGGTGATCGCCGTCGGCCTGGTCATCGTCGCGGCCGTCATCTTCATGGAACAGGCGCAGCGACGCATCCCGGTGCAGTACGCCAAGCGCATGGTGGGGCGGCGCATGTTCGGCGGCTCGTCCACCTACATCCCGCTCAAGGTCAACCAGGCCGGCATCATCCCGGTCATCTTCTCCTCGAGCCTGCTGTACCTGCCGGCGCTGTACGCACAGTTCCAGCCGGGCAGCCAGTACTCGACGTGGATCAACGACCACTTCGTGCGCGGCGACCACCCGTACTACATGATCACGTACTTCGCGCTGACCGTGTTCTTCACCTACTTCTACGTCTCGATCACCTTCAACCCCGAGGAGGTCGCGGACAACATGAAGAAGTACGGCGGCTTCATCCCGGGCATCCGAGCGGGCCGACCCACCCAGGACTACCTCGCCTACGTCCTCAGCCGCATCACCGCCCCGGGCGCCACCTACCTCGGCATCGTGGCGCTCATCCCGATGGTGGCCGTGGCGCTGCTCGGCGCGAGCCAGAACTTCCCGTTCGGCGGCACCTCGATCCTCATCATCGTCGGCGTCGGCCTGAACACCGTGCAGCAGATCGAGAGCCAGCTGCAGCAGCGCAACTACGAAGGATTCCTGAAGTGAGTCGACTTCTGATCATGGGACCGCCCGGTGCAGGCAAGGGGACGCAGGCCAGCACGCTGGCCGAGCGCATCGGTGGAGTGCACATCTCCACCGGCGACATCTTCCGCGAGAACGTCTCCCAGCAGACCGAGCTGGGCAGGACGGCCCAGCGGTACATGGATGCCGGCGAGTACGTCCCCGACGAGGTCACCAACGCGATGGTCCGGGACCGGCTCGCCCAGGGGACGACCCGGGAGGCCTTCGTCCTGGACGGCTACCCCCGCACGCTCGACCAGGTCGAGACCCTGGACGGCATCCTCGATGAGCTCGGCGTCAAGCTCGACGGTGTGGTCTCGCTCGTCGTCGACACCGACGAGGTCGTGGCCCGGCTGCTGAAGCGGGCCGAGACGAGCGGGCGCTCCGACGACACCGAGGACGTCGTCCGGCACCGCCAGGAGGTCTACCGCGTGGAGACCGCGCCGCTGCTGGAGGTCTACTCCCAGCGCGGGCTCGTCCGTGAGGTCGACGGTCTCGGTGAGATCGACGACGTCGCCGAGCGCATCGACGAGGCGCTCGCCTCCTTGGCCTGACCGAGGACGTCGCGGTCGATGTTCCGTCGCAGGATCGAGCTGAAGACCGCTGAGCAGCTGGCGCTCATGCGCCGCGCCGGAGCGGTCGTGGCGGCGACGCTGCAGGCTGTGCGCGAAGCCGTCGCGCCGGGGGTCACCACCGGCGAGCTGGACGCCTTGGCGCGCGACACGATCGCCGCTCATGGCGCGACCTCGAACTTCCTCGGGTACGGCGCCGGCGGCCAGGCGCCGGGTTTTCCCGGCGTCATCTGCACGTCGGTGAACGAGGAGGTCGTGCACGGCATCCCGGGGTCCCGGGTGCTGCGTGAGGGTGATCTGCTGTCGGTCGACTGCGGTGCCGTCGTCGAGGGCTGGCACGGTGATGCCGCCACCACGATCGGCGTCGGTCAGGTGGCCCCGGACGCCGCCCGGCTGGTCGAGGTGACCGAGCAGGCGCTGGCTGCAGGCATCGCGGCCGGCAGCCTGGGTGGACGCGTGGGTGACATCAGTGCGGCGATCGAGCAGAGCGTCCGTGCGGCCGGCCGCTACGAGCTCACCGACGGCTTCACGGGGCACGGCATCGGCACTGCCATGCACCAGGCGCCCGACGTCCCGAACGTGGGCCGTGCCGGCAAGGGTCCTCGCATCGTGCCAGGTCTCGTGCTGGCGATCGAACCCATGGTGACGATGGGGTCCGCGGACAACAGGACGCTGGAGGACGGCTGGACGGTGGTGAGCGCCGACGCGTCGTGGGCCGCCCACTGTGAGCACTCGGTGACGTGGACCGAGGATGGCCCCTGGATCCTCACCGCTCCCGGGGGCCTGACCGCCCAGTGATCGCCGGGGTGCGGCGTAGAGGTCGAGCAGGCTCTGGCCGGTGGATCAGGCGTGCATCTCCATGGTGCAGCACTTGATGCTCCCGCCGCCCTTGAGGAGCTCGGAGAGATCCACGGGGACCGGGGTGTAGCCGCGACCCTCCAGCGCGGCCGTCAGGTCCCGCGCAGCGGTCGGCAGGACGACCCGCTGCCCGTCGCTGACGAGATTCAGCCCGAAGGCCAACGCATCGTCCATGGTGCAGCGAAGAGCATCGGGGAAGAGCTCGGCGAGCGTGCGCTGACTGTGCCGGCTGAAGGCCTGGGGAAGGTAGGCGATGTCTGCGGGGGCCTCGCCGTTGCCGTCATCGAGGACGCCCAGCGCGACGTCGAGGTGGTAGAAGCGGGGATCCACGAGCTCGAGGGAGACGACCGGGCGATCGAGCAGCTGTGCCGCCTCGACGTGCGCGTCCAGGGTGGTCCGGAACCCGGTGCCGCCGAGAATCATCGAGCCGAGCGTCAGGAAGTCTCCCTCGCCCTCGTTGACGTGCTGCGGCTCCACGACGTCCAGACCCAGCGTTTCCAGCCACGTCGCGTGGGCCGCGGCCTCGGCGTGTCGCTCCGGGTGGCGGAACCGGGCTCCGTAGGCGCGATCGCGCACGACCAGGGCGCCGTTGGCGGCAAAGACCATGTCCGGCTGTCCGGGCTGCGCCGGCAGCTCCTCCACACGGTGGCCGAGGCTGCGGTAGGTCTCGCGCAAGACCTGCCACTGGGTCATCGCCCGGTCGAGGTCGACGTCGACGCCGGGGCGCATCCACGGATTGATCGCGTACGTGACGTCGAAGTGCTCCGGCGGGCACATGCCGTAGGTGCGCGTGCGTGGGTGACGGGCCGGCCCGGGCTCCTGCGGACGGGCGGCGACGTGTGCGCGGGTGTCGAGAACGGTCACTCAGGGCTCCCTCGGGCAGTCGATGCAATGAACCAATCGTAGAGGGCCGTGGAGTCAGATGAAGCATCCGAAACTGCGAGAATGAGCGGCGATTCTCAACGTGGATCAGCGGTGAACGGCGATTTGTTGCATCATGGCCTGATGGATGATGTCGATCGCTCGATCGTGGACCTGCTGCTCGAGGACGGACGCGCCGGCTATGCCGCCCTGGGCGGTCGGGTTGGGCTCTCGGCACCCGCCGTGAAGCGCCGGATCGACCGACTGGTCGCCGCCGGGGTGATCCGGGGCTTCACCGCCGTCATCGATCCTGACCCGATGGGCTGGTCGGTGGAGGCCTATGTCGAGGTGCACTGCCGAGGCACCGTCTCACCGGAGCGACTGAGGGAGGCCTTTGCCAGGGTGCCGGAGGTGCACTCGGCGGCGACCGTCTCCGGGCAGGCCGATGCGATGCTGCGCATCGTCGCCCATGACGTGCGCCATCTCGAGCGAGCTCTGGAGCAGGTGCGCGAGGAGGTGCCTCATGTGGACCACACCGACACCGCCATCGTGCTCTCGCGGCTGATCGATCGCCCCGGTGTCCTGAGCCGCCCGACGCAGTGACCAGTCAGTCTCGGTGTCGCAGCACGAGCAGGAGCCCCAGCCCGGCGGTGACCGCGGCCACACCGATCCCGGCGACCAGCCCGATCAGCTGGGAGGCGAGGACCTGGCCGGGAATGTTGTCCGCGAAACGCGCGAACCAGTGGATGTTCTCCACCGCCAGGCTCACCAGTTGCATCCCGGCTCCGGCGAGTGCCACGACTCCCGCGACGACCCGGGTCGCGCCGCGGGTGAGGAGGGAGAGGATGGCTACGGCGCCGGCGAGGACCAGGACCAGGTCGGAGCCGAGGTAGATCACGTTCCTCCACCACTCGTCGTAGCCGCTGGTCAGGTACGGCACCCGCCGGGCCGCGGAGACCAGGGAGAGCAGGCCGATGGCCCCCAGGGCTCCCTCCGCAGCGGGTGTCCAGTGAATGCCCGGCCGAGGCTGGGTCCCCGAGGGGTGCGCATCTGTTGGACTCATGCCCCCATCATGGACGGTGCCTGTTGCGGTTCGCGAGGGCCTGCATCGCCCCGTCCAGCAGTGTGACCGCTCGGCTCCTATCGTGGACAGGTGGGCATCCGAGTCGGAATCTCAGCGCTGCTGGTCTCGGCGAGTCTTGTCGCCGGCGCGACGGGAGTCTCGACGGACCAGCGAGCGGACGCGCCGTTCGGCCAGGCAGCCCGGCTGCCGGCCGTGGGGCATGGCCAGCTCGATGCCGGCGCGGTGCTCTCCATGGTGCGCGCCGAAGGGCTCGCCGTGGTACCGCCGGACGCCCAGGCAGAGCTGGCCGCCCGTGCGGCACGTCTGGCCACGGCGCTGGAGGAGCTCGGCGGTGAGGTGTCGGTCGCCGTCCGGGACGTCGAGAGCGGGACGGAGATCGTGGTCGGTGACACCGTCGTCGAGGCGGCCAGTCTGATGAAGGTCGACATCGTCGCCACGCTCCTGCGTCAGGAGGCGGGCCGCCCGGACCGGCACGACCGGGCCCTGGCCCGGGCCATGATCGCGGTCAGCGACAACCCGGCCACCGATGAGATGCTCGAGGACGTCGGCACCGAGTCGGTCAACGAGTTCTTGTCGGACGCGGGAGCCGTCACCCGGCTGGAGGGCCGCGAGTGGGGGCGGACCCCGACCAGCGCCGAGGACCGGTTGCGCATGGTGCGGGCCGTCCTGGGTGAGGACTCACTGCTCGATGGGCGCAGCGAGCGCCTGCTTCGCCGACTCATGACGCGCGTCGCGGACGATCAGCGCATCGGCGTGAGTGCCGCCGCCGACCGGCCGGGCCGCACCCCGCTCAAGGCGGGTTACATCCCCGACGAGCGGTCCGACCGCTGGTACGTCTCGAGCATGGGCGAGGTGCAGGCCGAGGGTCGCACCTACCAGGTGGCGGTCGTCTCCAGCGGCCATCGCAGCCTCGAGGACGGCACCGCACGGATCGAGCGTGCGGCGCGCCTCGCGGTGGCGGAGCTGGCCGATTTGAATAGCGGGGCACCGGCGGCGTAGACTCCCCTGTCGGCCTATTCAGGCGCGTTTTCTCCTGCCCACGGACCCTGTCCAGGTGCGGGAGGCGGCTCGCGGTCGGGCCGAGGAGTCGATTCGATACGAGAAGCTGAGGTTCATGGCGAAAAAAGAAGGCGTCATCGAGATGGAAGGTGCCGTTGTCGAGGCACTGCCCAACGCGATGTTCCGCGTGGAGCTGGCCAATGGTCACAAGGTTCTCGCGCACATCAGCGGCAAGATGCGTCAGCACTACATCCGCATCCTCCCGGAGGATCGCGTGGTGGTGGAGCTCTCGCCGTACGACCTCAGCCGTGGACGCATCGTCTACCGCTACAAGTGAACACCCACGCATCGAGCTGAAGAGAGAGCTTCTTAAATGAAGGTCAACCCGAGCGTGAAGAAGATCTGTGACAAGTGCAAGGTGATCCGTCGCCACGGACGCGTCATGGTGATCTGCGAGAACCCTCGGCACAAGCAGCGCCAGGGCTGAGCAGGCTTCTTCACAGCAACATACTGAACATCTGACGGCTCATCGTCCCCTCGGGGTCGATGCCACTCCCGGCGCAGAGGCCGGGACCCGGTACCGCAACGAATCCACGAGGTCCACCGTGTCCTCGAAGGTCGATGTGGGAGGCACCCGGGACGCCACGGATGACAACACCTCTGCCGAACGGAAGGAAATGCCACCATGGCACGCCTCGTTGGAGTGGACCTCCCGCGCGAGAAGCGCGTGGAGATCGCTCTCACCTACATCTTCGGCGTCGGCCGCACTCGTGCGCGCCAGACCCTCGCCGCCACCGGAGTCAGCCCGGACCTGAGGGTCCACGAGCTGACCGACGACCAGCTGGTCGCCCTGCGCGACCACCTCGAGACCAACTACCAGGTCGAGGGCGACCTGCGCCGTGAGGTCACCGCCGACATCCGTCGCAAGATGGAGATCGGCAGCTACCAGGGCCGTCGCCACCGTGCACACCTGCCGGTCCGCGGCCAGCGCACCAAGACCAACGCGCGCACCCGCAAGGGCCCCAAGCGCACCGTCGCCGGAAAGAAGAAGTGATCTGATGGCTCCCCGTACTGGCGCCAAGAAGACGCGCCGCAAGGTCAAGAAGAACATCGCTCAGGGCGAGGCCCACATCAAGAGCACGTTCAACAACACGCACGTGACGATCACGGACCCCACCGGGGCCGTCATCGCCTGGGCCTCCGGCGGCACCGTCGGGTTCAAGGGCTCGCGCAAGTCCACGCCGTTCGCCGCGGGCATGGCCGCTGAGGCGGCCGGCCGACAGGCGATGGAGCACGGGATGAAGAAGGTCGACGTCTTCGTGAAGGGCCCGGGGTCGGGCCGTGAGACGGCGATCCGGTCGCTGAGCGGAGTCGGCCTGGAGGTCGGCACCATCTCCGACGTGACCCCCAGCCCGCACAACGGCTGCCGCCCGCCCAAGCACCGTCGTCTCTGACGGTCGCTTCCATCGCCCAGGAGTTGTAGAACCATGGCCCGTTACACCGGACCCATCACCAAGAAGTCGCGTCGCTTCGGCGTCGACCTCGTCGGTGGCGACACCGCCTTCGAGCGCCGCCCCTACCCGCCCGGCATGCACGGACGCGCCCGCGTCAAGGAGTCGGAGTACCGCACGCAGCTGCACGAGAAGCAGAAGGCGCGCTACACCTACGGCGTGCTGGAGAAGCAGTTCCGCAAGTACTACGAGACTGCCCACCGCAAGCCGGGCAAGACCGGTGACAACCTGCTCCAGCTGCTCGAGACGCGTCTGGACAATGTCGTCTACCGTGCCGGCCTCGCCCGCACGCGTCGCCACGCCCGCCAGCTCGTGACCCACGGTCACTTCCTGGTCAACGGCGTCAAGACGAACATCCCGTCCTTCCAGGTCAGCAAGCACGACATCATCGACGTCAAGCCCAAGAGCCTGGAGACCACGCCGTTCATCGTCGCCCGTGAGACGCACGATGCCGACACCGTGCCGGGCTGGATCGACGTCTCGCCCGATCGTGGTCGCATCCTCGTGCACCAGCCCCCGGTGCGCGAGCAGATCGTCGTCCCCATCCAGGAGCAGCTGATCGTGGAGTTCTACTCCAAGATCTGAGCAAACCGTCCGGCACGCTCAGCTCCGCCCAGACCCGGCCCTCAAATAGCGGAGGGTCCGGAAAGGAAAGAAGAACATGCTCATCACCCAGCGCCCCGTCCTGTCCGAGGAAGTCGTCGACGACTACCGTTCGCGGTTCGTCATCGAGCCCCTCGAGCCGGGCTTCGGCTACACCCTCGGCAACTCGCTGCGTCGCACGCTGCTGTCGTCCATCCCGGGCGCGGCCGTGACGTCGATCCGCATCGACGGCGTCCTGCACGAGTTCTCCACGATTCCCGGTGTCGTCGAGGACGTCACCGAGATCATCCTCAACCTCAAGGACCTCGTCGTCTCCTCCGAGCACGACGAGCCGTTCGTGATGTACCTGCGCAAGTCCGGGGAGGGCGCGGCCACGGCCGCAGACATCGAGTCGCCGGCCGGCGTCGAGGTGCACAACCCCGACCTGCACGTCGCCACCCTGAACGACAAGGGTTCCCTGGAGATCGAGCTCGTCGTCGAGCGCGGCCGCGGATATGTCTCGGCCACGCAGAACAAGACGGGCGATGAGGAGATCGGGCGGATGCCGGTCGACTCGATCTACAGCCCGGTCCTGAAGGTCACCTACAAGGTCGAGGCCACCCGAGTCGAGCAGCGCACTGACTTCGACAAGCTCATCATCGACGTCGAGACCAAGCGTTCCCTCGCCCCGCGTGATGCGATCGCCTCGGCCGGCTCCACCCTCGTGGAGCTCTTCGGCCTGGCGCGCGAGCTCAACGTCGAGGCCGAGGGCATCGACATCGGCCCGTCGCCGGTCGATGAGCAGCTGGCCGCCGACCTGGCACTGCCGGTGGAGGACCTCAACTTCACGGTTCGTTCCTACAACTGCCTCAAGCGCGAGGGCATCCACACCGTGGGTGAGCTCATCACGCGCTCGGAGCAGGACCTGCTCGACATCCGCAACTTCGGATCCAAGTCGATCGATGAGGTCAAGGCCAAGCTCGCCGAGATGGGGCTGGCCCTCAAGGACAGCCCCGCCGGCTTCGACCCCGCTGCGGCCGCCGAGGCCTACGACGAGGATGCGAGCTTCGCCGAGGACGAACAATACTGAGCCTTCCCGGTCCTGGTGACCTGGAAGCCGAGATTTCTAGACTGGAGTCAACATGCCTACGCCCACCAAGGGAGCGCGCCTCGGCGGCAGCCCGTCGCACCAGCGCCTGATCCTGGCCAACCTGGCGACGGCGCTGTTCGAGCACGGTCGCATCACCACGACGGAGGCCAAGGCCCGCCGTCTGCGCCCGTATGCCGAGCAGCTCATCACCAAGGCCAAGAACGACACGGTGGCCAACCGCCGCCAGGTCGTGAAGTCCATCCGTGACAAGGACGTCCTGCACGTCCTGTTCACCGAGATCGGCCCCGCGATGGCCACCCGCCCGGGCGGGTACACGCGGATCACCAAGATCGGTCCGCGCAAGGGCGACAACGCCCCGATGGCGGTCATCGAGATCGTCGAGACCAAGGAGTTCGCCGCCCAGGGCGAGGCTCCCGCGGCGCCGGCCGTCGAGGATGACCGCGCCGACGATGCTGCCGAGGTCGAGACGGACGTCGTCGCCGACGCTCCGGCCGACGACGCCGAACCGGCCGCGTCCGACGAGGTCGAGGCTGACACCGAGGACGATGGGCCCGAGGACGCGCCGGTGGAGGACGAATCCGCCGACGACGCCGACAAGGCCTGAACCAAGGTCACCGGAGAGGCCCGCCACCGCACTGCGGTGGCGGGCCTCTCGCGGTGCAGGGGTGCCGTCGCCGGGTCAGCTTCGGGTGGCGGTCAGCACCCGGAAGCCTTTGCTGCTCGCGATCCGCTCGGTCGGCCATCCCTGACCGGTGAGCCAGCGCTGCAGGCTGTCTGCGCCAAGGTTCCTGCCGACCACGAGGTGCGCGGCACCGGTCTCGTCCAACCGAGGCAGCCAGCGCAGCAGGAGGTCGTGCAGCGCCTGCTTCCCGATGCGGATCGGCGGGTTGGACCAGATGGCATCGAACGTCAGCCCCGGGGGGACGTCGTCGGGCAGAGCCGTGCGGACGGTGGCGCTCATCCGCTCGGCGTTGGCGCGGGTGAGCTCGAGTGCCCGATGGTTGACGTCGACCGCCCAGACCTCCGTGGAGGGCGAGGCGAGCGCCAGCAGGCAGGCGATGGGCCCCCAGCCGCAGCCGAGGTCGAGGATCCGGCCGGCGGCCGGCGGCGGCAGCGTCTCCAGCAGGACCGCGGTGGCGTGGTCCAGACCGTCGGCGGAGAACAGGCCCGCGGACGTCAGCATCGCTGCTTCGTGCCCCCATGCCCTGACCGTCACCTCGCGACGCTGGTCAGGGCCGCTGGGGGAGGCGTCGAAGTAGTGATCGTTCACCGGCTCATCCTCTCGCACCGTGGACGTCTGCCGGGCCGGTCAGGCTTCGTCGCGGCGGCGTCGGGAAGCCGTGACGCGGGCGGCAAGGCCCGCGTCGTCCGGGTAGACGACGTCCTCGAGGGTGAGGCCGTGCGCCGGCATGACGCGCACGCGGGGGTCGCGGACGCCTGCGGTGAGCACGTCGGCGGCCCACGACGGCTCGTGCCGTTGCTCGCCCACGGCGGTGAGGGCGCCCATGAGCGCCCGGACCATGGAGTGGCAGAACGCGTCCGCGCGGACGGTGGTGAGCACCAGCGAGCCCTCGCGGCGGGTGGAGAGCTCCAACAACGTGCGCACGGTGGTGGCGCCCTCGCGGCGGCGGCAGAAGGCGGCGAAGTCGTGCTCGCCGAGCAGCAGGTCGCCGGCTTCCTGCATGGCTGCCACGTCCAACGGCTTGCGCCACGCGACGACGTGCCCGCGTGCGAGCGGGTCGGGGGATCGGCCGTCGTCGATGCGGTAGACGTAGCGACGCTCCAGCGCCGCGAACCGCGCGTCGAATCCGTCAGGGGCCACGGAGCAGCCACGCACGCCGATGTCGTCGGGCAGGATGCGCCGCAGGCGGCGTTCCAGTGCGGCGGGGTCGACGTCGGCGTCGATTGCTGGGAGGTCGAGGTGCGCGACCTGGCCACGCGCGTGGACCCCGGCGTCGGTGCGTCCGGCGCAGGTCAGCTGTGCGGGCTGCTCCAGCCGCAGGACGGTGGTGATCGCTGCCTCCACCTCGCCCTGCACGGTCCGCAGACCGGGCTGGGTGGCCCAGCCGTGGAAGCCGGTTCCGTCGTAGGACAGGTCGAGACGGATGCGCACCGGTCCACGGTATCGGGCGGAGTTCTGCCGCTGGTGCCGAGCGCGGGCGGTCAGCAGCTGAAGGCCGGTCCGGCCGCCGATCAGGAAGGCTCAGCCGGCCAGCCGGACGGAGTCACACGATGGCCGGCCCAGCATCGACACGTCCATGGTGCCGACGCGGACTCCCAGGAGTGACAGCAGTGGTGTCAGCAGGTCTTGGAGCAGCGGGTTGAGGACCGTCGTCAGGAGTGAGGTCACCGGGGTCAGCACGTCGCCGAGCCCTCCGGTGTTGGCCACCCGGACGTCGAGGTTCAGTGGGCTCCCGAACGTGTGTGACGGGAGCGTCTCGGATCCAGACGCGTACGTGAAGGTGTGCGAGGAGGAGCTGGAGCCGACCCCGGCGGTCACGTCGACGCCGAGGCTGCCCAATCCGAGGAGGCCGACGACGTTGAGGCGGCCGTACCCCGACCCGCCGGAGCGGTTCACCGTCGCGGTGGAGGTGTCAGCGGAGATCGTTGCCGTCGCCGGGTCGCCGCAGGTGGTGCCGGTGAGGGTGGCCGTGCCCCGGGCGACGCCCACGCCGAGGTCGATGTCTGCTGCCCGGAGGAGCCCCAGGACGCTGATCCCCGTCCGGAGGTCGACCCGGACCTGAGCCGTCCTGGCCTGGGCCCCGATCCTGCCGCAGGCGATCTGTGGAGGTTCGACCACCACGATGCGGGCGTTGGCCTTGAGCAGGTCCAACGGCAGTGCTACGTCCAGCGCGTCGATGCGCACGGCGTTGGTGCCGTTGGCCGCGACGATCGCCGTGCCGAGGAGGCCGAGGACGTTGATCGTCGCGCCCAGAGCCCCGTCGCCGGTGGAGTCGATCGCGAGGATGTCCGCGAGGTCCACCGTGACCGACGGCAGCTGGGCGCCGATGCTCTCCAGGACGGTCGCTTCCATGAGGCTGCCCTGGTTCCGCAGGACCGTGGCGGTGGCCAGCATCAGATCCTGAAGCGACAGGTCGCTCAGCGAGATCAGCTCGTCCGGGGATCCGACGTCGAGTGCCGCCGACAGGTCGGCAAGGGGGACCGACAGCTCCTTCAGGCCCACCAGCCCGTCGTAGCCGACCACGCTGAGCTCGGCGCGCAGGATGTGCTCGAGGAGCGGACCCAGCGCACTGCCTCCCGGATTGAGCACGAGGGTGCGGGTCCCGGCGGAGAAGCAGACGGACGGTTGTGAGGCCGCCCCCACCGCGCTGCGACTCGCGGTGCCGGAGCTGGTGCCGATGACGGGGGCGAAGGCGAAGTCCACCTCGGTGGCCGCGGTGACGCGTACCGCGTTGCACGCCGAGCCCGCCGCGGTGAAGGTCCCAGCGGCGTCGACCCGGCCGGGTGTCACCACGAGCGGCGCCTCGCTGCCGATCCTGGGGTTCTGGCGGCCCAGGCTCTCAGCGGCCTTGCTGCTCAGCTCCGAATGCTCGCAGGAGCCCAAGGCAGGTGACCGGGCAGTGTCCAGCGCCACGGCGTCGGCGACGGCCTGCATGTCCCGGGCAGCCACTCGGTTCAGCCCCAGGTCGACGGCGAACGCGGTGAACCCGAGGATGAGGACGACCAGCAGTGCGGTCATCGGCATGATCGAACCGTCCTCGCCCGAGGGGCGGCGCATCACTGGACCTCCATCGTGGAGGCGAACCGCAGCTGCGCAGGCAGCGTGATGCCCAGGCCCGGGAAGGAGGGGATGAGCGGATGGTCCCGGTACTGGTGGACGACGGACACCGTCACGCAGCTCGCCCCGGCAGGGTTGGGGGAGGGACAGCTGGTGGCCGCGCTCGGCACGCTGCAGGTTCCGACGGTGCGACCGTCATGTGTCAGCGCGCCACCGTCGGTGCACGTGACCCCGTAGGACTGCAGCGAGCGGTTGACCGCGCTGCGGGCCTGGGCAGCCATGCCGGTGGTGCTGGGAGCGACGGCCACGACCCGTGCCCCCTCGGCGGCCGCCTGGCTGATGCTCTGCCGGTAGCTCAGCATCCAGCCGTAGCTGATGATCCCGAACACGAGCGCGATGAAGATGGGGGCGATGAGTGCGAACTCGACCATGGAGGCGCCGCGCTCGTCGCGCGGGTGCGCAGCGCGAGATCGACGGCTGGTCATCACGACTCTCCCTCGCATCGCACCGGGTCTGCTGTGCCGCAGGGCCGGTCAGAAGCTCCCTGCCCGCCCCGGACCTCCCCGTCGAGGGCGAACCTTCCGCCCAGAACCTAGCGCGCTGAAAGACCCCCTGTCCTCGGAATCGGGGAACAGAGGGCCTCAGGCGTGCCCATGAGCCGTGGAGTCAGGCCCAGCGCTGGGATGCCGGCACGAAGTCGAGCTGACGCTGACCGGTGTAGATCTGCTTGGGCCGGGCGATCTTCTGCTCCTTGTCGTCCACCAGCTCGACCCACTGCGCCAGCCAGCCGGCCGTGCGGGGGATCGCGAACAGCACGGTGAACATCTCCGGCGGGAACTGCAGGGCCTCGTAGATGAGCCCGGAGTAGAAGTCGACGTTGGGGTAGAGCTTGCGGCTGACGAAGTACTCGTCCTCCAGCGCGATCTTCTCCAGCTCCTGCGCGATCTCCAGCAGCGGGTTGACGCCGGTGACCTCGAAGACGTCGTCGACGGCCTTCTTGATGATCTTGGCGCGCGGGTCGTAGTTCTTGTAGACGCGGTGGCCGAAGCCCATGAGCTTCTCGTCGCCGTTCTTGACGCCCTCGATGAAGCCGGGGACGTTCTCCTTGGTGCCGATGCGCTTGAGCATGCGCAGCACGGCTTCGTTGGCGCCGCCGTGCAACGGGCCGTAGAGCGCGGCGATGCCGGCGCTGACCGCGGAGTAGGGATCGACCTGGCTGGAGCCCACCGAGCGTACGGCGTTGGTGGAGCAGTTCTGCTCGTGGTCGGCGTGCAGGATGAACAGGATCTCCAGCGCCTTGGACAGCCGAGGATCCGGGTCGTACTTCTGCTCGCTCATCTTGAACAGCATCGACAGGAAGTTCTCGCTGTAGGTGAGCTCGTTGTCGGGGTAGATGTACGGCTTGCCCTGGGCGTGGCGGAACGACCAGGCGCCGAGCGTGGGCATCTTGGCGATGAGTCGGACCATCTGCTCGTGCCGGACCTGCTCGTCGGTGATCGCGCGGGCCTCGGGGTAGAACGTCGAGAGCGCGCCGACGCCGGACAGCAGCATCCCCATCGGGTGCGCGTCGTAGCGGAAGCCCTGCATGAGGCTCTTGAGGTTCTCGTGCACGAAGGTGTGGAAGGTGATCTCGTGCACCCACTGGTCGTGCTGCTCCTTGGTGGGCAGCTCCCCGTGGATGAGCAGGTAGGCGACCTCCAGGTAGGTGGAGGACTCGGCGAGCTGCTCGATGGGGTAGCCGCGGTACTCCAGGATGCCCTTGTCGCCGTCGATGTAGGTGACGGCACTGCGGGTGGAGGCGGTGTTGGTGAATCCTGGGTCGTAGACGGCGAGGCCGGCTCCGTCCTCGGTCTTGCCGATCTGCCCGAGATCGGAGGCCCGGACGGTGCCGTCGGTGATCTCGAGGTCATACTCTTCGCCCGTCCGGTTGTCTCGAACGGTCAGCGTCTGGTCGGTCACGATGGGTCTCCTGTGCCGTGCAGTTGCGTTCCGCGGTGTCTGCGGCGCTTCAATCCCCCAACCTAGACGTCGGTGTGTCGAGCCGCACAGCCACCCCCGGGTTCACCGGTCCCGTTTTGACCCGGCTGGGACCGGAACGTTACCCTTGAGAGTCGCCGTTGCCCGATGTCCGCCTGCGGATCGTAGGGTGACGGTCGCGGTCCGGTGGAACACCCCGGCCGCACCCCAGCTCATCGCCATCAGCTTTCGACACCCGAGAAGGTCACGCCGTGCCCACGTACAGCCCGAAGCCTGCTGACATCACTCGTCAGTGGCATGTCATCGATGCCGAGGACGTCGTCCTCGGACGCCTTGCCGTCCAGGCCGCGACGCTGTTGCGCGGCAAGCACAAGGCCACCTATGCGCCGCACGTCGACGGTGGTGACTTCGTGGTCATCGTCAACGCCGACAAGGTCTCCCTCTCGGGCAGCAAGCGCACCGACAAGCCGGTCTACCGCCACAGCGGATACCCGGGCGGCCTCAAGCAGATCGCCTACGGCGACCTGTTGGACAAGGACGCCCGCAAGGCCATCGAGACCTCGGTCCGCGGCATGCTGCCCAAGAACCGTCTCGGTCGTCAGCTGATCAAGAAGCTCAAGGTCTACTCCGGCCCCGAGCACCCGCACGCAGCCCAGCAGCCGCAGCCGTTCGAGATCACGCAGATCTCCCAGTAATCGACCAGAGAGCCGAGAGAAGATCATCGTGGCCGACACCACCACCGACACCGAGTTCGAGAGCAACGCCGAGGGCGTGGCCTACACCTCCGAGAGCGCCGGCGCTGCCGACGGCCCGGTCAGCACGTCCGTCGTCGCCCCCGGCGCCGCCACCGGCCGCCGCAAGCAGGCCATCGCCCGTGTGCGCATCGTGCCCGGCTCCGGCAGCTGGATCGTCAACGGCAAGCCGTTGGAGGAGTTCCTCCCCAACAAGCTGCATCAGCAGATCGCCAAGGAGGCGCTCGCCGAGACCAGCCTCGAGCAGAGCTTCGACGTCGTCGCACGGGTCACCGGCGGCGGGATGACCGGCCAGGCCGGCGCACTGCGCCTGGGTGTCGCTCGCGCGCTCAACGCCGTCGATGAGGAGGTGAACCGTCCGGTGCTCAAGAAGGCCGGACTGCTCACCCGTGACGCTCGGATCAAGGAGCGCAAGAAGGCCGGCCTCAAGAAGGCGCGTAAGGCTCCGCAGTACAGCAAGCGCTGACCTTTGGGTCGGATCTTCGGCACCGACGGAGTCCGAGGGCTCGCCAATCGCGATCTCACCGCCGAGCTCGCGCTGGACCTCGCCGTGGCCGCCGCCCACGTCCTGGGCGAGGCTGGTGCCTTTGCCGACCAGCGGCCCACCGCGGTGGTCGCTCGTGACCCCCGTGCCTCGGGGGAGTTCCTCGAGGCGGCGATCGTCGCGGGCCTGGCCTCGGCCGGGGTCGACGTGCACCGGCTCGGCGTCGTCCCGACGCCGGGCGCTGCGTTCCTGACTGCCGAGCTCGACGCCGACATGGGCGTCATGATCTCCGCGAGCCACAACGCGATGCCTGACAACGGCATCAAGTTCCTCGCCCGTGGCGGACTGAAGCTGGCCGACGACATCGAGCTCGCCATCGAGAAGCGCCTGCAGGAGCCGTGGGACAGGCCCACCGGGGCCGCAGTCGGCCGTCTGGGTGACAGTCGCGTCGGGGTCAGCACCTACGTCCGTCACCTCACCGAGGCCGCCGGTGTTCGGCTGGACGGGCTCAAGGTGGTGCTCGACTGCGCCCATGGCGCGGCTTTCGAGGTCGGCCCCGAGGCCTTCGCCGGCCTCGGTGCCGAGGTCGTCGCGATCAATGCCGAGCCCGACGGGCTCAACATCAACGACGGCTGCGGCTCCACCCACCTGGACGGGCTGCAGGCGGCGGTCGTCGCTCATGGCGCCGATGCCGGGTTCGCCTTCGATGGCGACGCCGACCGGTGCCTGGCCGTCGATGCCGACGGTGAGATCGTCGACGGGGACCAGATCCTGGCGATCCTCGCCCTGGCCAGCCAGGCGGCCGGCGCCCTGCGCAGCGAGACGGTCGTGGCCACCGTGATGAGCAACCTGGGCTTCGTGCAGGCCATGGAGGCCGCGGGCATCACCGTCGTGCAGACGGCGGTGGGTGACCGCTACGTCCTGGAGGCCCTGCGTGCCGGTGGCTTCGTGCTCGGTGGCGAGCAGTCCGGGCACGTCATCATGAGTGACCACGCCACCACGGGCGACGGTGTGCTGACGGCGCTGTGCCTGGCCGGCCGGATGGCCACCACCGGACGTTCGCTCGCTGAGCTGGCCGGGGTGATGACCCGGTTGCCGCAGGTGCTGGTCAACGTGCCCGACGTCGACAAGTCACGGACCGAGACCGACCCCGTCCTGCAGGCGGAGGTCGCCGCCGCCACCGGACGTCTGGCCGGCCACGGTCGCGTCCTGCTGCGCCAGTCCGGCACCGAGGACCTGGTGCGGGTGATGGTCGAGGCGCCCACCTTGGAGCAGGCCTCCGAGGTGGCCGAGCACCTGGCCGGCGTCGTGCGCCGCACGCTGCGCTAGGGCACCAGACGCCCGGTCAGGGGTGCCGGCGGGGACGCGCCGCGATCGTGACGAGGCACAGGCACGCCGTGAGGAGGAACGCGGTGCGCAGTCCGACGTGGTCCGCCAGGAGGCCCAGCGTGGCCGGTCCGAGGATCGTGCCGGCGCCGAGGCAGAGCAGGGTGGCGGTGAAGCCGGCCGTGGGGCGGCCCGGGAACACCTGATAGCTCCAGACCGCCAGCAGGCTGGCACCCACCATGAACGCCGGACCGTACAGGGTGGCGGAGATGCCTGCCGCGACGATCGACCCGGGGAGCACGCCCAGTAGTGCCAAGGCGAGGCCGAGCGTGCTGAACAGCAGTGCCGAGGAGCGCCCGAGCCCGAGCCGCGACAGCACGACGCCGGCCAGCATGCCGAGCAGACCGGCCCCACCCATCAGGGTCCAGAACGCCGGCACGGCGACCGCGCTCGTGGTCGTGGCGCTGATGACCTCGGTCGCGTAGTTCCAGTAGAAGGACCCGATGACCCCGTACGCGAGTGCCGTCAGGTACAGCGGGAACGCCGCAGGCAGCACCAGCCAGCTGATGCCGGGTGCGGAGTGCGACCGAGGTGAGTCGCGCCTGCGTGGACCATGGGCCGGGAGGGTCCACGTCGCGTAGACGGCGGCCACGGCCGCCATCACTGCCATGGCGCCCCAGGCCCAGCGCCAGGCATCGCCGGATGCCACCAGCGCGAGCGGTCCGACGGCGGCAGTGCCGACCGCTGTCCCTGCAGGAACGATCGACAGGACCCGCTCGCGCTTGGCGGGGGAGACGGCGACCTCGACGGCGTCGGAGTACGGAGCCCATGACCAGGCAGGGCTGGTGCCGGCAAGCACCAGTCCCACCGTGAGCACGGCGACGTTCGGTGCGACGGCGACCAGGGAGATGCCGAGCACGGCTGAGGCGCCTCCGGTCCCCACCAGCACCCGCGGTCCGGCGCGATCGGCGAGCCTGCCCACGGCGAGCAGCGCCAGCAGGTACCCGACGTACGCCGCGCTCCCGATGACGCCGACAGTGCTCACCGACAGATCGAACTCGCGACGGATGTCGGGGAGGAACAGTCCGTACCCGTACCGGGCGAGGCCGAAGCTGAGGCCGATCGCCAGCAGTCCGCCGATGGTCAGGTGTCGTTCGCGGGCAGTCCACGAGAGCTGGTCGGTCGTGGGGGAGGAGGCGTGCATCGTCATGGTGGCCATGCTCGTCCTGTCGACGCCTCACCAACAGTGGCGTGATTGACCATGTTCGATAAGATATCGCCATGGTGTCATCAGCCCGGCGTTCGCCCCATGTGGTCGCGGTGCTTGCCTACGACGGGATGTCGTTGTACGAGACCGGGGTCGTCACCGAGGTGTTCGGTGTGGCCTGGCCGGACCTGCCCGAACCCTGGTACGACGTCCGGCTGTGTGCGGAGCGGCCCGGCGGGTTCGGCACCGTCGGCGGGGCGGTGTTGACCGCTCCCCACGGGCTGGAGGCCTTCGCCGCGGCCGACACCGTGGTCATCCCCAGCATCTCCGACGTCGAGGTGCCGCCGTCGGCCGAGCTCGTCGATGCCCTGCGTGCGGCGCACCGGCGCGGCGCCAGGATCGCCTCGATCTGCAGCGGGGCCTTCGCCCTCGCCGGTGCCGGCCTGCTGGACAAACGCCCGGCGACCACGCACTGGCTCTACGCCGAACGGTTGGCCGAGAGGTATCCGAGCGTCGAGGTCGACCCCCTGCCGCTGTTCGTCGACGCCGGGGACGTGCTCACGAGCGCCGGCAGCACCGCCGGGCTCGACCTCTGCCTCCATCTCGTGCGTCGTGACTTCGGGGGCGCGGTGGCCAACCTGCTGGCGCGGCGACTGGTCTCGCAGCCGCACCGTGACGGCGGGCAGGCGCAGTACATCGAGTCGCCGGTGCGGGTCGACGGTGAGCGGCACGAGGTCGCACGGAGCATGGACTGGGCCCGTGAGCGCCTGTCCGAGCCGCTCACGCTGGAGGACCTGGCGGCCAGCGCCCACCTGTCCCCGCGTACCTACCTGCGGCACTTCACCGCTGCGACGGGGACGAGCCCGATCCGGTGGTTGATCGCCCAGCGGATCGAGGCCAGCCTCGGTCTGCTGGAGACGACGAACGCGTCGATCGAGGAGATCTCGGCGGCCGTCGGCTTCCAGAGCGCGGTGACGTTCCGTCACCACTTCAGTCGGCAGGTGAAGATCACTCCGTCGGCCTACCGACGAGCCTTCCGCAGCGGGGCCACGAGCGCGGGCGCCGACCGTCAGGCCTGCTCGCCGGCGAGCAGGTAGGCGGCGAGCAGCCGTTTGAGCTCGATGACGGCCTCGGAGTGGCCCTGGCCGTCGCGGACGGAGAAGTTGAGCATCGAGTAGGTGACGTGCACGAGGACCTCGGCCATGATCCGCCGCCGCTCGCGAGGTGTGCCGGGCGTCAGCGGAGCGAGCACCTTGGAGACCTCGGCGGCGAACTCGCGCTCGGTGAGGGCGGCGGTGGCTCGGGTGGCCGGAGTGGACTGCACGGCGTGCCAGACCGCACGGCGCGACGGGTCATCCACCCACAGGGCCGCCATGTGGTCGACGAGTCGATCGAGGAACCGCAGCCAGTCCAGCGTCGGGATCTCGCCGACGAACTCGGCCAGCTCCTCACGCACGGCGACGGCGTCGCGTCGGTCGAGCTCGCAGACGATGACGTACTTGTTGGCGAAGAACTGGTACAGCGTGCCGATGGGCAGGTCAGCGCGGTGCGCCACCTCCTCGCACGTGAACGACTCGAACCCGACCTCCAGCAGCAGCTCGCGCGAGACCTGCAGGAGCAGGTCGAACTTGCGCTGGCTGCGCTCCTGGGTGGGGCGCCTGCGGGGCTCGAGGATCTCGGCGGACACGGCGACCACCCTAGTGGGCTGTCGCCGTCACGTCGCGATCCGCGCGACGCGGGACGCGCCCGGGTGGGCGCCGGGCCGCACGGCCGAGGTGGGTGCGGGGGCCGGCTGGGGGAGCGCGCCGTGGCCGGGCCGGTCCGTTCTCAGGCCCGCAGGCCCGCCTGGATGAGTGGCTGGATGAGGTCGCCGATGCCGTCGAACCCACTGCCGAGCGTCTGGCCCTGCGAGTGGCGGAAGTGGATGCCCTCCAGGATCACCGCCAGCTTGAAGAAGGCGAGGGCGAGGTGGAAGTCGATGTCGGAGACATCGCGTCCGGATCGCTCGGCGTACAGCGTGAGGGACTCCTCCCGGGAGAGGTGTCCGGGAGCCTTGGCGGCGTCGGTCACGAGGCCACGGCCCGCCGCCGGTGCCTGCTCGCCCAGCTGTTGGTAGGCGAGCAGGACCGCGACGTCGGTGAGCGGATCGCCGAGGGTGCTCATCTCCCAGTCGAGGACGGCGGTGATGCGGTCGTCGGCGTCCACGAGCAGGTTGTCCAGCCGGTAGTCGCCGTGCACGATCGCGGCCTCGCCGCCGGTGGGGATGGAGGAGTCGAGGCGAGCGATCAGCTCGTCCATGCCGGGCAGCTCACGGCTCCGGGAGGCCTCGAGCTGCTTCTTCCAGCGACGCACCTGGCGCTCCAGGTACCCGTCGGGTCGGCCGAAGTCGCCGAGGCCGACGCTCTCGGGATCGACGGCGTGCAGGTCGGCCAGGACACTGATCATCCGCTCGGTGATCGTCCGGGTCCGCACCTCGCCGAGCTCGATGAGCTGGGACGCCTGGGCGAACGCAGTGCCGGGGACCCGTTCCATGACGTAGAACGGGGCACCGATGACGGAGTCGTCCTCGCAGAGCCCGTAGGTGACCGGTACTGGGACCGCGGTGTCGGCCAGGGCGGTGATCACCCGATGCTCGCGACCCATGTCGTGGGCGGTGGCGAGCACGTGCCCGAGCGGCGGGCGTCGCACGATGACCTCACGAGAGCCGTCGCTGACGGCGTAGGTGAGGTTCGACTTGCCGCCGGTGATGAGGCTCGCCTCGAGCGGGCCGTCGAGCAGTCCGGGTCGTTCGGCGGCCAGCCACCCGGCAAGGGCATGAAGGTCCAGTCCTTCGGTCATCGTCAGTCCTTGGGTCCGCCGGCGACATAGATGACCTGCCCGGAGACGAAGCCCGCGCCCTCGCTGATGAGGAACGACGCCGTGTGGGCAATGTCCTCGGGCTGGCCGACGCGCTGCACGGGGATCTGCTCGGCGCTGTACTTGATGAAGTCGTCGAACGGCACTCCGACGCGCTCGGCGGTGGCGGCGGTCATGTCGGTCTGGATGAAGCCGGGGGCGATGGCGTTGGCGGTGACCCCGAACTTGCCGAGCTCGATGGCGAGCGTCTTGGTGTAGCCCTGCAGGCCGGCCTTGGCCGCGGAGTAGTTGACCTGTCCGCGGTTGCCCAGTGCCGAGGTGCTGGAGAGATTGATGATCCGGCCGAACTTCGCCTCGACCATGTGCTTCTGCGCCGCCTTGACGGTGTTGAAGGCGCCGCGCAGGTGGACGGCCATGACGGCGTCCCAGTCGTCGACGCTCATCTTGAACAGCAGGTTGTCGCGCAGGATGCCGGCGTTGTTGACCACGACGGTCGGTGCGCCGAGTTCGTCGACGACGCGCTCCACGGCCGTGTCGACGCTCGTGGCGTCGGAGACGTCGGCGCCGATGGCCAGGGCCCGACCGCCGGCAGAGGTGATGGTCTCGACGGTTCCCGCGCAGGCAGCCTCGTCCAGGTCGACGACTGCCACGGACAGGCCGTCGGCGGCGAGACGCTGGGCGATGGCGGCTCCGATGCCGCGGGCGGCTCCGGTGACGATCGCGGTACGGGACCCGGTTCCATCGGTGTTCGGCATGACACTCCTCTGATCGGCTAAGCGCTTGCTTAGTGCCCACCGTAGCGCACCGGTCGGGGCGTGGCGAGACCTGTGACACAAAGATGAGGTACTCCTCATGTTTCATGTATAGTTGAGGAAGTCCTCATGTTTGGGCGCGACTTTTCGAGGGAGAACGCATGACCCAGATCGACACCACTGTCCGCGACGCCGGACCCACCGGGTCCCACGATCATCGCGACGTCCTCGCGCAGCGACGTCAAGAACGCGGAGAGCGGGTCGAGCCGCGAGGGCGCCGCACCCACACGGCGCGTGAGCGCGCCGAGCTGTTCGTCGACGCCGGGTCCTTCGTCGAGCTGACGCCGTTGCGCACGGCCGGCTCCAACGCAGGATCCGGTGTCGTCATCGGCTGGGGCATGGTGGATGGACGGCCCGTCGTCGTGGCCAGCCACGACGCGGCCGTCGCGTCCGGGGCGATCGGCGCCGTCTTCGCCGAGGCCGTCCAGCGCGCCCAGAAGCTGGCCATCGACCGCGGCCACCCCATCGTCTACATCAACGACTCCGGCGGCGCACGCATCCACGACGGCATCCACGCCCTGCACGGCTGCGGCGGCATCTTCAACCTCAACGTGCAGGCGAGCCGTCGCATCCCCCAGATCTCGTTGATCCTCGGGCCCTGCGCCGGGGCCGCCGCCTACTCCCCGGCCCTGACCGACTGGACGATCATGGTCAAGGAGCAGGCCCAGATGTTCCTCACCGGTCCCGAGATCGTGCGGGCCGCCACCGGCGAGGACGCCACCGCCGACGAGATCGGCGGCTCCGGCATGCACACCCGCACCAGTGGTGTCGCGCACCTCGAGGTCGAGACCGAGGAGGAGGCGCTGGACTCCGCGCGCCGCCTGCTGTCCTTCCTGCCGTCCAAGGTCGCAGGCTCCCCGCGACTGCTGCCCGCCCGTCCGGCTGCCGAGGCCGCCGTCGCCAGGCTCCCGCACGTCGTGCCCGAGAAGTCCAGCATCGTCTTCGACATGCACGAGGTGCTCGACGGCATCCTCGACAGCGCCGAGGACGGGGACCGCCTGGAGCTGAGCCCCGAGCACGCACCCAGCGTCATCACCATGCTCGCGCGCCTCGACGGTCGCCCCGTCGGCGTCGTGGCCAACCAGCCGCTGCGTCGCGGCGGCATCCTCGATGCCAAGGCGTCGGTCAAGATCTCACGCTTCGTCGACTTCTGCTCCCGGTACGACCTGCCCGTGCTGACCTTCGTCGACGTTCCCGGGTTCCTGCCCGGCACGGTGGAGGAGGGCCGCGGCGTGATCACCCAGGGTGCCACCATGCTGCGCGCCTACGTCGAGGCCACGTCACCGGTGCTCACGGTCGTGGTGCGCAAGGCCTACGGCGGCGCGTACATCGCCATGGGCGCCCGCTCCCTGGGTGCCGACATGACGTGGGCGTGGTCCGGCTCGGAGATCGCCGTCATGGGTCCCGGGGGAGCCGTTGCCCTCCTGCACCGACGTGCGCTGCGTGACGCCGAGGACCCCGTGGCACTGCGCGACGAGCTCGCCGCCGAGTACCGGGAGAACGTCGCCCGACCGTACCTGGCCGCCGAGGCCGGCATCCTCGACGACGTGATCCATCCCGAGGAGACTCGCGACCGCCTGGTCGATGCACTGCGCATGCTCGCGCCGGTGCAGGTATGAGCGTGGCCGAGGCGCGAGCCGACGTCGTCTCGAACGTCTGGAAGCTGCTCACCGAGACCGGCGCTGACGTGGCCGAAGGCGATGTCCTCGCAGTCCTGGAGTCCATGAAGATGGAAATACCGGTGCACGCGCCCGCCACCGGAACAGTGAGCGAGGTGCTCGTCGCCGAGGGCCAGATCGTCCAGGAGGGCGACGTCCTCGTCGTGATCGAGGCGCCGTAGTCCCGACCGCGGCGGTCTGAGACGATCGAGCGCGTGTCTGCGCCGCTGATCCACGAGATGCCCATGCGTTGGGCGGACCTCGACGAGCTGAGCCACGTCAACAACGTCGTCTACCTCGACTACGCCGTCCAGGCGCGTGCCGCGCACGTGGCGGCTGGGGAGCTGCTCGATGCCCCGGTCGGCTCGGTGTCAGTGGAGTACCTGCGACCCCTGCTCCTGCGCCGGGTGCCCGTGGTCGTCGCCACGCGCACCGTGGACGACGTGCTGGTGCAGGAGATCGCTCCCGCCGGGGCGGACGTGCCGTTCGCCAGGGTGACGAGCCGGCCCCGGGCCGAGCTGCAGACCCTCGACACCGGACAGGGCGAGCCCTACGCGGTGCGGGTGCGGCACAGCGATCTCGGGGTCGACGGCACGGTCACCGTGAGCAAGGTCTTCGAGTACGCGCAGGAGGCGCGCATCGCCTCCGTCGTGCGGGCCCGCGGTGTCGCGAGCCCCGGCCGGTTCGTGGTGGCGCGCGTCGACCTCACCGTGGGGGAGCCGTTCGCCTGGCGGCCCGAACCGTACGCGGCCGAGACCGCCGTGACGCACGTCGGCACGTCGTCGTTCACCGTCAGCACCCTGTTCGAGGGTGGACGGTACGGGCGGACCGATGCCGTGCTCGTCGGGTTCGACCTGCAGGCGCAGCGGTCGCGTCCGCTGACCGACGACGAACGGGCGGCCCTCACCGGCGCCTGAGCCCACTCAGGCCGGCGTGTTGGTCATGCGGAGTTGATCATGCGGTGCTGGTCGGTTCATGACCCAGCTCCGCCGCGTGAAGGTGCGGTCGGCCCGGTCAGATTGGGTCCGCGGAGTTGATCATGAACTGGGCAGCGTGCTGTACGTAGCCCCAGAACTGGGCGTCGTGCTCGGGATCGAGGTCGACGGCGTCCAGGCCCTTGCGGAAGTGCATCAGCCAACGGTCCTTGGCCTCGGCGGTCACCGGGAAGGGGGCGTGCCGCATCCGCAGCCGCGGGTGGCCGCGCTGCTCGCTGTACGTGGTGGGACCGCCCCAGTACTGCTCGAGGAACATCGTGAACCGCTCGGCCGCGGGAGCGAGGTCCTCCTCGGGGTACATGGGTCGCAGGAGGTCGTCGGTGGCCACCCCCTCGTAGAACACCTCCACGATCCGCTGGATCGTGGCGCGTCCGCCGATCTCCTCGTAGAAGCTCATGACGGCGCCACACCCGTGAGGAACGAGCGTGGGATCTCGATCCCCTCGGCATCGAACCGGTTCTTGACCCGCGCTCGCAGCTCACGGGTGGTGGCCCACTGCTTCAGCGGCGCGGTCTTGATCGCCACCCTGACGACCACGCCGTCCTTCGCGAGCTCGTTGACGCCCCAGACCTCGGGTTCCTCCAGGACGATGCCCTGGTACTCGGGATCGACGAACATCTCGTGGGCCACCTCGGCCAGGACGCCGCAGACGCGGTCGATGTCGGTGTCGTAGGCGACGGTGACGTCCAGCACCGACCGGGCCCAGCCCTGGCTCTGGTTCCCGACCCGCAGGACCTCACCGTTGCGGACGTACCAGACGGTGCCCTCGGTGTCACGGAGCCGCGTGACCCGCAGGCTCACC
Organism: Aeromicrobium sp. CTD01-1L150; assembly: GCF_041951745.1. Classification (GTDB taxonomy): domain Bacteria; phylum Actinomycetota; class Actinomycetes; order Propionibacteriales; family Nocardioidaceae; genus Aeromicrobium. Next base: position 914,183 of record NZ_CP169555.1, read on the forward strand.
GCCTCGACCTCGCCGCCGGCATCGCCCATGTCGATCCAGTCGCCCACCCCGTACTGGTCCTCCAAGATCATGAAGATACCGGCGAGATAGTCCTTCACCAGGGTCTGAGCCCCGAAGCCGAGGGCGATACCGAGGATGCCCGCGCTGGTGAGCAGCGGCGCGATCGGCACGCCGGCCACACCGAGCACCGTCACCAGGGCGACACCGGCGATCACGAGCGTCACGACCGAGTTGAGCAGGTCGCCCAGCGCCTGTGCCCGTTGCTTGCGTCGTTCGCCGGCACCGGGGCGACGGTCACGCTGGCTTCCCTGGGTCGCGCGCTTGACGACACGACGGATGGCCCGCCGTGCGCCCCAGAGGATGAGGACGGCCAGCAGGACGACCAGTGCGATCTGTGTGCCCGCCTCGATGAGGGACTCCCACGTCCACGAATCAGGCACGTTCACGTCGAGACCCAGCATGGGGTCAAGACTACGGGCGGATACGATGAACCCCATGAAGGCTCCTGTGCGGATCGTCACCTTGCTCGCTGCTGTGGCTGTCTGGCTGTTCGCGACGACGACCTCGGCGCTCGCCGACTCGCCCGCCTCACCGGACTGGCCCGCGCCTCCGGAGCGCTCGGTGCTCGACAACGTGCTGCTGTTCGGCGGCAGCACCATCGGCCTGTTCGTGCTGATCTGGCTGTTCGGCCTGCTGACCGCGCGCAACAACTACGTCCCGCCGGAGCCCGGCACCGACGTCGAGGTGGCGCCAGGCGACACCGCGGCCCGGCACTGAGCCGCTGAGCCCGGCCACCGGTCGCAGGTGGCCGGTCAGGACTGCTGGGCGCGCAGGGCGCGGGCGAGGTCGTCGCGACCCTCGCTGACGTACCGTACGGCCGCCGCGTTGGCCGATGTCGTGGCGAGCCAGGCATCCACCTGATCGAGCGTGCTGCGCGACGGGTTCGCCAGCGGGAAGAGGTGGACCAGCGCCACCTGCCCGATCCAGACGCCCTGGTCCTCGATGATCGACTCGGCCATCTGCAGGTACCGCTCGACGTACGGTTCCAGGACGTCGGCCTGACCGCTGACCTGGAACGCGACAGCGGTCTGGCGGCGCGTCTCGTTGGGCGTGGACGCCTCGACGGCGACGGCCTGCCATGCCGCTTCCTTGGCCTGCGCCGTCGGCTGGATCGCCCGCGCCGAGGCGGCACGCTCCTGACCGGAGATGGTGCTGTCACGCTCGAGCTCGGCGGCGATCTCCGCCTCGTCGGCGGCGCCGATGCGGGCCAGGTGGGTGATCAGGCTCCACCTGAGGTCGGTGTCGACGTCCAGGCCCGGCAGTCCACCATCGAGCAGGGCGCGCAGGTACTCCGGACCGGAGGCGGCCGCACCGTAGGCCCGGACGAATGCCAGCTGGTGGTCGCTGCCGGGCTCGGCTGCCTCGACGAGCGCCTTGACACCGCTCTCCCAGCGTTGTGCCAGTGCCGGACGGTCGGCGTCGGCGGTGAACAGGTTGACGGCGCTCTGCCCCTGGCGCAGCAGTGAGCCGACGGCCGTGAGGTCCGACTCGGACCCGACGCCGGCGAGCACGAGCGAGACGAAGTCCTGCGACGAGAGTTCGGCGTCGCGCGTCATGTCCCACGCCGACCCCCAGCACAGGGCCCGCGGCAGCGACGCCTCGAACGTCGCGATGCTGTCCAGGAGCGTGGCGAACGAGCGTCCGTCGAGCCGGATCTTGGCGTAGGTGAGGTCGTCGTCGTTGAGCAGGACGAGATCGGGCTGACGGGTCCCGACGAGCTCGGGGACGTCGGTCTCGGCGTCCCGCACGTCGATCTCGACACGGCCGGTGCGCACCAGGGTGCCGTCGGCACGGTCGTACAGGCCGATCGCGATGCGGTGACGGCGCAGCGTCGGGAAGGCCTCGATCGCGGACTGCTCCACGACGAAGGACGTGAACGTGCCGTCCTGCCCGGTCTCGAAGCGGGGCCGCAGCGTGTTGACCCCCGACGTCTGCAACCACTCCGCGGCCCAGGAGTCGAGCTCGCGGCCGGACGCCTGCTCCAGCTCCAGGAGCAGGTCGGACAGCGTCGTGTTGCCGTAGGCGTGCTTGGCGAAGTAGGAGCGGAGCCCTGCGAAGAAGTCGTCCACCCCCACCCAGGCGACGAGCTGCTTGAGCGCCGAGGCGCCCTTGGCGTAGGTGATGCCGTCGAAGTTGGCCTCCACGGCGTGCAGGTCGTGGTTGTCGGCGGCGATCGGATGCGTCGACGGCAGCTGGTCCTGACGGTAGGCCCAGTTCTTGCGATTGTTGGTGAAACCTGTCCAGGCCTGCGTGAACCGGGTGGCCTCGACGGAGGAGTGGTGCGCCGCGAACTCCGCGAACGACTCGTTGAGCCACAGGTCGTCCCACCACTTCATGGTGACCAGGTCGCCGAACCACATGTGCGCCATCTCGTGCAGGATCGTGTTGGCGCGCTGCTCGTAGGCGGCGACGGTCTGGCGGGAGCGGAAGATCATCTCGTCGCGGAACGTCACGCAGCCCGCATTCTCCATCGCGCCCATGTTGTACTCCGGCACGAACAGCTGGTCGTACTTGCCGAACGGGTAGCCCATCTCGAAGACGCGCTCGAAGAACTCGAAGCCCTGCTTGGTGATGAGCAGGATGTCGTCGGCGTCGAGGTGCTCCACGAGCGACTGACGGCAGAAGACGCCGAGCGGGATGTCCGCATACTCGCCGGAGTAGGTGTCGCGCACGACGTGGTACTCACCGGCCACGAGTGCGGTGATGTAGGTGGACATCACCTTGGTCGGCTCGAAGTCCCAGCGGCTGACACCATCGTGCAGGCTCTTGGGCTCGGGCGTGGGAGAGTTGGAGACGACCTGCCAGTGCGACGGCGCCGTGACGTGGAACTCGAAGGTCGCCTTGAGGTCGGGCTGCTCGAACGTCGCGAAGACCCGACGGGCGTCCGGGACCTCGAACTGCGTGTAGAGATAGACGCGATCGTCAGCCGGGTCGACGAAACGGTGCAGGCCCTCGCCGGAGCGTGAGTAGGCACAGGACGCCTCGACGCGCAGCTCGTTCTCCGCCTGCAGGCCCGGCAGCGGGATGCGGCTGTCGGTGTAGGTGGCCGGGTCGAGGGAGGTGCCGTTGAGGGTGATGGCCTCGACCTCGGCCCCCACGAGGTCCAGATGAGTGGACGACCCGGGGACGGCGCCGAAGCGCAGCGTGGTCACCGACCCGAATCTCTCGGGTCCGGTGGTGAGGTCGAGCTCGACGACGTAGGAGTCTGTGGAGACGAGGGCTGCACGCTCGGCAGCCTCGTCGCGCGTGAGGTTGGTTCCGGGCATGGGACTCACTCTTTCACGCGCCACCCGCGTCGTGGTCAGGCCTCGCGGGTCCCGGCCGTCCGGAGCCTCAGGCGCCGGTGCCCTCGAAGTAGGTGAAGGCACCGGACCGCTCCAGGCGCACGTCGTGCAGACCTGCGTCGCGCAGCCACCGGTCGATGTCGTGGTGGGTGCACCCGGGTCCCAGCACACCGATGGCCCGCCCGCCGACGTGCACCGGTGTGAAGCGACGTCCGGCGTCGGTGCAGAAGGCGCTGCCGACGAGCCGACCGCCGGGACGCAGGACGCGGGCCAGCTCGTGCACGGCGCCCTCGGGGTCGGGAAAGCAGTGCAGTCCGGTGAAGGTGAGCACGAGGTCGTAGGAGTCCTCGGGGTCCTCGAGCGCGTGGACGTCGGCCGCTCGGGTCTCGATCCCCGCCAGGCCCCGGCGATCGGCTTCGTCGCGGGTGCGGCGCAGCATCGCGGGGGAGATGTCGGCTGCGACATAGTCGTACGTGTGCCCGGGTGGCAGGTCGCGCAGCACGACACCGGCACCGCACGGCACGTCGAGCACCCGCGCTCCAGGGGGTAGGTCGAGCAGCGCGCCACGGGCCCGACGGTGCAGCTCCTCGATCGAGGAGCCCGTTCCCATGCGCCACAGCACCGGACCGAGGCGTTCGTCGGTGCTGACCCGCTCGTACACCTTGGCCCAGGGGTGGTCGCGCCGCCACGACCGGCTCGCATCTCTCATGCTCGGACCGTACCTGCGAGAGCCTGCGTCTGGGGCAGGATGGAACCTGTGGACATTCCCTTCGCCGTATCGGAGCGCTCGAGCGTGGGCATCGAGTGGGAGCTCGCCCTCGTCGACACCGACTCCGGGGACCTGCGGCAGGTCGCACAGACGATCCTGGATGCCGTCGCCCCACCGGGCGGTGGCGACCACCCGAGCATCCGCCAGGAGCTGCTGCTCAACACCGTCGAGGTGGTCTCGCAGGTGCGGCGGACCGTCGGGGAGGCCGGGGCGGACCTGCAGCGTGCGATCGAGGAGATCCGCGCCGTCACCGATCCGCTGCGTGTGGAGCTGATGAGTGCCGGGACGCACCCGTTCGCGCGGTGGGACAACCAACGCGTCACCGACAAGGAGCGGTACCAGACCCTCATCGATCGCACCCAGTGGTGGGGCCGGCAGATGCTCATCTACGGCGTCCACGTCCACGTCGGCATCGAGGACCGCGACAAGGTGTTGCCGATCAGCAACGCCATGCTTGCCTACTACGGGCACCTGCAGGCACTCAGCGCGTCGTCACCGTTCTGGGGCGGCAAGGAGACCGGCTACGCGTCCAACCGGGCGCTCATGTTCCAGCAGCTGCCCACGGCCGGCCTGCCGTTCCACTTCACGCAGTGGTCCGAGCTGGAGCACTACGTGCAGGACCTCACCACCACCGGCGTCATCGACATCTTCGACGAGATCCGGTGGGACCTGCGGCCGTCGCCGAAGTTCGGGACGCTCGAGGTCCGCATCTGTGACGGTGTGCCGACGATGCAGGAGCTCTTGGGGACGTCGGCCTTGACGCACTGCCTGGTCGAGCACTTCTCGTCCGAGCTGGACGCCGGTCGCGAGCTCCCCGACCTGCCTCCCTGGTTCGCCCAGGAGAACAAGTGGCGCTCGGCCCGGTACGGCATGGACTCATGGCTCATCCTCGACCAGTACGCCCACGAGGACCTCGTCACCGCCGACCTCGCACGGCTGCTGGAGCGGCTCGCTCCGGTGGCCGAGAAGCTGGGCTGCACCGAGGAGCTGGGTCATGTCGACGACATCGTCCGCTACGGACCGTCCTATCGTCGGCAACGACGTGTCGCCGAGGCCAACGGGGGGCGGCTCGACGCCGTGGTCGCCTCGCTGGTGGAGGAGATGCGGGCGGGGCGTCCGCTGTCACCCGCCGCTGCGAGCTGAGGCGAACCGCGTCAGCGCGGCGTCGTGCCGGTCGATCACCAGCTCGACCAGGCGTGGGTCCGGCGGGTCGCCGTCCAGGAGGGGGCGGGTCACCACGTCGGCGCCCGACACCGCCAACCGTCCGTGGAAGAAGCCGGGAGCCATGAGGAGTGAGGAGACGACGACGCGACGGTCGGCCTGCCGCGCCTCGCGCACGACGTCCTCCAATGGTCGTCCGTTGCCCCCGACGTAGCCGATCGGCACGATCTGGCCGACGGCCGCGCCCAGGTCCCGGGCGATCTGCTCGAAGCAGGCCAGGGCCGCCGGGTCATGGGACCCGGCGGCGCCGAGCACGAGCGTGTCGCCGTCCCGGACGCCCGACTCGAGGAGACGTCGGACGAGGACCGCGACCAGGCGCCGGTCAGGGCCGAGGGTGGCGGCCGCGCTGCTTTCCGGCGCGCGGGCCGCGCGGGCGATGTCGACGCGCGCGTGGAAGCCGGGTGCGAGGAGCAGCGGCACCACGGTGACGCGTCCACCGAGGGTCGCGGTGACCTCGTCGGGACGGGGGGACTGGACGTCCACGAACGCCTCGTGGACGTCCACGCCCGGCAACTGTTCACGCACCGCGTCGACGAGTGCGGCGATCGCGGCCTGTCCCGCCGGGTCAGAGGTTCCGTGGCTGGTGGCGACGAGGGCAGGTCTCATGGGTTCTCCTGGACGTCGAGTCGGTAACCACGCTTCACGACGGTGCGGATGGTGGAGCGCCCGACAGCCTCCCGCAGACGGGCCACAGCCATCTCGGCGGTGTGGGGGTCCTGTGACGCGCCCGGGAGCACCTCGAGCAGGTCCTCACGCGAGACGACCGCTCCCGGCGATGCCGCGAGGGCACGCAGGACGGCGACTCCGCTGGGGGAGACACCGAGTAGCTGATGGTCGAGGGTGGCCACTCCGGCGCGGATGCGCAGCGCGCCTGCGGGGACGCGGATCGTCGTCGACTCCTCGCCCAGCTGGACGATGAGCTCACGCACGAGCGCGCCGAGCCGAGAGCGTTCCGGCACCAGGGGCTCGAACCCGGACGACACGAGGGGGTCAGCCGTGACCGGCCCGACGGCGGCAAGGACCAGACGGCCGGCGCCCTCGAGGTCGCGGAGCGACTCCAGGTACCCCTGCTCGGCCACCACCTTGAGCCACGAGGATGCTCCCGGCGCCGAGGTGAACACGATCGCGTCGAAGCCGCCTGCTGCTGCGTCCGTGACGGAACGATCGAGCGACTCGGGATCGGGTGGGGGACCCCAGCGGTAGACCACGATGGTCGACGTGGTCGCGCCGGCCGATCGCAGCGCATGCTCGATGCCGTCGTCCCCGGCCCCGTGGTGCTGCACGGCGAGGTGCTGGCCCTCGACCCCCTCGGCGAGCAGCAGCTCGATGATCTCCGCCGAGGTCTCGGACTCAGCGACCCAGTCCGGCGTCAGGCCGGCCGCCTGCAGGGCGCCGCGCGCCTTGGGTCCACGCGCGACGATGCGGGTGCGACGAAGTGCCTCCAGCAGAGGGGCAGCGAGGTCGAACGCCTCGGCGGTGTCCAACCAGCCACGAAACCCGATGCCCGTCGTGACGACCAGCACGTCGGGCGGGGCGGCGACCAGCCGCCGGGTGACGTCCAGGAGCCCGGCCTCGTCGATGTGCGACTGCACCCCGAGCGCAGCCGCCACGGTCACCTCGGCCCCTCGACGCTCGAGTGCGTTGGACAGCTCCTCGGCACGTCGCTGCGCCGTGACGAGGATCGAGGTGCCGGCCAGGACCTTGCTCAGGGTGGTCACAGGCCGGCCCCAGGACCGCCGATCTCCACGACGTCGCCGGTGACGCGGACCGGCCACGTCTGCAGCGAGACCTCCGGCTCGTCGAGGCAGCGGCCGGTCCGCAGGTCGAAGACCTGCTTGTGCAGGGGAGAGGTCACGGTCGGGACGTCGTTGCGTGAGCCCACGAGTCCGCGGGCGATGACGTTCGCGCCGGTGAACGGGTCCCGGTGCGAGACGGCGAGCACCTCTCGCGTCCCGGACAGCAGGAAGATCGCCACCTGGCATCGGTCGACCAGGGCGGCGACGCCTCGATCCGGGTGCAGGTCGGCGAGCCGGCACACCGGCACGTGCGTGCTGACGACGGACTCCAGGTGGGTGGTCACAGTGGTCCTCCTGCGGTGCGGACGGGCAGGGTCTCGCCGGCGACGAGGACGGCACGCTCCTCCTGCGTCGCAGGTCTCCTCTGACCACGCTCCGGGACGTGGACGAGGTCAGGGTCGGCGGTGTCGGGTGCATTGACGAACGAGGCGAACTTACGCAGCTTCTCCGGGTCGTTCAGCGTCGCGGCCCACTCGTCACGATAGCCACCGACGTGGGTGTCCATGGCGGCGTCGAGGTCCTCGGCGATGCCGAGGGAGTCGTCCATGACGACGGCGCGGACGGCCTCCAGCCCGCCGTCCACCGACTCGATCCACGGCGCGGTGCGCTGGAGCCGGTCGGCCGTGCGGACGTAGTACATGAGGAAGCGGTCGATCGCCCGGACGAGCTGCTCGGTGGTCAGGTCCTCGGCGAGGAGCTGTGCGTGCCGAGGTGTGAAGCCGCCGTTGCCGCCGACGTACAGGTTCCACCCCTGGTCGGTGGCGATGACGCCGACGTCCTTGCCTCGAGCCTCGGCGCACTCCCGGGCGCATCCGGAGACCCCCAGCTTGAGCTTGTGCGGCGAGCGGAGCCCGCGGTAGCGCAGCTCGAGTGCGATGGCCAGACCGACGGCGTCCTGCACCCCGAAGCGGCACCACGTCGAGCCGACACAGGACTTCACCGTGCGCAGCGACTTCCCGTACGCATGACCGGACTCGAAGCCGGCGTCCACGAGACGTGACCAGATGGCCGGCAGCTGCTCGATGCGTGCGCCGAACAGGTCGACGCGCTGGCCCCCGGTGATCTTGGTGTAGAGGCCGAAGTCGCGGGCCACCTCACCGATCACGATGAGTCCCTCGGGAGTGACCTCGCCACCGGGGATGCGGGGCACCACCGAGTAGGTGCCGTCCTTCTGCATGTTCGCCATGACGTGGTCGTTGGTGTCCTGCAGAGCCGCGTTCTCCCCGTCGAGCACGTGCTGCTGGTACAGGCTCGCGAGGATCGAGGCGACCACCGGCCGGCAGATGTCACACCCACGCCCACGCCCGTGCCGCTCGAGGAGCTCGCTGAACGTCGTGATGCCGCTGACTCGCACGACGTCGAACAGCTGGGCACGGCTGAGCGCGAAGTGCTCGCACAGGTCGTCGCGGACCTCGGCCCCACTGTTGACCAGCTCGGTGTCGACGAGCTGCTTGAGCAGCGGGACGCAGGAGCCACAGCTGGTGCCCGCACGAGTGCATCCCTTGACGCCGCCGACGTCGGTGCAGCCGTCGTCGGTGACTGCGCACCGCACGGCGCCCGCCGTCACGTTGTTGCAGGAGCAGACCGTGGCCTCGTCCGGCAGTGCTCCGCCGGAGGGCGGTCCGGACCCCTCGGGGAGCAGCCAGCCGTGGGGGTCACCGCCGAGCTCGCTCCCCACGAGGGGACGCAGGCTCCCGTAGGCCGACGCGTCACCGACCAGGATCCCCCCGAGCAGGGTCGTGGCGTCGTCGCTCAGGACGAGCTTGTTGTAGACGCCGGCGACCGGGTCGGCGTAGACGACCTCCAGGCTGCCGGGCGTCGTGGCGAACGCGTCGCCGAAGCTCGCGACGTCGACGCCGAGCAGCTTGAGCTTGGTGGAGAGGTCGCCGCTCTCGAAGGCGGCATCGCCGCCGAGCAGGCGGTCGGCGACGATCTCGGCCATGGTGTACCCGGGCCCCACCAGCCCCCACACCTGGTCGGCGATGCAGGCCACCTCGCCGACCGCGTAGACGTCGGGGGCGCTCGTGAGGCAGCCCTCGTCCGTGACCACGCCACCGCGTGGATGAACCGTCAGGCCCGCGGCCCGAGCCAGCTCATCGCGTGGGCGCACGCCGGTGGCGAAGACCACGACGTCCGCATCGAGGGCCGCTCCGTCCTGCACGAGCAGACGCGCGACGGAACCGTCGTCGCCGGCCTCGAGCCCGGTCGTGGCGCTGGACGTGCTGACGGTGACCCCCAGCGTGTCGATGATGCGGTGCAGAGCCGCGCCACCGCCTGCGTCGACCTGCAACGGCATGAGGCGGTCGGCGAACTCGACGACGGTGGTCTCGGCGCCGAGCTGCTGCAGGGCTCCGGCTGCCTCGAGACCGAGCAAACCTCCGCCCACCACGACGCCACGGACGGCGTGTCCGTGCGCGCGACCGCGGTCGGTGACCCAGGATCGCAGTGCGGCGACGTCCTCCACGGTGCGGTAGACGAAGGCGCCGGGAAGGTCGGTCCCCTCCACCGGAGGTGTCGCGGCATAGGACCCCGTGGCCAGGACCAGAGCGTCGTAGGCAACCTGGTCCTCTCCCACGGTGATCGTCCGCGACTTCGTGTCGAGGGCATCCACGCGGGTGCCACGGTGGAGCTGGACGCCGGGCTGCTCCCAGAGCTCGGCGCTGCCGAGCAGCAGGTCCGAGGTGTCCTCGAGCTCGAAGAAGCTGGTGAGCGCGACACGGTCGTACGGTGCGTGGTCCTCCTCGCCGTACACGTCGACGCTCCAGTGGGAGAGTCCGCCGCGTTCGACGAGTGCTTCGACGAGTCGGTGGGCGACCATGCCGGCGCCGACGACAACCAGCTTCCTGCGTTCCATGTCTCGACCGTAGGTCCGGTATGTGTCGACCGGTCGCGCGTCGTGTTACCCGACGGAAACACTTGGCTCACGGTTGGCGCCGACGACGTGTGAGGAGGCGGTCGCGTCGTCCTGCGCGCGCTCCTGCAGCCACTCGATGAGACTGCACACCGCAGTCGTGCACCCGCCGCAGCCCGTGGTTGCGCGGGTGGCGTCCGCGATGTCGTCCACCCCACGATGCCCGGCATCCCATGCTGCGACGACGTCGCCCTTGGAGACTCCGTTGCACCGGCACACGGTGCTGGTCGCAGGCAGGGTGGCCGGTGAGACGTCGAGCTCCCCAGGGTCTGCGGTGAGCAGCTGGAGCGGATCGGCGGGAATCACCCCCGGCCGGTCCAGCAGGGTGGACAGGCGGGCTGCGACGTCCGGGGCTCCGACGCAGGTGAGACCGACGAGCGTGCCGCGGCGCACCACGATGTCGACGTGGCGCCGGGCGCGGCTGTCATCCAGAGTCAGCACACGGTCCGACGGCTCGGCGGCCTCAGGTCGCACACCCATGCTGACGGCGCTCATCCCGACCGCCTTCAGCCGCATGGCCGACGCCGTCGTCGACCTGGCCGGGGTCGTCTCTCCTCGATCCAGCAGACGCGCCAAGGCTCCCGCCTGCTCCCAGCCCTGTGCGACGAGGCCGCTGGTGCCCTGCGGCGTTCGGGCGCAGTCGCCGATGGCGCTGATCGACGGGTCGTCGGTGCTGAGAGAAGTGTCGACGACGACGCCGCCCTTGGTCGCCAGACCGCTGCGGGCTGCCAGGGTGGTCTCGGGGATCGAGCCGACCGACAGCACGAGCAGGTCGGTCGGGAGCCGGCGACCGTCGCTGAGCCGCACTGCTGTGATCCTGCCGCGTTCCTGCACGACGGTCGAGACGGTCGAGCGGGCCAGGAGCCGGACGCCCGTGTCGCGCACGGTGGTGGCGGCGACACGTCCGCCGGCATCCCCGAGCTCGCGGTCCAGCACGGCGTCGCGGGACGCCACCAGGGTCACGTCCACGCCGCGATGACGCAGTCCGCACGCGACCTCGAGGCCGATCGCTCCGGCGCCGACGACCGTGACACGCCGTGCGTTGGCAGAGCCGGCGAGGATCGCCCGCGCGTCGTCGACGGTGCGCAGGACGTGTGTGCCGCCGACGAGCTCCCCCTCGGGGTCGAGCAGCCCCGGAAGCGCAGCGACCCGGGCCCGAGCGCCGGTCGCGAGCACCAGATGGTCGTACTCGAACGTGCGACCCTCACGGGTGCGCACGGCGCGCCGTCGTCGGTCCACATCGACGACGGGTGACCCGAGCCGCACGTCGGCTCCCTCGAGTGCAGGCAGGGCGAGCCCCGTGACCTCCGCCCTCCCCGCCACGACCTCCGACAGCAGGACTCGGTTGTAGGGCTGGTGGTGCTCATCGCCCAGCAGCACGACCTCGTGCGACTCATCGAGCGCGAGGAGCTCCTGGACGAATCGGTGACCGACCATGCCGGCTCCCACGACGACGATCTTTCTCATGCGACGGGCTCCTTCGTGTCGTCCGCTACCGGGCCATCGCCCGTCCGGCGGTCCGGCTCGATCGTGACCGCGCAGACCTTGAACTCGGGCATGCCTGAGACCGGGTCCGTGGCGTCGTTCGTGAGTGCGTTGACCATCCCTGCGTCGGCGAAGTGGAACGGCACGAACACCGTGTCGGGCCGGATGTCCCGGCTCAGGCGGGCCGGTGCCGTCATCTGGCCGCGTGACGACGTGAGCCGCACCGCGTCCTCCTCCTCGATGCCGTGACGGTCAGCCAGCGTGGGATGGATCTCGACGTGGGCGGAAGGTGCCAGGTTGTTCAGGCGCGGGACCCGGCGGGTCTGCGCACCGGACTGGTAGTGCTCGAGCAGGCGTCCGGTCACGAGGTAGACCGGTGCGTCGGCCCGGACGTCGTCGGCGGGGCCGCGAGCCCGGACCGGGACCATCGTCGCGCGACCGGTCTGCGTCGGGAAGGTGTCCCTGAACAGGCGGGGCGTCCCCGGGTGATCGGGATCGGGACAGGGCCAGTACAGCGACTCCCCGGCGTCGAGGCGTGCGTAGTCGATGCCTGCGTAGTCGGCGCGACCTCCTGCGCTCGCACGGCGCAGCTCCTCGAAGACGTCGCGGGCGTCGGTCGGCCACACCGACGGCGCCTGCAGACGTCGGGCCAGCTCGGCCCAGATCCAGAGCTCGTCGCGGACCTCGCCGGGTGGCGCCACCGCCCGCCGCCGACGCAGGACACGTCCTTCCAGGTTGGTCATCGTGCCCTCCTCCTCGGCCCACTGGCTGACCGGTAGGACGAAGTCGGCCAGCCGGGCCGTCTCGGACGGGACGACGTCGCAGACGACGAGCAGGTCGAGGGAACGCAGCCGTTCACGCACGGCGGTCGCATCGGGCGCGCTGACCACGACGTTCGAGCCGTGCACGAACAGTGCCTGGGCGCCGTCGGGAGTCCCCAACGACCTCAGCAGTTGCACGGCCGGGACCCCGGCGCCGGGAATGTCCCGCGGATCCACGCCCCAGACCGCGGCCACATGCTCCCGAGCGGCTGGATCCTCGATGGAGCGGTACCCGGGAAGCTGGTCGGCCTTCTGCCCGTGCTCCCGTCCGCCCTGTCCGTTCCCCTGGCCGGTGATCGCGCCGTAGCCGCCGCGCTCGGCACCGGCGAGGCCGAGGCTGAGGGCGAGTGAGATCGCAGCGCTGACGGTGGCTGTGCCGTCCGTGTGCTGCTCCACGCCACGGCCGGTGAGCACGAAGGCGCCCCGGCCGCCACGGTGCGGGGCGGCGTCGGCCAGGCGCAGGGCCACTCGTCGTAGCTGGGTCTCCGGCACGCCCGTGGCGGATGCCACCCGCTCCGGCCACCACTCGGCGACGCTGCGTCGCACGGCGTCGAGGCCGTCGACCCGACGTGTGAGGTAGTGGGTGTCGGCCAGCTCCTCGCCGAGCACGACGTGCAGGAGCCCGAGCAGCAGCACGAGGTCGGTGCCCGGCATCGGCTGGACGTGCTCGCCGCCGCCGTCATCGGTCAGCTGGGCGGTGGCGGTGCGTCGCGGGTCGACGACGATCAGCCCGCCCTTGGCGCGCACTTCGCCAAGATGTTGTACCGACGGTGGCATCGTGTCGGCCAGGTTGCTGCCCAGCAGGAGGACCGCGTCCGCGTCGCGCAGGTCGGTCAGGGGGAACGGCAGGCCGCGGTCGATCCCGAGGCTGCGGTTGGCGGCAGCCGCGGCGGAGGACATGCAGAAGCGTCCGTTGTAGTCGACCATCCTGGTGCGCAGTGCCAGGCGCGCGAACTTGCCGAGCTGGTAGGCCTTCTCGTTGGTGAGTCCGCCGCCACCGAAGACCGCGATCGCATCGGGGCCGCGCTTCGCCGAGATCGCACGCACCCGATCAGCGATCGCGTCGAGGGCGACCGGCCACGACACCGGCTCGAACCCCGAGTCGGTGCGACGCAGCGGCGTGGTCAACCGGTCCGGCGCACGGAGCAGCTCGGTGGACGTCCACCCCTTCTGGCACATGCCGCCATCGTTGGTGGGGAACGCCCGCGGCTCGGCGACCAGGGGATGGCCGTCGAGCCGCTGGGCGCACTGCAGGGCGCAGTATGGGCAGTGGGTGTCCGTCACCGTGTCAGACCTTCGCGCGGGCCATCGCCGACCCTGGCCGCAGGTAGCAGATCCAGGTCACTGCCAGGCACACCACGTAGAAGGCGGTGAACACTCCGAAGGCCACCCGGACGGCCTGCACAGGATCACTGATCCAGGGTGAGCCGAACGTGATCGGCACCAGGAACCCTCCCACTGCGCCGATGGCGCCCACGATGCCCAGGACCGCGGAGGCCTCGCGGGTCGAGCTCAGCAGCGCCCGGGCTCGCACGTCTGAGCCCTCCGGTCCGGCCTGCTCCGCACGGACCTTCCAGATGATGGGAATCATCCGGTAGGTCGAGCCGTTTCCGATGCCTGACGCGGCAAAGACGAACAGGAAGGCCAGGAGGAACCAGGGGAAGACGTCGGTGTTGGCCTCCACGGCCTCGAGCACCGCATCGGGGTGGGTGAACGTCGCGGCATCGACGGTCTCGGGGTCGATCGCGGGGACCGGTGCCAGGGTGGAGAGGGTGTACATCACGGTCAGGGTGCCGACGGCCATGAGGGCGAACGAGGCCACCGTCACGCGTGCTCCGCCGAGGCGGTCGGCGAGCCACCCGCCGAGCGGCCGGGTGACGGATCCGATGAGCGCGCCGAGGAAGGCGTAGTAGGCGGCGTTGATGCCGATCCCCTCGACCGTCGGCAGCGGTTGGTTCCAGAAGTTGATCTTGATCAGCAGCGGCATGGCTGCGGAGAAACCGATGAACGACCCGAACGTCCCGACGTAGAGGAACGACATGATCCAGGTGTGCCGGTAGCGCAGCGAGCGCAGCTGTTCGCGTGGCCGCGACGACGCCACGGACAGGTTGTTCATGAACAGATGGGCGCCGGCGGCTGCCACGAGCACGAGGGCGCCCCACACGTAGGCGGCGTGCTCCAGCGAGATCTGGTCGCTGGCTTGGACCAGGCCGAACAGCCCGACCCCGCCGACGATGACCGGAAGGAGGAGCTGGATCAGTGAGACGCCGAGGTTGCCTCCGGCGGCGTTGAGGCCGAGCGCGGCTCCCTTCTTGGCGGCGGGGTAGAAGAAGTTGATGCTGGCCATGGATGATGCGAAGTTGCCACCGCCGACGCCGGCCGTTGCTGCGATCAGGATGAAGACCCAGTACGGCGTGTCGGGTCGCTGCACGAACCAGGCGAACAGGCCGGTTGGCACGAGCAGCAACAGGGCGCTCACCACCGTCCAGTTGCGGGCACCGAACCTCGGGACCGCGAAGGTGTAGGGGAGCCGGAGCAGGGAGCCGACCAGGTTGGGCGCGGCCACCAGCCAGAAGAGCTGCTGAGGGGTGAAGGAGAAACCGGCCGAGGCGAGGTACGTCGCGGCGACGCTCCAGAGCAGCCAGATAGAGAAGCCGAGGTGCTCGGCGAAGATCGACCAGATGAGGTTCCGGCGAGCCACGCTCCGGCCGGTGGAGGCCCAGAACTGCTCGTCCTCCGGGTCCCAGTGCTCGATCCAGCGCCCGGTGCGTCGGGCCTGCGGCGGGGCAGGGGGAGAGGACGTGGCGGGTGGGTGCGCGTCGACGTCGATGGCCATGGGTGCTCCGGTGCTCTCGTGGCGGGCAGTGGCTCGACGCTATGGAGGGCATGTTTCGTCCCGGTCGCCCCGGATGTCTTCTTTCCGTAACACTGTCCGCACGTCACGCCCGGCGCAGGTGTGAGAACCGTCAGGCGAGATGCCGGGTGTTGGGTGGGAATGTCTGTCTGCTGGTCACGGTTGGTCCTTGACATGAGCGACTCCGAGACCGAGACCGTCGATTTCTGGTTCGATCCCTTGTGCCCCTGGGCGTGGCTGACGTCGCGCTGGATGCTGGAGGTGGAGAAGGTCCGTGACGTGCGCACCGTCTTCCACGTCATGAGCTTGTCGGTCCTCAACGAGGACAAGGACGTCCCTGAGGAGTACCGGGAGATGATCCAGGTCGGCTGGGGTCCGGTCCGGCTGGCCATCGCGGTGGAGCAGCAGCACGGTCAGCAGGCCCTGCGTGACTTCTACACGGCGATCGGCATCGCGCGTCATCCCGGTGGTCGTGAGTTCGGGCCGACCCTGTACGAGGAGGTGCTGGCCGAGGTCGGACTGCCAGTGGAGCTGGCGGCCGCGGCGGACGACGTCTCGCTGGATGATGCGGTGCGTGCCTCCCATGCCGACGGGATCGACCGTGTCGGCCAGGAGGTCGGCACACCGGTCATCTCGGTGGGCGGCGTCGCGTTCTTCGGGCCCGTCCTCTCGCCGGCCCCCAAGGGCGAGGACGCCGGACGTATCTTCGACGGCGCCCGTCTGCTGGCCGGGTATGACGGCTTCTTCGAGCTCAAGCGCACCCGTACTCGCGATCCCATCTTCGACTGACGGCGCCTGACCACCTCCGGCGAGGGGAACGAGCCGGCGCCTCCTGCGCCCACGGTGGGCAGAGTTCTCCTGAGGGTCATGGGAATCGTCGGTGTCGGCGGGGTCTGCGTCTGGGGTCCAGGGATGCGGGTGGGACGAGTTCTGGGATGCCGTCGGTGGTGAAGTGCACGTCCCACCCATCGGTGTGGAGGATCCGGTGGTGGTGGGGGCAGAGCAGGACTCCGTCCTTCAAGTCCGTCTGGCCGCCGGCCGCCCAGGACTCGCCGCCGTGGTGGACGACGCACCATCCCGGTGGCCTGTCGCATCCAGGGAAGACGCAACCTTTCTGGCTGAGCTCTAAGGCCCGGCGTTGGTGAAGGGTGTAGAGGCGCTTGTCTCTGCCGAGGTCGAGGGGGAGTGAGTCTCCGCCGAAGACCGCCGGAAGGATCCGGTGCTCACACGCCATCCGCCGCGCCTGACCGGCAGAGAGGGTCTCTCCGGTGGACAAGACGGCGACCTTGAGCTGGTCGAGCAGGGTCTGGTGGTCGATGTTGACGGTCATGATCGGACCAACATTGTTGGTCTCCGGCAACCGGTCGACTGGCAGCAGCTCACACAAATGGGCGAACGCCCAGCCCTGACGACGGCCATAAGACGGCCGTTCGTCCAGCAACACCCCACTGGTGGCGCGGGAGGCTTCACCTGGTCCAGTGATCTCGATCTGCGGGGCACACAAGGCTTCCAGTGCCACGCGCAGGTGGGCGGCTTGGGCTTCGGGGATCGTGAACCCGCCCTTGACGGTCCCATCGATCGGGGCGCCCATCCAGAACTCCGCAGTGTTCCAGGCACGCTGCTCGCGTGCCTGGACGATGTCGTTCTCACCCTCATCGACGCTCTCGGGTCTGATGAAGGAACCCACCACACGGTCGGCCTGTCGTTGGAGCTGCCGTAGATCCATCCGGGGTGCGTCCTCGACCAGCTGTGTCTCACACGCCTCCCGAGCATTTTTGGGCGTCTCTTCGGGGAGGAGGTCAAGGGCTTTCTCGATCACCCGCGCCTGCTTGGCACTCAACCGGCCTTGGGCCATGGCTTCATGGGACTGGGGTGTCTGCTCGATCTTCTTGGCCCGCCGGACCGTGCCACACGCACCACGACGATCGCCACCGAAGTCGTTCGACAACATCGACGCCGTCGACGTCGCCCCCTGCCGCCGCGCCTCACCCGAGGACTCGACCGCCGCCACCGCGGCCAGCTTGTAGGCCGTCACCCTCGCCTCCAGGCGAGACAGCGAGGTCGCCGCTTCACGCTGCTGCGACCCACTCAATCCTGTGAACTCAGAGGTCTCGATCGAGCCCAGGACCTCATGCACCCGCGCGAGCTTGTCCACCACAGAAGCAGTGGCCTCCAGCACCGGCGCCGCCAACGGAAACACATCCCCTCTCGATCAAGGAATCCTTGAATCGCTGTTGTGTTCCAATACTAGACGACCCCACCGACACCCACCAGAGACTGATCCGAACCTGTGGGCAGAGACATGCTGGCGCGCGACGGTCCTGTTCGCGGCATGGCAGGGACCACCTAATCTTGGTCGCATGGCACTGCATCCTCAGTCCCGTGCGCTCCTCGAGGAGCTGGGGGAGCCTGCCGGACCTCCGGCGTCGTTGGACGAGGTCGTGGCGACACGAGCCGCGGCCCGAGAGCTGGCGCTCGCCGGGCCCCGGGTGGGGCTTGACCACGTGGCCGACGTGGACGCCGACTCAGTGCCGTGTCGCCTCTACCGCCCCCGTCTCGGTGCCCCTGCCGCGCTCTACGTCCACGGCGGCGGGTGGGTGTTCCACGACCTCGAGACCCACGACGCGTTCTGTCGTCATCTCGCGCACGTGACGGGCTGGGCGCTGCTGTCGGTCGACTACCGGCTCGCTCCCGAGCACCCACATCCGGCGGGGCTCGACGACCTTGAGCGTGCGGCCCGCTGGCTGCGTGAGGAGGGACGGACGCTGCGCGTCGACACCGGATGGGTTCCCGGCATCGGCGACTCCGCCGGTGCCAACCTGCTCGCCGGGCTCACGGTGCGCGAGCCGCGGCTTCTTGACGCCCTGGCGCTGCTCTATCCGCCCACCGATCGTCGTGCCGAGCTGCCGGCGGACCTGGAGAACGCAGCGCTGGTGCGCGCGACGATGGAGTGGATGTGGC
Organism: Aeromicrobium sp. CTD01-1L150; assembly: GCF_041951745.1. GTDB lineage: Bacteria > Actinomycetota > Actinomycetes > Propionibacteriales > Nocardioidaceae > Aeromicrobium. The sequence continues at coordinate 932,345 of NZ_CP169555.1, forward strand.
AGGTGTACGCACCCGGAGATGCCGGCGAGCTGGCCGAGGTCAGCGTCTTGCGCGCACCGAACCTCGCTGGCTTCCCGCCCACCCACGTGGTCACCTGCGAGCACGACATCCTGCGAGACCAGGGTGAGCAGCTGGCCGTGGCCCTCGCCGACGCCGGAGTCGAGGTGACGGGGCACCGCGCCCTCGGGATGGTGCACTCCTTCTGGCGTCAGCCCGAACGCTTCGACGCCGCCCGGGAGCTCGTGGTCTCCGTCGGGGCGTGGCTCGACTCCCTGCGGGCGCGGGCACGTCATCAGTGAGGGGCCGATGGCCCGGACTCCATGACGTCAGGCGTCTGCGTTCTGCAAGACTGACGGCATGCGCGTTCACCTGGGTACTGATCACGCCGGATTCGAGCTGAAGAACCGCCTCGTCGAGTGGCTGGAGGCCAACGGCCACGAGCCGGTCGACCACGGTGCCCACGAGTACGACGCGCTCGATGACTACCCGCCGTTCTGCATCGCCGCCGCGCGGGCGACCGTGGACGAGCCGGGGTCGCTGGCCGTCGTCATCGGCGGCTCGGGCAACGGTGAGCAGATCGCCGCCAACAAGGTCCAGGGTGCCCGCGCGGCACTCGCCTGGAGCATCGAGACCGCACGTCTGGCCCGTGAGCACAACGACGCCCAGGTGGTCTCCGTCGGCAGTCGGATGCACTCCGAGCAGGAGGCCATCGCCATCGTCGAGGCCTTCCTGACGACACCGTTCAGCGGGCAGGACCGTCACCAGCGACGCCTCGACCTGCTGGCGGCGTACGAGACGACCGGCGAGCTTGCCTGAGGGTCACACGCTGCACCGTCTCGCCTCGACGGTGCGGCGCACCCTGGCCGGGCAGGCCGTCCGGTCCTCCAGTCCTCAGGGGCGGTTCGCTGAGACGGCGGCACTGCTCGACGGGCACATCCTGACGTCGGCACAGGCCTGGGGCAAGCACCTGCTGGTCGGGTTCGACGGGATCGACGGCCAGGTGCACGTCCATCTCGGCCTGTACGGCACCTTCCGGTTCGAGACCGTGGTCGATGACGTGCCGGCACCCGTCGGCCAGGTGCGTTGGCGGGTCGTGGGCGGTGAGATGGTCGGTGACCTGCGCGGCCCGAACACCTGCGAGCTGATGCTGCCCGAGGAGGTGGACGCCTTGCTGGCGCGGCTCGGCCCCGCCCCTCTGCGTCGTGGCGCTGACCCCGAGCGTGCCTGGCGCCGCATCTCCCGGTCGCGGACGTCGATCGCGTCGCTGCTCATGGACCAGACGGTCGTGGCGGGCGTCGGGAACGTCTACCGGGCCGAGCTGTTGTTCCGGCACGGGGTCCACCCGTACCTGCCCGGTCGCGACCTGCCGCACGAGGTCTGGCTGGCGATGTGGGATGACCTGCGTGCCCTGATGCGTCGCGGTGTGCGGACCGGCCGGATCGAGACGCTGCGTCGGGCCGACGAGCCCGGGAGGCGCTCGCAGGAGCGCCGTTCCTATGTGTACCGGCGGGCCGGTGAGGGGTGCCGGGTGTGCGGTACGCCGGTCGCCGCCGACGTGCTCGGAGGGCGCAACCTGTTCTGGTGTCCGAGGTGTCAGGACACCGATACGCTGATCGAATGATCCTGCGACGCGTGATGCCCAGCGCTGTCGCGTACATCGATCAGAGGTTCATCCGCTGGCGCACCGGGACCACGGAGGGCCAGGTGGCGGTCCTCTCGGTGCTGATCGCCATGAGCATCGCCATCCTGGTGGGCTCCATCGTCGTCTACGGAGCCTTCCCGGCCGTCACGTTCGTCGTCCCGCTCCTGCTCGGGTCGTTGACGCTGCGGTACCGGCCGCTGTGGGTCCTCGTCTTCGTGGTGGCCGTGGCCGTGGTGGTGACCACCACGATCCGCACCCTCGAGGAGGGGACGTCGCCGGGACGAGTCAGCTCGATCGTCACGCTCGCCCTCGTGGCCGCCATCTTGTTGTTCGAGGCCCGTCGACGTCGTAGCGGCCTGCCCGGACCGTTGGGCGAGGCGATGCTCGTCGACCTCAACGACCGGCTCCAGGCCCAGGGTGTGGTGCCACCCCTGCCGCTCGGGTGGCGCTCGCAGTCGGCCATGAAGTCTGCGGGGGGCGCGAAGTTCTCCGGCGACTTCCTCGTCGCAGACCTCTCCGACGACAAGGCGACGTTGGAGATGATCCTCGTCGACGTCTGCGGCAAGGGGGTGGCGGCCGGGACGCAGTCACTCCAGCTGGCAGGCGCGTTGGGTGGGCTGATCGGCTCGCTGCCGCCGTTGGGACTGTTCGCGGCGGCCAACGACTACCTGCTGCGGCAGGACTGGGAGGAGGGGTTCGCGACGGCCGTGCACGTCATCGCGAACCTGCAGTCCGGCTCCTACTCGATCATCAGTGCCGGTCATCCGCCGGCGCTGCGCTGGAACCACGACGAGTGGGTGGCCGACTCCGCGCGAGGAGTCGCGCTCGGGCTCCTGCCGCGTCCGCAGTTCGACCGGACGGTCGGGACGCTGGCACCGGGGGAGGCCCTGCTGTTCTACACCGACGGCATCGTGGAGACCCGCGACCGGGACATCGACGAGGGGGTCGACTGGCTCCGGGGTGTGGCGCAGGAGGCCATGACCCGTGGCGTCGACGGACTGGCCCGCCGGGTCATCGACCAGGTGCCGGTGCATGACGACGACCGGGCCGTCCTGGTGTTGAGCCGCGACGACTGACTGTCGGAGTGCCCGAGATACAGAACTGGCCCGTCCCGGTGGACGAGCCAGTTCGTTGCTGGAGCGGACGACGAGATTCGAACTCGCAACCTCCTGCTTGGAAGGCAGGGACTCTAGCCATTGAGTTACGTCCGCGTGCTGCGTGCAGCAGCGTCCATGATGCCACAGCCGCGACGGGTGCCGGGTACGGCCCGCCGGACCGGGGTCAGGACGTCAGGACGACCTGCGTGTCAGGGTCGTGTGCGACGGACGGGAACCCGTCGACGACCAGGTCGGCGCGTTCGCGGGTGTGGTCGGCGGCGAACAGCTCCTGCTCCTGCCGGGCCCAGCGTTCCCAGTGGGGGCGGTACGTCTCGCCGTCGCGCTCGAGGCCGCGACGCATGCGTTCCTCGCGAGGGGCCTCGATCCACACGATCAGCGAGAGGTAGGGGGCGCAGCGGAGGGCGGCGCTGCCGACTCCCTCGATGAGCAGCACGGGCTCGGGTGCCACCGGGTGCGACTCCGCCCACTGGTGGGCGTGCCAGTCCCAGCGTCGGTAGGAGGCGGGCTCTGCCTGTGAGAGCGGGTGCAGGACCTGGTCGACGAGCAGCCCGGGTGCCTCGGCCAGCCCGTCCCAGCCTGGGTAGAGGTCGTCCATGTGGATCGTCTGGCAGTCCAGCAGATGTGCCAGGCGTCGGGCCAGGGTCGTCTTGCCGGAGCCGCTGGGGCCGTCGACCGCCACCACGCGGGTGTCCCCGGCC